>NZ_JBHVWS010000090.1:0-27448 GCF_042882185.1 Streptomyces sp. NPDC058239
CTGCAGGGGGGACCCTGTGGGAGAGTAGGACGCCGCCGAACTCCTTTTACGGGAAAGCCCCGTGCCCTTGTGGCACGGGGCTTTTCTGCGTTCACGGTCCGTTGGGAGGGTCCTTTCCCGATGAGTGAATTCTTTGACGCGAGCGGTAAGTCAGAGGCGACCCGCTCCCTTGAGAGCCAGGTAGGCGTCGGCGAGAGCCGGGGCGAGGTTGTCCGGGGTGGCATCGACGACCACCGCGCCGTGGCGCTGGAGCTGCTCTGAGGTGCGGAGTCGCCGTGCCTGAGCCTGTGCGCCGGCTGCGGCCTCGTAGATCGCGTCCACGGTGCCCCTGGCTTCTGCCATCTGTTCGATGTGCGGGTCGGCCACTGAAGCCACCAGCACCGTGTGGCGCTGGGTCAGCCGGCGGAGGACAGGGAGCAGGCCCTCTTCTACAGGCGCCGCGTCCAGACCGGTGAGGAGCACGATCAGGGAGCGACGAGGAGCGTTGGCAAGAACGGCAGCGCTGAGTCCCCGGGCATCGGTTTCCACGAGTGCGGGTTCGACCGGCGCCAGTGCATTCACCATGGCCGACAGGACTTCTCTCGCGGACCTGCCCTGGACCTGGGCGCGGATGCGGCGGTCGTAGGCGAGCAGATCCACGCGGTCGCCCGCACGAGTGGCAAGCGCTGTGAGGAGCAGGGCCGCGTCCAGAGCGGCGTCGAGACGGGGCACGTCACCGACACGACCCGCCGACGTACGGCCGGTGTCCAGGACGACGAGGATGTGACGGTCCCGCTCGGGGCGCCACGTTCGCACTGCGACGGCGGACTGACGTGCTGTAGCGCGCCAGTCGATGGAGCGCGTGTCGTCACCGGGCACGTAGGCACGCAGGCTGTCGAACTCAGTGCCCTCTCCACGAGTGAGGACGCTGGTGCGGCCGTCCAGCTCGCGGAGCCTGGCGAGGCGGGATGGCAGATGCTTGCGGCTGGTGAAGGGGGGCAGGACGCGTACCGTCCATGGGACTGCGTGATTTCCCTGGCGGGCGGCAAGCCCTAGAGGTCCGAACGAGCGCACGGTGACGCGTTCGACTTGGCGGTCACCGCGCCGTGTCGGTCGCAGGAGGGTGGTCAGCCGGCGGCGTTCCCCCGCCGGGATCGTCAGCGTGTGACGGGATGAGGTCTGCTCCGTGCCGGTGGGCCAGCTACTGGGCGGCCAGGCGTCGCGGAGGTGTGCCCGCAGGCGGCGACGGGAAGGATTGGTTACGGTGAGTTGTACCTCGGCGGCCTCGCCAAGTCGAACGGTTGTATCACCGGATCGGGTGAACTGAAGCGTTCGCACTGGCGCGGCCAGGGCATAGTCGCACAGAATCGCTAGAGAGAGCGGTGCGTTGACCGCGAGCAAGCCCGTCCAGCTGGGAGCCAGGACGCTTACAGGGAGTGACCCCAAGGCGGCCAGCAAGGCGGTACGTCCGGTGAGGGCCACGGTCACCGCCTCATCGGGGTACGGGTACGTGGGCGAGGACTGCGGTGATGACGGAGTCGGGGGTGACTCCCTCCATCTCCGCCTCTGGCCGCAGTTGGATGCGATGGCGAAGCGTGGGGAGTGCCAGGGCTTTCACGTCATCCGGAATGACGTAGTCACGGCCGGTGAGCCAGGCCCAGGCACGGGCGGTCGACAGCAGAGCGGTGGCGCCTCGGGGAGAAACACCGAGGGAGAGCGAGGGGGATTCACGCGTGGCACGACAGATATCGACGACATAGCCGGCGATCTCGGGGGAGACCTTGGTCTGGGCGACTGCGTTGCGGGCGGCTTCCAGATCGGCCGGGCCGGCGACGGGGTGGATGCCCGCTGACTGGAGGTCGCGCGGATTGAAGCCGTCGGAATGACGGGTGAGGACGTTGATCTCCTCGTCGCGGGACGGCAATGGCACCGTCAGTTTAAGGAGAAACCGGTCCAGTTGGGCCTCGGGGAGCGGGTAGGTGCCTTCGTATTCGACGGGATTCTGCGTGGCGGCTACGAGGAAGGGCTCGGGCAGCAGCCGAGGGGTTCCGTCGACGGTGACCTGGCGCTCTTCCATGGCTTCCAGGAGGGAGGACTGCGTCTTGGGAGGGGTGCGGTTGATCTCGTCGGCGAGAAGCAGGTTGGTGAAGACAGGCCCGGGTTGGAAGGAGAACTCTGCCGTGCGTGCGTCGTAGACCAGTGAGCCGGTGACGTCGCTCGGCATCAGGTCGGGGGTGAACTGGACACGCTTGGTGTCGAGTTCGAGTGAGGCCGCGAGAGCCCGGACCAAGAGGGTCTTGGCCACGCCGGGGACGCCTTCGAGGAGGACATGGCCTCGGCAGAGCAGAGCTACGACGAGCCCGGTGACTGCCGGGTCCTGGCCGACCACGGCCTTGGCGATCTCGGAGCGCAGCGCTTCCAGGGATGCGCGGGCTGTGTCGCCGTGTCCGACGGTCTCGGTGGTCCCGGCGGGCACTGGGGACGGGGCGCTCATGACGTGCGTACCTCTCTTTCGAGGGTGTCGAGTTGGTCTGCCAGCTGTACAAGAGCGGCGTCGTCGGACGGGACGGGCCCGAAGAGCACGGCTTGGAGGTCGCTGCCGGTGGTGCTGAGACGGGCGGAAACGGCAGGGATGAGTGTTGCGGGGGAGTGGGCATCGCGTGGGGAGACGCCGGTGAGTGGGGCGATACGGGTGCGGGTGGCGGCGCGCAGTGAGTCGGCGGCCCGGTCGCGGGCGTTCGCCCTGCGGTAGAGGCGGGCTCGGCCCTCGGTGGATTCGGAGGCGCGGATGGCTACGGGCAGCCGCTCGGTCACCAGCGGGCCCAGACGACGGGCGCGCCAGATGGCGGCGAGCACGGCTGCCAGTGCGAGTTGCAGGGTGCCCCACAGCCAGCCCTGGGGGATCAGGTCGACGAAGCTGCGGTCGTCGTGGGCGCCATTGCCGCCGTTCGCGGTGGCAGCAGAGGTATCAGTGAGCGAGGGGAGGTACCAGACCAGATGTGGGCGGGAACCGAGGAGTTGCAGGGCCAGGGAGGCATTGCCCTGGTTTCCGAGCCGGTCGTTGTAGAGAAGGTCGGGAGAACCGAGGAGAACGGTGTCACCCACGCCCTGATCGACCAGGAGCAGGGTGGGGAGGCCGTTGCTCGGAAAGCAAGCGATGGTGTTGTCGAGGTCGTCCGAGGCGTAGTGGAAGCCTCCTGTTTCGACGTCGCCTGCGTTGCGGGCGGCGGGCAGGGAGCACTGAGGGGCGCGGGTGGCTACCGGTCCGGCGGACTCCGCGCGGACACCGGGGACCAGCGCGCCCACGGACGGAGGGCCCGCCGCGAGAAGGACGGTGCGGCCGGCCGAGTGGTCGGTCGTAGCACGGAGTTCCCTCTGCTGGTGCGGTGTCAGCAGATTGGGGGAGGCGACGAGCAGCGTGGTTTCAGGGCCGGCCTGGGCCGTGGCTTCGTCGAGCGTGGTGACCACATGAATGGAGACGCCACGCTCCTTGAGGAGTTCGGCGACGGCTCGGCTGCCGTAGCGGTCGGCGGAACGGGGGTCGAGCCGGCCGTGCTGGTCCCCGGAGTGCATGGTTGCCAGAGCGATTCCGGCAGCGACGAGTATGAGGAGAGCGAGCAGCAGACCGCGGGTGCGGATCCAGATCTGGTGCGGGACGAGGGATGCCGAGGTGGTGGGGGCGGCGGTGACCTCGGTCATTCGGGTGCTCCCTGGGCCGCGGCTGTCAGGAGAGGCTTGGCGGTTTCGAGATCGAGGTCCAGAGCGCGTACCTCCAGATACGCCTGCTGGTCCGCGGTTCGGCCGCCGTATGTGACATCGTCGAATTCTCTGGCGGCGGCGTGGAGTCGCGTGGCGTGTGCGGGCAGTGGACGGCCCGCCTCGGCGGCGGCCTCGTCGGCGGTGCGCCCGGGGCGGGGGTCGAGCAGGGCGCGCTCCTCCAGGGAGCGGACGATGGCGCGCATGCGCTCCTGGACCGCCTCGTTCCAGCGGTGGGCGGTCGCGTGGGCCTCGGCGGCCGTCCGGTGTTCGGCCGAGCTGCGAGGGCTGTCGTCGAAGAGGGCGTCTGCGGAACGCACGGTGCGGTGCGGGGTGCCCAGCCTCCACCAGAGTGCGGCGACCAGGCCGATGACGACCAGTACGAGCACGACAAGACCGAGTGGGCCGCCCGGTGCGGCGCCGGAGGCCGTGTTCAGGAGATCGCCGATCCAGCCCCAGAGGCGGTCGAGGCCGCGCTGGAGGAGGTTGGGATCGTTCTCGTGGTACATCGGTTTGGACAGCTCGTGCTTCGCGGCCTCGCGGGCGGGGACACGTGGAGTGTCCACGGGTATGTCACTGCTCGCGTGGATGAGTAGTCGTGCTGCTGTTGTGCCCCCCGCCCCCGACACGGCATCAGCTCCTGGTGTCGTATCCGGGCAGGCCCGCTGCCCGGGCGAGCTCGAGGTCGAGTGCCTCGCGGCGGATGCGCTGATCGATGTAGAGCAGGGCCATCACACCAGCGGAGAGCGGATAGGTGATGGTAGCGGTGATCACCTGACCGATGCCGGAGACGATCAGGAACGGCCAGCCGAAGTCCGTGGAGCCGTCCGTGAGGAAGGAGCCGATACCGCCGCCGTCCATGGCCATCGCGATGACGCTGAACGGGATGGCGATGATCACGCTCACGATGAGGGTCAGCAGCCAGGTGAGTGCCAGGATGCCGAAGGTCCGCCACCATGCGCCCCTGACCAGCTTCGCGGAGCGGCGCATGGAGGTCGTGATCGATTGCCGCTCCAACATCAGCGCCGGCGCGGCGAGACAGAAGCGGACCATCAGCCAGATGACGACGACGAACGCGGCCATAAGTCCGATGACGACGAGCCCGGCGCCTGCGGCGGAGCCGACCAGCATGCCCGGGAGCAGGCCCACCGTCAGGATGGCGGCGCTGATCAAGGCCAGCAGCAATGTCAGACCCAGCAGCTGAGCAAGCCGGGGCCGGGCCTCGGCCCATGCGTCGGAGAGCGTCACCGGGCGGCCCAGTACCGAGCGGCTGATCACCACGGTCAGTACGGATGTCGTGATCAGTGTGGCGATCATGGTGATGAGCAGGGACGGCACACTGTTGACCAGCGCCGACTGAGCGGTGTCGGCGGATTGCCGGAGTGCCTCCGAGCCGGTGGCGTTCGGGTCGATCGCTGCGGGTTCCGGCAGCAGATAGCGTTGCACGAGGATGGTCGCGATCTGGGCGATCACGGACACGGCCAGCGTGATTCCGAGGACCGTGCGCCAGTGGGCGCGCATCGTGGAGACCGCGCCGTCGAGGATCTCGCCGACGCCGAGTGGCCGGAGCGGGATGACACCGGGCTTGGCTGCGACGGGCGGCTGCCTCCAGCCGGAGCCGTGCGGCCCACCGCCCCAGCCGGGGCCCTGAGTTCCGCCGCCCCAGCCGGGGGCGGGGGGTGGTGCGCCGGGACCTGTGCCGGGAGCGCTCGGTGGGGACCACTGCCCTGTGGGCGGCTGCGTGGGAGACCAGTTCCCTGCCGGGCCGCTGCCGTCGATGGGCTCGGAAGGCCGGGGGACGCCCGCCCCCTGACCCTCGGAGGGGGCAGATCCGGGCGAGGCCCAGCCCGGAGTGTCGTTCATTCTCGCTCCTTCACGGTCCCGTCCGCTCATCGGCGCGGCAGGTTGGCAGCCATCGTGCCACGCGTTGCTCCGGTACGGGCCTGGCCCTGTATCTCCTTCGTACCTTCATTTGTGGGTGGCTCACCGGGCAGACTGGGCGGATGGCTGATCAGGATGCGCAATCGGCGGTGGGCATCGAGCCTCCCGCGCTCCCCGTACTTCGCTGGGACGAGCTTCCGGAAGGCCCCGTGCTGGTGCTCCTCGACCAGACTCGGCTGCCTGCCAAGGAGGCCGAGCTGGTGTGCACCGATGTGCCCGCGCTGGTGCAGGCGATCCGGACGCTGGCGGTGCGCGGGGCGCCATTGCTGGGCATCACAGGGGCCTATGGCGTGGCTCTGGCAGCGGTGCGAGGAGACGACGTGGCGGAGGCCGCGGAGTGGCTGGAGCGGGCGCGGCCCACCGCGGTGAATCTCGGTTACGGGGTGCGGCGGGCTGCCGGGGCGTACCGGGCGGCCATGGCGGAGGAAGCGGATCCGGAGCGGGCTGCGGCGGTTGCGCTGGCCGAGGCCAGGGCGCTGCACCGGGAGGATGCCGAGGCCAGCGGGCGTATGGCACGGTACGGGCTCGCACTTCTGGACGAACTGCTGCCCGACGGCGGGCATCGACTGCTGACCCACTGCAATACGGGGGCGCTCGTCTCGGGTGGTGAGGGCACAGCCTTCGCGGTGGCGCTCGGGGCACATCGGGAGGGGCGGCTGCGTCGGCTGTGGGTGGACGAGACGCGTCCGCTGCTGCAGGGTGCCCGGCTGACCGCGTACGAGGCGGCGCGCAATGGCATGCCGTACAGCTTGCTCACGGACAGCGCCGCAGGTTCGCTGTTCGCCGCGGGGGAGGTGGATGCCGTGCTCATAGGGGCGGACCGCATCGCCGCGGACGGATCGGTGGCGAACAAGGTGGGAAGCTATCCGCTGGCTGTGCTCGCGAAATACCACCACGTACCGTTCATCGTGGTGGCGCCGACCACGACCGTGGATCTGGACACCGCGGACGGGGCATCGATCACCGTGGAGCAGCGACCGGGGAATGAAGTGACGGAGCTCACATCCCTGCAGGTCGGGGGAGCAGGCGGGGACACCGTCGGATTGCTCGTGGCACCGGCGGGAACCCCGGCGTACAACCCCGCGTTCGACATCACACCGCCGGAGCTGGTCACGGCGATCGTCACGGAGGAGGGAGTAGTTTCCCCGGTCACGGGGGTCGGACTGGCAGAGCTGTGTGCCAGATCATCGCAGGTAACGATTAGCTAATGGGATGATGTCGATTATGAAGGGACGCGTCCTTGTCGTCGACGACGACACCGCACTGGCCGAGATGCTCGGGATTGTGCTGCGTGGTGAAGGGTTCGAACCGTCGTTCGTAGCGGACGGCGACAAGGCACTTGCCGCATTTCGTGAGGCCAAGCCGGACCTGGTCCTGCTGGATCTGATGCTGCCCGGTAGGGACGGCATCGAGGTCTGCAGGCTGATCAGGGCCGAGTCGGGTGTGCCGATCGTCATGCTCACTGCCAAGAGCGACACGGTTGACGTGGTGGTGGGCCTGGAGTCCGGGGCCGACGACTACATCGTCAAGCCGTTCAAACCTAAGGAGTTGGTTGCCCGGATCAGGGCACGTCTGCGGAGGTCCGAGGAACCGGCGCCGGAGCAGCTGGCCATCGGGGATCTGGTCATCGATGTGGCCGGTCATTCGGTGAAGCGGGAGGGACAGTCGATCGCCCTCACCCCGCTGGAGTTCGACCTGCTGGTCGCACTCGCCCGTAAGCCGTGGCAGGTCTTCACCCGTGAGGTACTGCTGGAGCAGGTCTGGGGATACCGCCACGCCGCCGACACCCGGCTGGTGAATGTGCATGTCCAGCGCCTGCGTTCCAAGGTCGAAAAGGACCCGGAGCGGCCCGAGATCGTGGTGACCGTCCGAGGTGTCGGTTACAAGGCCGGACCGAGCTGATATGCCCCTGAGTAGCGCTGCTCCGCAGCCCGGGGAGCCGGGAGCCCGTGCGGAGCGGGCTGCTGCTCCAGGACACAAGGTGTCCCAGGTCCGACGTCTTCTGCAGGGTGGCCGGTTCTTCCACGACCGGGCGCCCGGCGGTCCTGTGCCGCGCCTGCTGATGCGCTGGGTGCGGCGTCCGCTGCTGCCCGCCGTGCGGCTTTGGCGACGCAACCTCCAGTTGCGGGTCGTCGCGGGCACGCTGCTCATGTCGCTCGGTGTGGTGCTGCTCCTCGGGCTGGTCGTGATCGGCCAGGTGCGCAACGGCCTGCTCGACGCGAAGGGCAAGGCTGCCCAGACCCAGGCCGCCGGCGGTTTCGCGGCGGCCCAGGAGAAGGCGAACGCCCCGCTCACCCCCAGTGGGCAGGGCGGCGACGCTGCGGACGGCACCTCGGCCAACAACTCCTGGCGGACCGAGCTCGTTGATCAGCTCGCCAGTGGCGGCAAGAACGCCTTCAACGTGGTGGCACTCAGCGCCGACGAGGGCACCCGTGCGCCGCGCGGCTCGGGCAGCGTGGAGGCGGCGAGCATTCCGCAGAGCCTGCGGGACTCCGTGAACAAGGGCCCGGGAGCGTTCCAGACGTACTCCCTGATCCAGTACGCGAACGGACAGGAGCCGCAGCCCGGACTCGTGGTGGGCAAGCGGCTCTACGACATCGACCACAATCCGTACCAGCTCTACTACCTCTTCCCGCTGACGCAGGAGGAGAAGTCATTGACGCTGGTCAAGGGCACGCTGGCGACTGCGGGACTGTTCGTGGTCGTGCTGCTCGGGGCCATCGCCTGGTTCGTGGTGCGGCAGGTCGTCACGCCCGTACGGATGGCGGCGGGCATCGCCGAGCGCCTCTCCGCCGGCAGGCTCCAGGAGCGGATGAAGGTCACCGGCGAGGACGACATCGCCCGGCTCGGTGAGGCCTTCAACAAGATGGCGCAGAACCTGCAGCTGAAGATCCAGCAGCTGGAGGAGCTGTCCCGGATGCAGCGGCGCTTCGTCTCCGACGTCTCCCACGAGCTGCGGACACCGCTGACGACCGTACGGATGGCCGCCGATGTCATCCACGAGGCCCGCAGCGACTTCGATCCCGTGACGGCGCGTTCCGCGGAACTGCTCGGGGATCAGCTCGACCGGTTCGAGTCGCTGCTCTCCGATCTGCTGGAGATCAGCCGGTTCGACGCGGGCGCCGCCGCGCTGGAGGCCGAGCCGATAGATCTGCGACAGGTCGTACGACGGGTGATCGGCGGGGCCGAGCCGCTGGCCGAGCGCAAGGGCACCCGTATCCGGGTGGTCGGCGATGAGCAGCCGGTGATCGCGGAGGCCGATGCGCGGCGGGTCGAACGTGTCCTGCGCAACCTTGTGGTCAACGCCGTCGAGCACGGCGAGGGCAGGGATGTCGTGGTGCGGATGGCGGTGGCCGGAGGTGCGGTCGCCGTGGCCGTCCGGGACTACGGCGTGGGACTCAAGCCCGGCGAGGCGACGCGGGTGTTCAACCGTTTCTGGCGGGCCGATCCGGCTCGCGCACGGACGACCGGCGGCACCGGACTCGGCCTGTCCATCGCCGTGGAGGACGCCCGGCTGCACGGCGGCTGGCTGCAGGCGTGGGGCGAGCCGGGCGGCGGTTCGCAGTTCCGGCTGACTCTGCCGCGCACGGCGGACGAACCGCTGCGCGGATCGCCGATACCGCTGGAACCCGAGGACTCCCGGAGCAACCGGGGGCACCGGGAGCGAGCCGCGGTCGCTTCCATGGCCGGGAATGAACACCGGCTGACGGCAGTGCCGGCCCAGCCCGGTGGCAAGGATCGGTCCGCGCTGCCCGTACCCTCGCGTACCCCCGTGACACCCCGGACGACGCCGATCTCGGTGCATCCGGCGGCCCTGCCGGGGAGCGGGGCAAGGGTGGTCGCGCGCGCCGCCGAGGACCGGCCGGGTGGCGATTTCGACTCTGCAGTGCAGGACCCGGAGCGGGGGGACACGAATCGTGGGCACTGACCGTCGTAGGGACGGCCATGGACGGGTGCTGGGACTGTTCGCGCTGCTCGGATGTGGTGTCGTGCTGCTGTCCGCGTGCGGCTCGATGCCCGTCACCGGGGATGTCAAGGCTGTCGACGCCTCACAGCCCGGTGACTCCCAGGTGCAGGTGTATGCCGTGGCGCCGCGTGACAACGCCACCCCCAACGAGGTCGTCGACGGCTTCCTGGAGTCCATGACGAGTGATGACTCGAACTTCAGAACGACCCGCAAGTACCTGACGAGGAAGGCAGCCAGTACCTGGAAGCCGAGCGCGTTCACGACGGTGCTCACCAAGGCGCCGAACCGGAGCGATCGCCCGTTCCGCGACAGTGACCCCGGCATCACGGAGATCACCTACACCCTGACGGGTGAAAAGGTGGCAACGGTCGACGCCCAGAGCGCCTATCAGCCGCTCGTGCCCACGGACTACAACCAGTCCCTGCATCTGGTGAAGGAGAACGGGCCGGAGGGCAAGGAGTGGCGCATCGACCTCGTGCCGGACGGCCTTTTGCTCGGGCAGTCGGACTTCAGGCGTCTCTATCGCTCTGTGGACAAGTACTACTTCGCCGCGGGGCGGACGTCGGGGCAGTCGGCCCTGGTCGCCGACCCCGTCTACCTCCGCAGCCGGACGGACCCTGTCACGGGGATGGACATCGTGACGCAGGCGGTCCGCAGCCTCCTGGCAGGGCCGACCAGTTGGCTGCGGCCGGTGGTCGACTCCCGTTTTCCCGCAGGTACGGCGCTGAAGAAGGACGTCACCTCGCTGGCGCCCGACGACCGCAACGTACTGAAGGTCCCGCTCGACAAGAAGGCGGACGGCGTCGGACAGCGCTCCTGCCGCATGATGGCCTCACAGGTTCTCTACACCTTGCGGGACCTGACGTCCGCACGGGTCGAGCAGGTCGAACTGCAGCGCTCCGACGGCTCCCCGCTGTGCGTCCTCGGGACGGATCAGGCGGAGGAGTTCGCACCTGACGGTTCGTCGAGTGGACCGGACAGCCAGTACTTCGTCGATGCAAAGGGGCATGTGGAGCGAATTCCTGGCAGCAACAAGGGCAGTGGTATCCCGGAGGCGGTGTCCGGTCCGCTCGGCGACGGACCGGTGCGGATGGGTGCGGTCGGTGTGGCCAGGGACGAGCAGTGGGCGGCGGCGGTCTCGCGCGACAAGGCGGCCCTCTACGTGTCGTCCATTGTCTCGGACGGCGAGCTTCCTGCGGCTGCGGTGACCAGCAAGGCCCAGAACCCGAACAACCGTCTGTCGGCGCCGAGCTGGGACGGTCGGGGTGACCTCTGGGTGGCCGACCGGGATCCCGGCAACCCCAGACTGCTGCGGCTGACCGGCGGTGCCGGCAAGCCGCAGGAGGTCAGCGTGCCGAGCCTGGACGGCGGGCGGATCGAGGCGCTGCGGATGTCCGCGGACGGCGTACGGATCGCCCTCCTGGTGCGCCAGGACGGCCACAACACGCTGAAGATCGGCCGGATCGAGCGGCGCGGGCCGGAGAAGGAACAGAAGGTCTCGGTGGTGGAGCTGCGACAGGCCGCACCGCAGCTGACGGATGTGACTGCGATGTCGTGGTCGGGACGGAGCCGTCTCGTGGTGGTCGGCAAGGAGCAGGGCGGCGTGCAGCAGGTGCGCTATGTGCAGGCGGACGGCTCGACGGCCGCATCGGGTGTTCTGCCCGGTGTGAACCAGGTGTCGTCGGTCGCGGCGGCGGACGACGAGCAGTTGCCGCTGATGGCGGCCACATCGAGCGACGGGATAGTGAAGTTGTCGCCGGGTGACAACTGGCAGACGGTGGTCAAGGACGGCTCGTCGCTGGTCTACCCGGGCTGAGACCCTGCCAGGCCGCTTCCGCGTTTTCCACAGGGGTGGCCCGGCCCCTTCGGGGAGGGCACAGTGGAGTCATGCGGGGATGGTGGCGGGAGATCTCCGGACTGGTTCTGCCGGTGTCCTGTGGTGGCTGCGGCAGGACGCGTACCGAGCTGTGCGAGGAATGCCGTGCGGAGCTGTACGGCGAGATGCCGCGCCGGGTCAGGCCCGTGCCGGAGCCCGCGGGCCTGCCAGTGGTGCATGCGGCAGCCGCGTACGAGAACGCGGTACGTGCGGTGCTCCTGGCCCATAAGGAGCGGGGCGCACTGGGACTGGCCGGGGCACTCGGCAAGGCGCTGGCGAGGGCCGTACGGGCCGGGACGGGGCAGGTGGGTGTCAGCGGACCGGTTCTGCTCGTGCCCGTGCCGTCGACGCGGCGGGCCGTGGCGGCACGGGGGCATGATCCGATGCGCCGGATCGCGCTGGCCGCCGCGGGCGAACTGCGGCGCGGAGGCACCCGTGCCCGGATGGTCGCGGTGCTTCGGCAGCGGCGCACGGTGGCCGATCAGGCGGGGCTGGGAGCCCGGCAGAGGCAGGCGAATCTTGCGGGGGCACTGGAGGTCGTGGCCGGGGGCGAACGGCTGCTTGCGGCCGGACGGGTGGTGCTGGTGGACGACCTTTTGACGACCGGTGCCTCGTTGGCCGAGGCGGCCCGGGCGATCGGGGCGGCGGACGGGCACACGGGTGCCCCGTCCAGCAGTGGGCAGGCGGCGGTTGTCGCAGTATCTCCATCGGCCTTCGAAATAAACCGGAACTGCCAGTGAACCTGCATCGTTGCAGGTGGTGAGTGGGTAAAAAGACCTGAACGGAGGTACGTGCGAGTAGCGGGTGCCGACATCAGGCCAGGCAGGCTATGTTCGGTTGTGAGGAATGGTGAATGCCAGACCTCGATGAATGCAACCCCAGGTTTCGGGCAGGCGACTCACCAGTAGTCCAGATGCAGAAAATTCGGTGGGGTGGAGACCCTGCCGATGGGGGAGGAGGAGGTGGAAGTCACCGAGTCCGCGGCTCCGGCTACCACCGGGGCCTGGTGCAAAAGGGAGATGCTCCGCCACTGAGCGGAGTGATCCGGGAACGGAGTTCTGCGTGGACATCGTCGTCAAGGGCCGCAAGACCGAGGTGCCCGAGCGGTTCCGCAAGCACGTGGCCGAAAAGCTGAAGCTGGACAAGATCCAGAAGTTCGACGGCAAGGTGATCAGCCTCGACGTCGAGGTGTCCAAGGAGCCGAACCCCCGTCAGGCCGACCGTTCCGACCGGGTGGAGATCACGCTCCGCTCGCGTGGGCCGGTCATCCGGGCGGAAGCGGCCGCAGGCGACCCGTACGCAGCGCTGGACCTGGCCACCGGCAAGCTGGAGGCGCGGCTGCGCAAGCAGCACGACAAGCGCTACAGCCGTCGGGGCAACGGCCGGATTCCCGCTGCCGAAGTCGCCGAGACCGTGCCGGGCGCGGCGTCGTTCAACGGCGAGGGTGATCTGGTCGGCAACGAGGCGGCTCAGTCCGTACCCACCACCAGGTTCGGCTCGCTGGAGGTGCAGGGCGAGGGTCCGCTGGTGATGCGGGAGAAGACGCACGTCGCCGCACCGATGTCGCTCGATCAGGCGCTCTACGAGATGGAGCTGGTCGGGCACGACTTCTATCTGTTCGTCGACTCCGAGACGAAGGAACCCAGTGTCGTCTACCGACGGCATGCCTATGACTACGGTGTCATTCACCTGAGGACCGATCCGCTGGCCGCCGATGAGGCGGGCGGCGCGGGCGGTGCGCTCGGCGGCTGACGCCCCCCTTCTGTGGTGCCCCTGGAGCGCCTGTGCGCCCCCAGGGGCACCCGTGTGCGGCCACGGAATCACCGCTCCGACGTCCGGGCATGAAATCATGTCGTCCCAAGCCAACCGGTGCTCTGTGAACTGCCGTTGGCGGACAGTTTGTGAACTTCAGGCCATGGCCTTCAGGGGGAGGAACGATGGCGGACACCTTCGGGCCCGTGCGCGATGCAAATGATGCCGACGGCGCTGCCGGTGCCGATACCGGAGCGGACGCGGACAGCGGTTCCCACAAGGAGCCGATCCGGGTCCTCGTGGTGGATGACCATGCGCTCTTCCGCAGAGGTCTGGAGATCGTCCTCGCCCAGGAGGAGGACATCCAGGTCGTCGGCGAGGCAGGTGACGGGGCGGAGGCGGTCGACAAGGCGGCCGATCTGCTGCCCGACATCGTGCTCATGGATGTACGGATGCCCAAGCGCGGCGGCATCGAGGCCTGCACGTCGATCAAGGAGGTGGCCCCCAGTGCGAAGATCATCATGTTGACGATCAGCGACGAGGAGGCCGATCTCTACGATGCGATCAAGGCGGGCGCCACCGGCTATCTCCTCAAGGAGATCTCCACGGACGAGGTGGCCACCGCAATTCGCGCGGTCGCCGACGGGCAGTCCCAGATCAGCCCCTCCATGGCGTCCAAACTGCTCACCGAGTTCAAGTCGATGATCCAGCGGACCGACGAGCGCAGGCTGGTGCCGGCGCCGCGGCTCACCGACCGGGAACTCGAAGTCCTGAAACTCGTTGCAACGGGCATGAATAATCGCGATATCGCGAAGGAACTGTTCATTTCCGAGAACACCGTGAAGAACCACGTCCGCAACATTCTGGAGAAGTTGCAGCTGCACTCCAGGATGGAAGCCGTGGTCTACGCCATGCGGGAGAAGATCCTGGAGATCAGATGACCGGTCCCACGACGGGACCGGAAGGGACAACGCCGGTTAAAGGGACTGGAATGCGCGCTCACGCCAGAGCGCGGGCGATTTCCTGAGCCAGCGGCCCGCGCAGTTCCGGTGCGTCGACCCGCTCCAGCCGGACATCCGTACAACCGACCCAGGACGCGGCCTCCACCAGCGCCTGGGCCATCGGCGCCACAGCCTTCCTGCCCTCCAGCGACACCTGGCGGGCGACCAGCGTGCTTCCCTCGCGCGCCGGATCGACGCGGCCCTGCAGCTTTCCGCCCGCCAGCAGCGGCATCGCGAAGTAACCGTGTATCCGCTTGGGCTTGGGGACGTAGGCCTCCAGGCGATGGGTGAAACCGAAGATCCGCTCGGTGCGCGCCCGCTCCCAGACCAGCGAGTCGAACGGTGACAACAGGGTCGTACGGTGCCGCCCGCGCGGCTCGGAGGCCAGCGCTGCCGGGTCCGCCCAGGCCGGCTTCGCCCAGCCCTGCACCGTCACCGGCACCAGACCGGAGTCCGCCACCACCGCGTCGAACTGCTCGCCCTTGAGCCGGTGGTAGTCCGCGATGTCCGCGCGGGTGCCGATGCCCAGGGACTGCCCCGCGAGCGTGACCAGCCGTCGCAGACACTCCGCGTCGTCCAGATCGTCGTGCAGCACGGCATCGGGCAGGGCCCGTTCGGCGAGGTCGTACACCCGCTTCCAGCTGCGCCGCTCGGTGCACACCACCTCGCCGTACATCAGGGCGCGCTCGACGGCGACCTTCGACGCCGACCAGTCCCACCACTCCCCGCCGTTCTTCGCACCGCCCAGCTCCGTCGCCGTCAGCGGGCCCTCGGCGCGCAGCTGCTTGATCACCGTTTCGTAGGCGCCGTCCGGCAGGTCGTGGTGCCAGTGGGGGCGCGAGCGGTAGGCGCGGCGGCGGAACGCGAAGTGCGGCCACTCCTCGACCGGCAGGATGCACGCCGCGTGCGACCAGTACTCGAAGGTGCGACCACCCGACCAGTACGCCTCCTCGACCGCGCGCCGGCCGACCGCGCCGAGGCGCGCGTACGGAATCAGCTCGTGCGAACGAGCGAGCACCGAGATCGTGTCCAGTTGCACGGCACCGAGATGTCGCAACACACCCGGAACTCCGGCCCTGCGGTCCGGAGCGCCCAGGAAGCCTTGGGCGCGCAGGGCGATCCTGCGCGCCTGGTCGGTGGAGAGTTCGGCGGCGGGAGGCGGCACAGGCGTCATGCCTCGCACCTTAGAGGGAGGCACTGACATTGATGCTGATACTCAGGTTCCGGTGGCCGTGGAGCTCCCTGCGGTGGCAAGAGGCCGGAGAGTCAGGCGGTGGCCGGCAGGTAGGCGTGGGTGCCCTGCAGGCCGAGATCGGACGGGATCAGCGCCCCTACCCATGCGTCGCGCCGGACGCCCTTGTTGAGCAGTCCCGACCGCTGCTCGCCCTCCATCCGGAAGCCCGTCCGAAGCGCCACGGCACGCGAGGGGACGTTGCCGGCCTCGGCCCGCCATTCCAGCCGGTCGCCGCCGAGCGAGGTGAAGGTCCAGCGTGCGGCGGACAGCACGGCCTCCGTCATGTAGCCGCGGCCCCGGTACTCCTTGGCGGTCCAGAACCCCACCTCGTACGTGCCCGGCAGATTGCGGCGATTGATGCCGAGCGCGCCCGCCAGGGCCCCGCCCTCGCGCGGGACCACCGCGAAGTTGTACATGGAGTCGTCGCGCCAGCCGCCGGGGGACAGTTTCCCCACGAAGAGTTCCGCGTCGGCGCGGCTGTACGGCGAGGGCACGACCGTCCAGCGCTGGATGTCCGGGTCCTGACAAGCGGCGTGGACCTCGTCCGCGTCGCCGATCGTGAAGGGGCGCAGCAGCAGACGCTCGGTGGTGAGGGTGATCGGCTCCATGTACGGATTCTGGTGAGGCGGCGGCCGTGAAGCGAACACTTTTCGGACTTCCCGGCACCTTCGGAGCCCCCCGGCCGTTGACTTGGAAGGGACGGCGGAGCCGACGCGGCGGCAGCCCTCCCGGCGCGGCGGGGTCCTCGCTTACGATGGCCGTTGCGGTGGGGCCCACCTGCCGTGCCCGCGCCAGAGTCCATAACACGACCCAGTGCCAGGCCCGACCGGCAAGGAGACCAGCCTCAGTGTCCGTCTTCAACAAGCTCATGCGTGCAGGCGAAGGCAAGATCCTGCGCAAACTGCACCGCATCGCGGACCAGGTCAGCTCCATCGAAGAGGACTTCGTCAACCTCTCCGACGCCGAGCTGCGGGCGCTCACCGACGAGTACAAGGAACGGTACGCGGACGGCGAGAGCCTGGACGACCTGCTCCCCGAGGCATTCGCAACCGTCCGTGAGGCCGCCAAGCGGGTCCTCGGACAGCGCCACTACGACGTCCAGATGATGGGCGGCGCAGCCCTGCACCTCGGCTATGTGGCCGAGATGAAGACCGGCGAGGGCAAGACCCTGGTCGGCACCCTGCCGGCGTATCTCAACGCGCTCTCCGGCAAGGGCGTGCACCTGATCACGGTCAATGACTATCTGGCCGAGCGTGACTCCGAAATGATGGGCCGGGTCCACAAGTTCCTGGGCCTGAGTGTCGGCTGCATCCTCGCCAACATGACGCCGGCGCAGCGCCGTGAGCAGTACGCCTGCGACATCACGTACGGCACGAACAACGAGTTCGGCTTCGACTACCTCCGCGACAACATGGCGTGGTCCGCGGACGAGCTCGTCCAGCGCGGCCACAACTTCGCTGTGGTCGACGAGGTCGACTCGATCCTCGTCGACGAGGCCCGTACGCCGTTGATCATCTCCGGCCCGGCCGACCAGGCCACCAAGTGGTACGGCGACTTCGCCAAGTTGGTCACCCGCCTCACCAAGGGCGAGGCGGGCAACCCGCTCAAGGGAATCGAGGAGACGGGCGACTACGAGGTCGACGAGAAGAAGCGGACCGTCGCCATCCATGAGCCCGGTGTCGCGAAGGTCGAGGACTGGCTCGGCATCGAGAACCTCTACGAGTCGGTGAACACCCCCCTTGTCGGGTACCTCAACAACGCCATCAAGGCCAAGGAACTCTTCAAGAAGGACAAGGACTACGTCGTCATCGACGGCGAAGTCATGATCGTCGACGAGCACACCGGCCGTATCCTCGCCGGCCGCCGCTACAACGAGGGCATGCACCAGGCGATCGAGGCGAAGGAAGGGGTGGACATCAAGGACGAGAACCAGACGCTCGCCACGATCACCCTGCAGAACTTCTTCCGCCTCTACGGCAAGCTCTCCGGCATGACCGGTACGGCGATGACCGAGGCCGCCGAGTTCCACCAGATCTACAAGCTCGGTGTGGTGCCGATCCCGACCAACCGGCCGATGGTCCGTGCCGACCAGTCGGACCTGATCTACCGCACCGAGGTCGCGAAGTTCGCCGCCGTCGTCGACGACATCGCCGAGAAGCACGAGAAGGGCCAGCCGATCCTGGTCGGCACCACCTCGGTCGAGAAGTCCGAGTACCTCTCGCAGCAGCTCTCCAAGCGTGGTGTCCAGCACGAGGTCCTCAACGCCAAGCAGCACGACCGTGAGGCGACGATCGTTGCCCAGGCCGGCCGCAAGGGCGCGGTCACGGTCGCGACGAACATGGCCGGACGAGGCACCGACATCAAGCTCGGCGGCAACCCCGACGACCTCGCCGAGGCGGAGCTGCGCCAGCGCGGCCTCGACCCCGTCGAGCACGTCGAGGAGTGGGCGGCCGCGCTGCCCGCCGCGCTGGAGAAGGCCGAGCAGGCCGTGAAGGCGGAGTTCGAAGAGGTCAGGGAGCTCGGCGGGCTCTATGTCCTGGGCACCGAGCGGCACGAGTCGCGGCGTATCGACAACCAGCTGCGCGGCCGTTCCGGCCGTCAGGGCGACCCGGGCGAGTCCCGCTTCTATCTGTCGCTCGGCGACGACCTGATGCGGCTGTTCAAGGCGCAGATGGTCGAGCGCGTCATGTCGATGGCCAATGTGCCGGACGACGTGCCGATCGAGAACAAGATGGTGACGCGGGCGATCGCGTCGGCCCAGTCGCAGGTCGAGCAGCAGAACTTCGAGACGCGTAAGAACGTCCTGAAGTACGACGAGGTGCTCAACCGGCAGCGCGAGGTCATCTACGGCGAGCGTCGCCGGGTCCTGGAGGGCGAGGATCTGCAGGACCAGATCCGCCACTTCATGGACGACACGATCGACGACTACATCCGCCAGGAGACCGCCGAGGGCTTCGCCGAGGAGTGGGACCTGGACCGGCTGTGGGGTGCGTTCAAGCAGCTCTACCCGGTGAAGGTCACCGTCGAGGAGCTGGAGGAGGCGGCCGGCGACCGGGCAGGGATCACCGCCGAGTTCATCGGTGAGTCCATCAAGGACGACATCCACGAGCAGTACGACGAGCGCGAGAAGCAGCTCGGCTCGGACATCATGCGTGAGCTGGAGCGGCGTGTGGTGCTGTCCGTCCTGGACCGCAAGTGGCGTGAGCACCTCTACGAGATGGACTACCTCCAGGAGGGCATCGGCCTTCGTGCCATGGCGCAGAAGGACCCGCTGGTCGAGTACCAGCGCGAGGGCTTCGACATGTTCAACGCCATGATGGAGGGCATCAAGGAGGAGTCCGTCGGCTACCTGTTCAACCTGGAGGTCCAGGTCGAGCAGCAGGTCGAGGAGGTTCCGGTGCAGGACGAGGCCGAGCGGACCTCGCTCGCCAAGGAGGACCTCGTGCCGGCGGCGCGTCCGGAGATCCGGGCCAAGGGGCTCGATGCTCCGCAGCGACCGGACCGGCTGCACTTCTCCGCTCCCACGGTGGACGGGGAGGGCGGGGTCGTCGAGGGCGACTTCTCCAACGGTGACGGCGGGGTCGCGTCCGAGTCGGACGGGCTGACTCGGGCGGAGCGGCGCAAGGCGCAGAAGAATGGTGGGGGTGGGCGGCGCCGCAAGAAGTAGCGGTGGCGTCGGCGTCGTTGGCGCCGATGGGGTTTTGACCGGGGCCGGGCACCTTTTGTGGGTGGCCGGCCCCGGTTTGTTTAGGGCCCGGGCCCATGCGTCCCGTTGCCGGGGGTGCGGCGCGGGGTGCGGTGGGGCGGCTGTGGCAGGGCGGGTTGACCGTGGTGCGAGTGGCCAGTGATTTCCGGGGGCTTCCCCCTGGCCCCGTTGCTCGTGTGGCTGCGGGCCTGGGGAAGCCCCTGGCCGGGTGTCTACCGGGTGGGCGTTGCCTGTAGGTGTTCGTCGCCCAGCTCTACTGCTGCGCAGCGCCAGCGAAGGTCTGTGCCCTGTTCCAGGCGGAAGGCCATGGCCCTTACCTGTTCGCCCGCTGCGATGCTCGCGCAGGCCTCCACCACGCCCGGAGCCGGCTGGGCGCCGTGGCACATGCGGATGACCGGGCGGGCGCCGCGGGCCCTGAGGGGGGTGCGGGGGGCCAGTTCGGCCAGCTGGTCGTATGCCTCGCCGATGGTGTGTCCGAGCATCCAGTGCACCGGGCGCTGGCCGCTGAGGACCGCCAGGAGGCGCTCGGCGAACCAGTGGTGGGGGCGGACGCGTCGGGGAGTCCTTGCGCGTTGCGGTGGTACCGACTCGGGCCTGCGCTGGTCGTGTCGTCCGGTGGGCCGGGTCCTGTTCGTGCTCATCGCTCATCGCCCCCGTGCTTCAGAGGCCCGGTCGAATACCGGGCGGTAACTTCTGCTGTGGATCTTCTACGGCGACAGCGGAGGTGGCCGCAAGCGCCTGTGGGGCGCCGGACACGATCGGGAGGAATCACCTATCCGGGTGATGAGCCCGGTGCCGTGCGGTGTGCGAGGAAGGCTTGGGGAGGGTGAGTGGCGGTTGCCGGGTGGACGGGAGAGCGGCGGTGCACGTAACCCCAAAGGGGGACGCCGCACGTATCCTGAGGGCGTTTCCGACTACGAAAGCGGCCAGCCATGCGCGTGTACGTCCCCCTGACGCTCCCCGGTCTCGCAGCGGCGCACAAGGCGGGCGAGATCGGTCCCGGTCCGCTGACCGCCTATGCGGTGACCCCCGGACTGCGTGAGTGGTACGTCTCCGACGACATCGAGGAGTTGGAGTACGCGGCGCTCAACCGGGCCGCTTCCGCCTCGCTGCGCCTGATCGCCGGGAATCCCGACGTGGTCCGTCGGCGGGTCGTCGTCGCTGTCGACGTACCGGACGGCGCGGCCGTGGCCGACCCGGACCGCAGCCTCGACTCGTCGTCGCTCGGCGAGGTGCGGATCGCGTCCTCCGTGGCGCTGACCGAGGCTGCTGCCGTGCATGTCGACGCGGACGACGCCGAGAAGGACGTCACGGCCGCCGCGGCTGCACTGGGCGCGGCGGACCTCGGTGACGACGACGCGCAGTTCACCGTGGACGGAGCCGAGGATCACGAACTGCTTTGGTTCGGCATTCAGGAGATTCCGAATCTGATCGGATGAGGGGGAGCGGAGGGGGAGGAGGGGCGTTGCGGTTGCTGCCCCGCTGCCGGAACGGGTGTCGGACCCGGCGGGTACTTTCTTATGCATGGGGACGCATGGGAAGCACCGCACGCATCTGGTCTGGGACTGGAACGGCACACTGCTCGACGACAACGCCGCGGTCGTCGGCGCGACCAACGCCGCGTTCGGCGAGGTCGGCCTGGAGCCGATCACTCTTGAGCAGTACCGCGAGATGTACTGCATCCCGATCCCCCGCTTCTACGAACGGCTGATGGGCCGACTGCCCACAGAGGCCGAGTGGGAGCGGATGGACGGGATATTTCACCTGCACTACACCGAGCAGCGGGCCGCCTGCGGGCTCACCGAGGGTGCCGAGGAGCTTCTCGCGCAGTGGCAGCTGGCCGGACGCAGCCAGTCTCTTCTGAGCATGTACGGACACGAACAGCTGGTCCCCGTGGTCAGGGGGTACGGCATCGAGCGGCACTTCGTACGGGTCGACGGGCGCACCGGGCCGTCCGGCGGCAGCAAGGCGCGGCACATGGAGCGGCACATCGCCGCGCTGGACGGGGTGTCCCCGGAGTACACGGTGGTCATCGGCGATGCGGTGGACGACGCCGTGGCCGCCGCCCATGTCGGTGCGAAGGCCGTGCTCTACACCGGCGGATCGCACAGCAGAGCCAGTCTGGAGGCGGCCGGGGTGCCGGTGGTCGACAGCCTGGCCGAGGCCGCCGACCTCGCGGAGCGGATGGCTGGATAGCGAGGGAAGGACGAGGCCCGGCCCCTCGTCGGCGCCGTCAGGTGGTCACGGGGGCCTTTGTGCGGAGCACCTTCAGGAATTCGCGCATCCAGGCCGAGTGGTCCGGCCACGCACGGGACGAGATCAGGGTGCCGTCGACCACCGCCTCGTGGTCCTCGAAGACGGCGCCCGCCGCCTGCATGTCGAGCTCCAGCGCGGGGTAAGCGGTGACGTGCCTGCCGACCAGTGCGCCGACCGCCGCCGTCATCAGCGGACCGTGGCAGATCTGGGCCACCGGCCGGTCCGAGTCGAAGAACGCCTTGAGGATCTTGCGCAGCTCGGCGTCGTTGCGCAGATACTCCGGAGCCCGGCCGCCCGGTACGACCAGGGCCACGTAATCTCCGGCGTCGACCTCGGAGAAGGCCAGGTCGGCGGGCCAGGTGTAGCCGGGCTTCTCGGTGTACGTGTCGAAGCCGGGCTCGAAGTCGTGGACCACGAAGCGGAGCGTCTTGCGGGCAGGGGCCGCGATATGGACGTCGTAACCCTCCTCGCGCAGCCGCTGGTAGGGATAGAGGACTTCCAGGGACTCGGCGGCGTCGCCGGTGACGATCAGGATTTTCGGTGCCATGGCGGGGCTCCCACGGTTCGTCGGCCTGTTCCGTCTACCAGAGTGCGGCAATACGGGCCGACGCGCTGTCCAGAGTGTCAAACTTCGGGGCCATCTTTTGTACACATACGGCTCGTGACGGTTACGGGGGCGGGCGAGATAGCCTGGACCCCGTGATCAGCGCGATACGCCTCGGGGGCAGTGAAGCCCCCGGCCTGCGCCCGGAGTGCCACAGCACCCGGGCTATCACTGATCCTCACAGCCCGGGCCGACTGCCAAAAATGGCCAATATGGTCCCGGGCATCTCTCATAGCGGCATAGCGTCGTCTCAGACCGGAAACCCCGTGTCGTGGCGGTACGTCGTCTTTTTCACCTACGTCACGCAACGGCGCGCGACAGGAGCCAGAGGACATGCAGACCAAGCTGGACGAAGCCAAGGCCGAGCTGCTCGCACGGGCCGCCAAGGTAGCTGACAACAGCCCGGGCGGTGGTGTCGGTGGCCCGGGCGGTACCCCCGGGGTACGTGTTGCGGCCGCCGGGGCCGACCAGGAGCGTCCCGGGCAGGACGTACTCCTCGCCTACCTCCAGCGCTACTACCTGCACACCGCTCCGGAGGACATCGCGGGCCGCGACCCCGTGGACGTCTTCGGCGCCGCCTCCTCCCACTACCGGCTCGCGGAGACACGCCCGCAGGGCACGGCGAACGTCCGGGTGCACACCCCGACCGTCGAGGAGAACGGCTGGACGTGCAGCCACTCCGTCGTCGAGGTCGTCACCGACGACATGCCGTTCCTGGTCGACTCCGTCACCAATGAGCTGTCCCGGCAGGGGCGCGGCATCCATGTCGTGATCCACCCGCAGGTCGTCGTACGCCGCGACGTCACCGGCAAGCTCATCGAGGTCCTCGCCGAGGGCAACGGCATCTCGACGAGCCTGCAGGGCCGCAAGGACGCCAAGAGTGCCAAGGGTGCCGGGACCGAGCTGCCGCACGACGCGCTCGTCGAGTCCTGGATCCACGTCGAGATCGACCGTGAGACCGACCGCTCCGACCTCCAGCAGATCGCCACCGATCTGCTGCGGGTGCTGTCCGACGTACGGGAGACCGTCGAGGACTGGGAGAAGATGCGCGACGCCGCACTGCGCATCGCCGACGACCTGCCCGGCGAGCCGCTCGACGACCTCGCCGACGACGAGGTGAACGAGGCCAGGGAGCTGCTGCGCTGGCTCGCCGCCGACCACTTCACCTTCCTCGGCTACCGCGAGTACGAGCTGAAGGACACCGACGCGCTGGCCGCCGTCCCCGGCACCGGCCTCGGCATCCTGCGCTCCGACCCGCACCACAGCATCGACGAGGCGCACCCCGTCAGCCCGTCCTTCGACCGGCTGCCCGCCGACGCCAGGGCCAAGGCCCGCGAGCGCAAGCTCCTCATCCTCACCAAGGCCAACAGCCGGTCGACCGTGCACCGCCCCAGCTACCTCGACTACGTCGGCGTGAAGAAGTTCGACGCCGACGGCAATGTCATCGGTGAGCGCCGCTTCCTCGGCCTGTTCTCGTCCGCCGCCTACACCGAGTCCGTGCGCCGGGTGCCCGTCATCCGCCGCAAGGTCGCCGAGGTGCTGGAGGGCGCCGGCTTCTCGCCCAACAGCCACGACGGCCGTGACCTGCTGCAGATCCTGGAGACGTACCCGCGCGACGAGCTCTTCCAGACGCCCGTCGACCAGCTGCGCTCCATCGTCACCTCGGTGCTGTACCTCCAGGAGCGCCGTCGGCTGCGGCTCTACCTGCGCCAGGACGAGTACGGGCGCTACTACTCCGCGATCGTCTACCTGCCGCGTGACCGCTACACCACCGGTGTACGGCTCCGCCTGATCGACATCCTCAAGGAGGAGCTGGGCGGCACCAGCGTCGACTTCACCGCCTGGAACACCGAGTCGATCCTCTCCCGGCTGCACTTCGTCGTCCGGGTCGCCCCCGGCACCGAGCTGCCCGATCTCACCGACTCCGAGGCCGACCGCATCGAGGCCCGGCTCGTCGAGGCCGCCCGCTCCTGGGCCGACGGCTTCCAGGAGGCGCTGAACGCCGAGTGCGGCGAGGAGCGCGCCGCCGAGCTGATGCGCCAGTACGGCCACTCGTTCCCCGAGGGCTACAAGGCCGACCACACGCCGCGCTCCGCCGTGGCCGACCTGGTCCACCTCGAAGCGCTCAAGAAGGACGAGAAGGACTTCGCCCTCAGCCTGTACGAGCCGGTCGGCGCCGGCCCCGGCGAGCGCCGCTTCAAGATCTACCGGACCGGCGAGCAGGTCTCCCTGTCCGCCGTGCTTCCGGCGCTCCAGCGGCTCGGTGTCGAGGTCGTCGACGAGCGTCCGTACGAGCTGCGCTGCGCGGACCGTACGCACGCCTGGATCTACGACTTCGGTCTGCGGATGCCGCAGACCAATGGCAACGGCAACTACCTCGCCGACGACGCCCGAGACCGGTTCCAGGACGCCTTCGCCGCCGTGTGGACCGGCGAGGCGGAGAACGACGGCTTCAACTCGCTCGTGCTGGGCGCCGGTCTGAACTGGCGGCAGGCGATGGTGCTGCGGGCCTACGCGAAGTACCTGCGTCAGGCCGGATCGACCTTCAGCCAGGACTACATGGAGAGCACTCTCCGTAACAACGTCCACACCACCCGGCTGCTGGTCTCGCTCTTCGAGGCGCGGATGTCGCCCGAGCGTCAGCGGGCCGGTACGGAGCTGACCGACGGGCTCCTCGAGGAGCTGGACGGGGCCCTGGACCAGGTCGCCTCGCTCGACGAGGACCGGATCCTGCGGTCCTTCCTCACCGTCATCAAGGCCACCCTGCGCACCAACTTCTTCCAGATGGCGGACGACGGCAAGCCGCACAGCTACGTCTCGATGAAGTTCGACCCGCAGTCCATCCCGGACCTGCCGGCGCCCCGCCCGGCGTTCGAGATCTGGGTCTACTCGCCGCGCGTCGAGGGCGTGCACCTGCGCTTCGGCAAGGTCGCCCGAGGCGGTCTGCGCTGGTCGGACCGGCGCGAGGACTTCCGTACGGAGATCCTCGGCCTGGTCAAGGCGCAGATGGTGAAGAACACCGTCATCGTGCCGGTCGGCGCCAAGGGCGGCTTCGTCGCCAAGCAGCTCCCGGACCCGGCCGTCGATCGTGACGCCTGGATGGCCGAGGGCATCGCCTCCTACCGCACCTTCATCTCGGCGCTGCTCGACATCACCGACAACATGGTGGCCGGCGAGGTCGTGCCGCCCAGGGACGTCGTCCGTCACGACGAGGACGACACATACCTGGTCGTCGCCGCCGACAAGGGCACCGCGAAGTTCTCCGACATCGCCAACGAGGTCGCCGTCTCGTACGGCTTCTGGCTCGGCGACGCGTTCGCCTCCGGCGGTTCCGCCGGTTACGACCACAAGGGCATGGGCATCACCGCCCGCGGCGCCTGGGAGTCCGTCAAGCGGCACTTCCGCGAGCTCGGCCACGACACCCAGACCGAGGACTTCACCGTCGTCGGCGTCGGCGACATGTCGGGCGACGTGTTCGGCAACGGCATGCTGCTCTCCGAGCACATCAGGCTCGTCGCCGCCTTCGACCACCGGCACATCTTCATCGACCCGAACCCGGACGCCGCCACCTCGTACGCCGAGCGGCGCCGCCTCTTCGACCTGCCGCGCAGCTCCTGGGCCGACTACAACAAGGAACTGCTCTCCGCGGGCGGTGGCATCCACCCGCGCAGCGCCAAGTCCATCCCGGTCAACGCGCACATCCGTGAGGCGCTCGGGATCGATTCGGGTGTCACGAAGATGACGCCCGCCGAGCTGATGCAGACCATCCTCAAGGCCCGCGTCGACCTGCTGTGGAACGGCGGCATCGGTACGTACATCAAGTCGTCCGCCGAGTCGAACCCCGACGTCGGCGACAAGGCCAACGACGCGATCCGCGTCAACGGCCAGGACCTGCGGGCCAAGGTCGTCGGCGAGGGCGGCAACCTCGGTGCCACCCAGCTCGGCCGGATCGAGTTCGCCCGCAACGGCGGCCGGATCAACACCGACGCGATCGACAACAGCGCCGGTGTGGACACCTCCGACCACGAGGTGAACATCAAGATCCTGCTCAACGGTCTGGTCCGGGACGGCGACATGACCGTCAAGCAGCGCAACAAGCTGCTCGCCGAGATGACCGACGAGATCGGCCGTCTGGTGCTGCGCAACAACTACGCGCAGAACGTGGCCCTGGCCAACGCCACGACCCAGGCGCCCTCCCTGCTCCACGCCCACCAGCGCTTCATGCGCCGGCTGGTCCGTGACGGGGACCTCGACCGCGGGCTGGAGTTCCTGCCCACCGACCGGCAGATCCGCGAACTGCTGAACGCCGGCAAGGGGCTCAGCCAGCCCGAGCTGGCCGTGCTGCTCGCGTACACGAAGATCACGGCGGCCCGGGAGCTGATCAAGACCAGCCTGCCGGACGACCCGCACCTGCAGAAGCTGCTGCACGCCTACTTCCCGCAGCAGCTGCGGGAGCAGTTCCCCGAGGCGGTCGACGGACACGCGCTGCGTCGCGAGATCATCACCACGGTACTGGTCAACGACACCGTGAACAGCGGTGGTTCGACCTTCCTGCACCGGCTGCGGGAAGAGACCGGCGCCTCGATCGAGGAGATCGTGCGGGCGCAGTTCGCGGCCCGTGAGATCTTCGGCCTCGGCCAGGTGTGGGACGCCGTCGAGGCGCTCGACAACGAGGTCGCCGCCGATGTGCAGACCCGGATCCGGCTGCACTCGCGCCGGCTCGTCGAGCGCGGTTCGCGCTGGCTGCTCGGCAACCGGCCGCAGCCGCTGGAGATCGCCGGGACGATCGACTTCTTCAAGGCTGGTGTCGAGCAGGTCTGGGCCGAGCTGCCCAAGATGCTGATGGGCGCCGACCTCGACTGGTACCAGTCGATCCTGGACGAGCTCACCGAGGCGGGCGTCCCGGGCGAGCTGGCCCAGCGGGTCGCCGGATTCTCCTCCGCCTTCCCGGCGCTGGACATCGTGGCGATCGCGGAGCGCACCGGCAAGGACCCGCTCTCCGTCGCCGAGGTGTACTACGACCTCGCGGACCGGCTGGGCATCACCCAGCTGATGGACCGGATCATCGAGCTGCCGCGGGCCGATCGCTGGCAGTCCATGGCCCGCGCCTCCATCCGCGAGGACCTGTACGCCGCGCACGCCGCGCTCACCGCGGATGTGCTGGCCGTGGGCAACGGGACCTCTACGCCGGAGGAGCGGTTCAAGGCGTGGGAGGAGAAGAACGCGGCGATCCTTACCCGGTCGCGCTCCACGCTTGAGGAGATCCGGGGGTCGGACGCGTTCGATCTGGCGAATCTGTCGGTGGCCATGCGGACGATGCGGACGCTGTTGCGTACGCACGCGTAGGGGTTGGTGGGGGCGGGGCGGCTGCCGGGG
>NZ_JBHVWS010000091.1:0-26227 GCF_042882185.1 Streptomyces sp. NPDC058239
CGGCATCGGCAACCTCGCCAACAAAGTCAAATCCGTCTTCCACACCGTCGCCAAACCCGTCAACCGCGCCATCGACAAAATCGTCGACTTCATCGTCAAAAAAGGAAAAGCCCTCTGGAACAAACTCAAAGGCAAGGGCGGGGGAGACGGGAAGGACAAGGGCAAGAACGACGGTAGGAGGGAATCCGGTCCGGTCGGAAAAAACCTCACCTGGACCGTGGAAACCGAATCCCATCGCCTATGGATCGATCAGGCTGGTCGACGGTACGTGCCGATGATAGCCAGCAGGCCGCACCCGGTCGATGAGGCCATTTCAAGTTACCGGGAGCAAGCGAAGGGACTCGCCTCGAACAATGCAAATATTACCAGCGAGATCGACAGGGCAGCGGATGACCTAAATTCCCTTAAAAGTGCTCTCATTGAATACGAAAACAAGTCGAAGGCCGGGGCCACCAGCTCAGCACTCGACGCCGCACGGAACGACATTGCAACGGCCCAAATAAGCTTGCAAAATTCGGTTTCCGTGGTACAGAAGAGCCTCGGGCACGACTCGGACGCGCGACTCAAAACAGCCAAGGCTCACTTTAAATCGAGCCCGTTCACCACTCGCGCCCTAGGCGAAATGCTGGGCGTGTCAAAGCGCACGGCGGAGAGAACGGTCCAGGGCTGGGTTGACAAAGGGGCCGTTTTCCGCGTGCAGTCCAACGAAACTGACCCGCTGGGAAAGAACACGTTCGATCCAGCGGTTGCCGAGTGGCGCGAGACCAGTCCGAACAACCGGCACAAGTATGGGTATGCCAACCCGAGCAAGACCTCTGCCGCGGGTCTGGAAATTCTGAGCAAGGGGTTGCTCGGAAGTATCGGACCGAACGGAGAGTGGAAAACCGCCACTACGAGCGAGAAGGCGAACGCCGCATATCATCAACAACACGCCTACTACAAGAGTGTCGTAAATCCCGCAACGTATCCCAAATTCCAGTTCCCGAAGGCCATACTCGGGCACCGCCCACCCGGCGCATCGGGCCACTGGAACGCGGAAGGACACAAACAGACCCGGGAGGAAAACCTTGCCTGGAACAAACAGCCGTCGAACTACCACGGACCCGAACACGAGGACGAGTCAGCGGCAAGCGGATCTGAGGCAGAGCGATACAAACTGCCGACCAAGGAACGCGGAAGTCACGAGTCATGGTGGGAGCACAGTTAACCATGGACGATAAATTCATCGCTTCGGTCGTCGCTGCATACACCGAACTGTACGATCCACCGACTCGCACGATTTGCTTCTCTCGCACGGGACCACCCCCCTACGAATCTGCCGTGGTGGTCTACCTGCCGGACGAGATCGAACAGCTGGATCCAGCAGACAATCTGACTTTATTGGGGACCGCTGGATTCGGCTCAGTGCAACTCTGCGCAGATTTCTCCTGCGAACTGGGCATGGAGGTCAAGGGATCACTCGATGAGGCAAGCGTCAGCGCCCTGGCCGAGGCGCTGGCCGACTTGGCGTCCGCACCATCGGAGAGTGGCCGTCTTTTCAATGACGGGCAGATCTTGACTAACGTATCACTCCCCGTTTTTCCTCGATTCACCATGGCCATGCTCATCGACTGGGATTCGGTCTATGGATTTCGTTTCCCCGAGCCAGTCATCGAGGTCGGTTTGCTGCGCGTGGTGCCGTTGTTCGCAACGGAGGCGGAGTATGTGGAGTCCTTCGCCGACCGGCGCAGGGGCTACCGCGCCCTCATCAATCAAGGAATGGTCCCGACGGATCCCGACCGGGATTCGACCGTGTGAGCAGGCGAAGCGAGACGAGGCGCCGCCCTGGGGCCGGGACCGGGAGTCGATGACGAGGTTCGAGCGTCCCGGACCACGTACCGGGTGACCGCCCAGAAGCCGGGGCCCGCCGGCCAGCCGAGCACCTCCGGCTCCTCCTGCCACGCCACGGGATGGTGGTCGCGCAGGTGGCGGTAGCGGTCGTGCGGGATGCCCCGCCCGTACTGCCTGGGGTCGAAGACATCCGGTACGGGCGTTTCGGGGGCGGGCCCGCTCATGCCCTCGCCCCGCCGTCCCCCGCATCGGCTCGCAGGAAGTCCTCCACCACGCGGATCAGGTCGAGCGGGGCTTCGTCCATCGCGTAGTGGCCGCACGAGGGCAGCTCCACCAGTTCGGCCCGCGGGAACCACCGCATCCAGGTGGCCCGCTGCAACTCGGCCGACAGCGCCGGGTCCAGCGCGCCCACCACGGCCAGGGCCGGCACGGGCGAACCTTCGATCCGGTCGTGGAAGTCCTCGCCCGCCCAGGAATCCAGCCAGGCACGGAACGCCTTGGCATCGCTGCATTCGAGCGAGCGACGCACCATTCGGTCCAGCCAGCCTGCGGGGCGTCGGCTTCCGGTGGTGATGTCGAGGATGGTCCGCCGGTTCTGAGGGGTGTGCGCCGCGGCGGAGAAGAGTTCCCACTGGTCGGGCGGGAGGGGCAGGCCGGACGCGGGGACTGGGGACACCCCGACGATTCTGCGCACCCGTTGCGGTGCGATGGCCAGCGTCCGCTGAGCGACGGAGCCGCCCATCGAGTGGCCGATCAGCGAGAACCTTTCCCAGCCGAGCCGGTCGGCCAGTGCGAGCACGTCCGCGGCGCCCTCGGCCGTCGTGTACGTACCGCTCGCGTCCCTGGCCTCGCCGTATCCCCGTAGATCCACCACGGCGTACTGGAACGAACCGAGGTCGAGATCCGGCAGCACCGGGTCGTACGCCGAGCGGTCGGCGAACCAGCCGTGTACCGCGATCACTTTGTGCGAGCCGTCGCCGTGCAGTCCGTGGGGCAGGGGCAATGAGGTCACGCTGACTCCCGTCACCGTACGGAGCGGACCGGTCGGTCACCGGCCCGACCCCGCCCACGGTGGCGGCAACTCCGGGTCCGCGCAAGGGCCCACGCGAGGGGCCGGGCAAAGGGCCCACAGCGCTGTTGCCAAAGCCCTGTTGCCACGAACCCATTGTCACGAAGCGAAGTCTTCTCCTAGTTCATGTATTAGATTGATGCCATGAGCGACGACACTGCTTACGGGGTGGGCGAGGGCCCCACGGCCAACGTCTCCGTCAGCCTGCACTCGGGCAATATCGCGGCCGTCCGTGCGCGCGTGGGAAAGCGGGGTTTCTCCGCCTACGTGGACGCCGCCGTTCAGCGGCAGATCGAGCGGGACAACCTTGCCGAGCTGACCGAAGGGCACGAAGCCGAACACGGTGCGTTGAGCGACGTGGAGGTCAATGCCGCCCGAGCACTTCTGCGGGGCGACGCCGATGATGCGCAGAACGCCGCATGACGGCCCGGGCCGGAACGCTGGTCCTGGACAGTGAGGGGCTGTCCAAGGTCGTAGCGGATGACCGGCAGGTCATGGCGCTGCTCCGTGGAGCGGAGCAGGAGGACATGAGGGTGATCGTCAGCGTCCTCACCCTCATCGAGGCCCACCACCGGAAGGTGAACGCCGCTCGGTTCAACTGGGTGGTGTCCAGGCTGACGGTTGAGCCCGTGAGCGAGGAGATCGGGCGCTCGGCCATGAAACTGCTGGCCGACGCCGCACTGCACGGTCACAAGTACGCCATCGACGCCGTCGTGGGGGCCACTGCCTTGCTGATGCCCAAGCCTACGGTCATCCTCACCTCGGACCCCGAGGATCTGGGGCTGCTGTGCGGTGACCGGGTACGGATCATCAAGGTCTGAGGCGCCCGCACCTCACGCCAGCAGTCCCAGATACGGCCCGAACTCCGACGCCAGCGTCAGGCGGCCTAGCTTCTGGTACTCGCGCTGGATCGCGTGGATCAGCGTCGGCATCGTCACCGGCTCGCCCGTGTCCGCCGCCAGGTATGCGGCTGTCACCGCGATCGAGCGGATGTTGCCGCCCGCCAGCTCGAAGTTCTCCGCGCAGAAGGCGAGGTCCAGGTCTTTGCCCCGGGGGAGTACGGGGCCCAGGCAGCGTTCCCACAGCAGGAGACGCTGTTCGGGGTCCGGGACCGGGAAGTCGATGACCAGGTCCAGACGGCGGGTGAAGGCGTCGTCCAGGTTGGCCCGGAGGTTGGTGGCGAGGATGGCCAGGCCGTCGAAGGACTCCATGCGCTGGAGCAGGTACGCGCTCTCGACGTTCGCGTAGCGGTCGTGCGCGTCCTTCACGTCCGAGCGTTTGCCGAAGATCGCGTCCGCCTCGTCGAAGAGGAGGACTCCGTTCACTCCTGCGGCTTCGGAGAAGATCCGTTCCAGGTTCTTCTCCGTCTCGCCCACGTATTTGTCGATCACCGTCGCCAGATCGACCGTGTAGAGGTCCAGGCCCAGGTCTGCGGCTATGACCTCCGCGGACATCGTCTTTCCGGTGCCGGAGTCGCCTGCGAAGAGTGCCGATACGCCACGGCCCCTGCCGCCGCCGGGGCGCATGCCCCACTCCCCCAGGACCCGGTCGCGATGGCGCGCGCGGGCCGTCAGTTCGCGGAGTTGAGCATGGGTGTCCGGGGGGAGGACCAGGTCGTTCCAGGTGACGGTGGGTTCGATGCGGCGGGCCAGGCGGTCGAGGCCTGCCGCGTTCTGGGCGCGGGCGCCTTGGCGTACGTGGTCGGGGGTGAGGGTGCCGCCGTCCAGGTGGGTGGTCTGGGCGGCGCCCCGGGCGGCGCGGGTGATCTGTTCCGGGGTGAGCAGGAACGGCGAGAGCAGGCGGTCCACATCGATGGTTTCGGGGACGGGGGCCTCGTACGCGTCGGTCCAGAGGGCGGCCCTGGTCGAGGGTTCCACGCGTGGGGCGTGCAGGAGGAGGGGCGGGGCGGCGGACCAGGCCGCGTCCCAGGGGGCCCGGCCCACCAGGATCGTGGGGACCGGGGTACCGGTGAGCAGTCGAAGGAGTTCCGGGTGTTCGCGGGAGACCGCGTCGAGAGGGGCGCAGACCAGGCCGGCGCCCGTCAGCCGGGCCTCGCGGACCAGGGAGCGGACCGCCTCGGCGGGGGACGGGTCCTCGGCCAGTCGCGTCAGATCCAGGCCCAGGACCCGGTGGCCCGCGAGCGTCAGCGCGGAGGCCGCGAGGGCCGTGCCCGCGCCGCCCTGATCCTCGCGGAGGTAGCCGAGCGAGGCGCCTCGGGCGAGGGCCGCAGCCAGCGGGGCCGGGTCGCCGACGCCCGGTACGGCATGCCAGGGGGCGAGGAGATCGGCCAGACGCGGGTCGGGGGTGTCGTCGCCCAGGAGGTGCGCGGTGACCCGGTCGGGGACACGGAGCGCACGGCTCAGGAACGGGCGGTCCAGGTCCTCGACCAGGAGGAGGCGACCCTCACGCAGTGGGGCAAGGGCCGACAGCCGACCGCGCGCCACCTGGTCGGCGGGGGACAGACCGCAGAGACCCAGGGCCAGACCGATGGACGGGCGGCGGCGGGTGACGTCGTCGTTCAGGTAGCCGTAGAACGCCTCGAAGCGGTCGTCGAGATCCGGTACGAGCGTGATGAGGAGGATCTCGATGTCGAGGGCGGTGAGGCCGAACTCACCGGCCAGGGACATGAGTCGGGACGCTTCGGGCAAGGCGGTGAGCCGGGATGCTTCGGCCGGCGCCCCGGGCGGCGTCTCCGTCGGCGTCTCCGTCGGCGTCTCGTCGTGGTCCGGAACGGGGGACGGGAAGGCGCGGGCCTCCTCCTCGTCCAGCAGACGGGCGATGTTCTCGTCCGTGAGGTAGAGGCCGCGGAAGGCGTCGTCCGGGTCCGGGTCGGTGAGCTGCCGGGCCTCGACCGCTCGTCGGATGCGCTGCTCCACCGCTACCGCACGGGCGAGGAGATGGTGCAGGTTCGGGTCGCCCGCGGTTGTCATTCGGCGCCGTCCTCCATGGTGTCCTCGGCATGGTCCGCCGCGCCGCCCCGTATGCCGTCCGCCGCAGCGGCCTTCCGGTTCTCGGTGATACGGAGGGACAGACCGCGCCGCCGTTCCGCGTCGGGGGTACGGGGAACGTCCCTGTCCGGTCGGTCCGGGCGGCCCGGTCGGCCTCCGTACACCGGAAGCCCTCCTCGGCCCGGCATCGGTTCCGACAACGGCTCGGCCCCCTCGGGTACGTCCCCGAAGTGGGCCTGCAACCCCTCGTCCCCCACCGGCGGGCCGACCACATAGCTCGGCGACGCCGTCACCGGCACGCTGATCACCAGGTCCAGCGAGGGTTTCAACTCGCCGCCCAGTGCGCTCCACACGTCGGCGAACGAGCGGTCCTCCGGCGGCGGCAGTGCGATCGACATCGGTACGGCTGCCCCGATCTCCGCCAAGGTGCCCGTCAGCCGCTCCGGAGGCAGCGCCTCGTAACGCAGCAGGCAGCCGAGCAGCGACGAGAGCAGCCGGTGCTCGTCCTCCGGGCGCTTCGTCCAAGCCGTGATCAGGTACGAGAGCTTGAAGAAGCGGGGCGGGCGGCGGCGCGCGATGATCGCGCCGCGCTCGTCGTACTCGTTGTGCAGACCTCGCTCACGCCTCCGCATGTCCTCGCGGATGTCGTAGAGGTAGAGGTTGACCATGGGTGCGTTGACCTTCGCCGCCCACTCACGGGTCGGGGCATCGAAGACCACCGCGATCTGGCCGCCTTCGAGCACCTCCGCCCTGATCAGGGCCCGCAGTACGTCGTCGACCTCGTGGATCACCCGATCACTCCCGTACGGTCGTCGGAGCTCATGCGCGGCCCGCGAAGTCCGGTGGCTGAAGATTCCGCTGGACCACCAGGACCGGTTTCTGGAGCCGGTCGAGGTCGCGCGAGTCCGCCCGCAGCCGGCGCGGGCCGAGCTTGTCCTTGCGCAGGACCAGGATCTGCACCTCGAAGGTGCCGTCGCGGCCCACCGTGGCGACCGATCCCTCAGGGGTGATGCCGGTGTTCCACGTGAAACGTACGGTCGCGCCCGGCGGGTAGTCCTTGCCGCGGGCCAGCACCGGCTGACCCGGCTTGGCGACCTGTGGCGTGACGGTCAGCGAGGGCTTCAGGACGCGCAGCCGGTCGGTGTCCTGGTTGTTGGCCGCCCGGCGGTCGGGCAACGTGCCGCGCACGGTGCCCCGTACGTCACCGGTGACCGCCGCACGGTACGTCGCCGTCTGGGTCACCTCGATGCGGCCACCGGCAGGGATGGTGCACGGGTCGGCCGCGGTACAGCGGGTCAGGGCGGGCAGGCTGCGGTCCTTCGCCTGGGACGGTTTCGGCCAGGCCGAGCCGATGACGACGCCCGTCGCCGCGTCCGGTCCGGCATTGGTCACGGTGAAGCGGGCACGGGCGGGCCGGCCGGTGTACGTACGGTCCGGGCTGACGTCGACCTTCATCGCCACATCCGCCGAGGGCGGCACGGGGGCCTCAAGGACCTCGATCTGTGCTGTGTCCGTCCCGGTGTTGCCCGCCGAGTCGGTGGCCGAGCAGGTCACCGTGGTGCTGCCGACCGGGAAGAGCGAGCCGGAGGCCGGGGCGCAGGTCACCGGGAGCGTGCCGTCGGTGGCGTCCTGGGCGGTCGCGTCGTACGTCACGCGCGCGCCGTTCTTGTCCTTGGTCCGAACGGTCAGATCGTCCACGGTGACGACGGGCGCGTCGATGTCGTTCACATCGATGCTGATCTGCTCCTGGAAGTCCGGGTCGGCGGCCGCCGCGGGTCCGATGGCGTCCGTGCCGGGAACCTGGGTGCCCAGCAGGAACTGGACGGTGCAGGTCAGGGTGGTGCCTTGCGGCGCGTCCGCGGCGACATCGATGTTCTCCGCGAACGATGCGGTGTCGCCGCTGGTCACGTTGCGGGTAGGGGGGTCGAGGGCGACGGTCAGGGACGGGTCGCAGTTGTCGAGCCGGTAACCGACCGTGGTGGGGAGGTTGTTGAAGCCTTCGGCGATCGCCTCCGCGACCTTGTCCCCGTCGATCCCCTCCAGCAGACGGCCGTTGGTGGCGTTGATGATGCGGGTGGCCTGGCCGGGCGTGGTGGGCGGGTCCTCGACATATTCGGGGTCGCCGGCATCGCCGTTGCCGTTCAGGCCGTCGCCGATTCTGCTCGCCACATCGACACCGATCACCCGGACGCTCCGGTCCTGGAGATCGAAGATCGTGTCGTCGATGCTGTGACCGTTGCTGGGGGCGTGGCTGGATGCATCGCCGACCAGGACGACGACCGGACTCGCCCCGTCGCGGAAGACGGTCTGGCCGCCGGCCCCGTTCGCGATCTGCCACAGCCCGTTGATCCAGTCCTCGGAGGGGCCGCGGCTCTTGCCGCCCAGCGCGGTGTCCAGTTTGTTGACACCCGCCTGCACCGCTTCGAGGTCGTACGTCAGCCCCTGAAGCACACTGAAACCGGCGTTGACGTCTCCCTCCTGGTCACCGAACGTGGCCACGGCGAACCGGGAGTCGGGCTGCTCGGCGCGGATCTTGCCAGTGATCTTGGGCAGGTTGTCCTGCACGCTCTTGATCGGGTCGGCCATGCTGCCGGTGCCGTCCACCAGCAGGATCACATCCGGCTTCGGCGGAATCGCGGGCGTACGCACCTGCTTGGCCACGCCCGTGGAGCCGCCGGGGTCGACCGCGTCGGTGAACTCGGCAGGGGTGACCCAGGGCTCGGGTACCGCCGCTGCCGGCGCCCCGGAGGTGACGGCCGAGCCGGGGGCGATGCCGGTGGCCACGAGGAGAAGAGCCAGCGCCGGGACACGGAGCATGGCGAGGGTCCTGCGCGAGGAGGAGGACCGGGGCCGGGCCACCTGACCCGTCCGCGACCGCGGCGCCCGCTGAAGCGGCTGGAACCAGCGCACGGAAGTCTCCCCACCCTCGGCCGATCGGCATACCGGACGCCACGGTCCCGTAAGCGCAGCCGGCCCGCAGCGGTACAGGAGTCACACCCTCGGGAAGCCCCCGCTGCCCTTTCGGGCAGCGGGGGCTCTGCCGAACTGCCGTAGCTGTCAGAGCTGCCGTGTGCGTCCGTGCCGGACGGCTCACGTCCGTACAGGACGGCTCAGATCAGCCCCTGCCGCATCGCGTACGCCACCGCGTGCGACCGGTTCCGCAGCTGCAGCCTGGTCATCACCGAATGCAGCACGTTCTTGATCGTGCGCTCGGAGTAGGCCAGCTTCGTCGCGATGTCCGCGGTGTCGTACCCCTCCGCGACCAGACGCAGCACATCCACCTCGCGCGCCGCGAGACCGGTGAAGTGCAGGCCGCGCGGACCGAGCACCTGTCCCTGGAGGCGGCCCACCTCCTCAAGCAGCCTTCCCAACAGGTCGGAGGGCAGATGGCCCTCGCCCCGCGCCACCGTCCTGATGACCTGCACCAGATGCTCCGGGGTCGCCTCGGAGCGCCTGACCACACCGGCGACGCCGCACTCCGCGGCGCTCACCAGTTTCTGCTCGTCTATGTCCGTTGTGACGAGGACCGTGCGTGCAGTGCTGGTGCGCTGAATGTGCCGCAGCATCGTCAGCACCTCCTCGTCGACCGCGTCCACGACGACGACCACGATCTGAGGTGAGGCGTCGCCCTCCCCCCACTCCGTCACGCTGACCTCGGGACGGGTACGCAGCTGACTGGCCACGCCCGCCTGCGAGATCGGATCCTGGGCCCGTAATGCGACAGTGGTGCGCTCCATGGCAATGCTCCCCCTGGGCAACAGCCGGTGGCATCACAGCGGGCACAACCATCACGGCTGCATTCGTGTGCCTCATTCGTCCTGAGGCGGTCAAAAGATTCCCGCGTATACCTACAGGGAAACAAAAAAGCCGATCCGGGCACAGAATCTGCCCGGAAGTGTTCCTTCACGGCCGATGTCGGCGTTCGGCGCCGACCCTACGGTGCGCCCTATGAGTCTCACGGCAAGCCTCGACGATTCGTCCGTCACTGCCGCACCGGGCGAGGAGACGGCCCTACCCCTGCGGATCCTCAACTCCGGCAGCACCGTCGAGGAATACCGCTTCGAGGTGGTCGGTGCATGTGCCGCCTGGTCGACGGTGGAGCCGGCGACCCTGTCCCTGTATCCGGGCGACTCGCAGACGGTCTCCCTCGTACTGCGTCCGCCCCGCGACTCGACCGTACTCGCAGGGGAGACGCCCTTCGGGATCCGGGTGGTGCTCACCAGCGAGCAGGGCGACACGGTGGTGCCCGAAGGGCGGGTGACCGTACTCCCCTTCACCGAGACGACCGCCGAGCTGGTACCGCGCAGCTCGCACGGCGCCTGGCGCGGCAGGCACCAACTCGCCGTCGACAACCGGGGAAACACCCCGACGACCGTACGGCTGGGGGCCCAGTCCGGTACGGAGCGGGCCCGGGTCACGTTCGCGGCGGACGCCCTGCAGATCGCACCCGGTCGGGCGGAATTCGGGAAGCTGCGGATCCGGCCGGCCAAGCGCGTGTGGCGCGGTACGCCGGTCACGCATCCCTTCCAGGTGGTCGCCACGCCGGTCGTGGCGGAGGGTCAGGACCCGGTCGCACCGGTGGTCCTGGACGGCTCGTACCAGCAGGAGCCGATCCTGCCGCGCTGGCTTCCCAGGGCGCTCATCACTGCGGCTGTCCTGCTGATCGCGCTGGTCGGGCTCTGGTACGCGCTGCTGCGCCCGGCCGTGAAGTCGGCGGCCCGGGAGGCGATCACGCCGGACGCGGTCCGGTCCGCCGCCGCGGCCGACAAGAGCAAGGCCCCGGACAACGGCTCGACAGCCGGAACGGGATCGGGCGGAGGCGATTCCTCCGGTGCGAACGGGGGCTCGCCGAAGCCCAGCCCCTCACCGAGCCCCGGCGCATCCGACGGCGCGGCCGCCGCGGCCCCGACCAGTGCGCAGGTGCAGGTCAGAGACTCGGTGGGCGGCGGGTCGAACACCTCGACGGCCCTTCAGGTGCCCAGCGGACATACTTTCCAGCTGACGGACATCGTGGTCCAGAACCCGCAGGGCGACGCGGGAACGCTCGTGGTCTCCTCCGGCCGGGACGCGCCCGTGCTCCGACTGGCACTGGAGAACTTCCGGGACTCCGACTACCACTTCGTCACGCCGATCCTGGTGCCCGCGGGCGGCAAGGTCACGATGACCGTCGACTGCCGGAAGGTGGGCAAGCCGGTGAACGCGCCGACGCCTTCGCGGTGTGCGGAGTCGCTGTTCCTCGGCGGCACGATGCGGACGGACACCGCGGGCTGACAGCGCGGACGGAGGGTGCGGACGGACAGTGCGGATCGGGCCGGCCGGTCCGCGGGCCCGTCAAGCAGGCGGAGCCTCTTCCTCCTCGGCCCCTTCCTCCGCCCGTTGGACGAAGGAGCCCTGCACATCGGCAGGTTGCTCGTCCTCGTCCTCCGTCGCCGCCCTTTGCACAGCAGGCGTCGCGACGGGGGACGAGTCATGACCGGCCGCCCCTGTCGCAGCCGCCGAAGCCGGGGCCGGGGCCGACAGCACCCGGTCGGCGTTCGCGACGGCCTCCCGCTCGAACCGGTCGGACGGATCGCTCACCCGGATACCGCCCGGCGCCTCCGTGCCCTCCACCGGGCCGTTGCGCTGCTGGATCACATGGGTGAGCTCATGGGCCAGCGTGGTGCGGCCCTGCGGCGAGGACGGATCGTACGCGTCCCGCTGGAAGACCACGTTGTTGCCGACCGTGTACGCATGGGCGCCCACGCCCTTCGCCGACTCGTGCGCGGCGGAGCCGGTGTGGATGCGTACGTCGGAGAAGTCCGCGCCCATCCGCCCCTCCAGATCGGTGCGGGTATCGGTGTCCAGGGGCTGCCCACCGCCGGACGAGACCACGTCGTGCACGGGGGAGCGCTCTTCCTCCTCGCGCCTCTGGAGCATCGACGCCACGGCGCTGTTTCCGACCGCCCGTTGGAGCGCGCTCATGCCGCCGGCTCCGACCACATCGGCCCGCCCGGCGACCGCCGCACGGTAGAGATGCGGGGTGTCCGCCGCCTCCCGACCCCCGGTCGCCCTCGACGCGTGCAGGGCCTCGTCGTGCTCCTGCCCGTGCCCGTGATCCCGCTCGTGGCCGTGTTCCTGGTCCCATTCCTGTGCGTGCATCGTCATCTCCCCTGACCGCGCCCCGGTCGAAGGCGCGTCGTGATGGCCCCACCACTCCACCTTCACGACGTGTCACGGCCTCGTCCAGCCCGGACCCCGCCGCCCAGGGGCAGCCGGCGCTGCCCCTTCGGGCATCCGGACCGGCGGCGGCACCAGCCCCACCCGCTGCTCCAGCGCGGCCATCTGCTTCTCACCGGCGGCCGGCAGACCCAGCGATCCCGCGACCACCGCCTCGTCGTCGGCCTCCTCATCGGCCTCCTCGGGATCGAGCAGGTCCCGGGCGGCGATCCAGACCTGCTCCAACGCTCCGGAAAGAACCTCCAGTTGTCGATGTCCACATCTCCGGGACTGCCGGCCGCCACTGACAGTCGCACTCGGCAGCCGCCACCCTGTCGCCTCCTCGAACGGAATCCGGCGGCAAACGGCTGCATCGGCGGGCAGTGGGGTGGCCGGGCCGCGCCGCCGTCGGGATGATCGAAGGCATGACCAAGAGCAACAAGGACCAGGACATCACCCTGCGGATCGCCCAGCAGCCGGAGGCGGACGAGCTCCTCGCGCGCAGCCCGCTCGCCGCTCTGGTCGGCATGCTGCTGGACCAGCAGGTGCCGATGGAATGGGCCTTCTCCGGCCCGTACACCCTGGCCGGGCGGATGGGCGGAGACGACCTGGACGCCCATGAGATCGCCGCGTACGACCCGGAGGCCTTCGCCGAACTCTTCACCGCCAAACCGGCCCTGCACCGCTATCCGGGCTCCATGGCCAAGCGGGTACAGCAGTTGTGCCAGTACCTGGTGGCGGAGTACGACGGCGACGCGAGCGCGGTGTGGAGCGATGTCTCCAGCGGGGCCGAGCTGCGGAAACGACTGAACGCCCTGCCGGGGTTCGGCACCCAGAAGGCGCAGATCTTCCTGGCGCTGCTGGGCAAGCAGTTCGGGGTCCGGCCGGCGGGCTGGCGGGAGGCGGCCGGGCCGTACGGCGAGGCTGGTTCACGCCGGTCGGTCGCCGACATCACCGGCCCGGAATCACTCGCCGAGGTCCGCGCGTTCAAGCAGCAGGCCAAACAGGCTGCCAGGGCGACCAAACGCACAGCCGCCAAGTGACCGACGAACAACAGCGCCCCGCCGCCGGGAACTACCGCCTGCGGCGGGCCGTACCGAAGAGCGAACGCGAGATCTCCCGCCCCAGCTGTGTCCCGACGGACCGTGCCAGCGACCGGAACATCCCGCTCGCCACCACCTGCTCGACCAGCGAGGCATCCTCCTTGGACGCCTTCCCGGCCCCGCCCGGGGAAGCCCTGCCCCCGGCCCGTTTCCCGCCCCTCACCGCCTCCTCCACCGCCGCCCTGTCCGCAGCCTCCGCCTCGGCCCGCTGCTTCGCCTCCTGTTCGGCGCTCAGCTTCTCGTACGCCGATTCCCGGTCCACTGCCTGCGCGTAACGCCCGTACAGCGACGAGCCCTTCACCGCCGCGTCCAGCTCGGCGGCGGGATACGGCCCCATCAGCGACTGCGGCGCCCGCAGCCGGGTCGCGGCGACCGGAGTCGGCGCGCCCTTCTCGCTCAGCACCGTGATCACGGCCTCGCCGATGCCCAGCCGGGTCAGCAACTCCTCCAGGTCGTAGGGCGAGTTCGGAAACGTCTTCACCGTCGACCGCAGCGCCTTCGCATCGTCGGGAGTGAAAGCGCGCAATGCGTGCTGCACCCGGTTGCCCAGCTGGGCCAGCACATCGCCGGGCACGTCGCGTGGCGCCTGCGTCACAAAAAAGATGCCCACGCCTTTCGAACGGATCAGCCGCACCGTCTGGATGATCGACTCCAGAAATGCCTTCGAGGCTCCGTTGAAGAGCAGATGCGCCTCGTCGAAGAAGAAGACGAGCTTCGGCCGGTCGAGGTCGCCGACTTCCGGCAGACCGTGGAAGAGATCGGCGAGCAGCCACATCAGGAACGTCGAGAAGAGCTGGGGCTTGTCCTGCACGGCCGCCAGTTCCAGTACGGAGACCAGCCCGCGCCCGTCCGGTGCCTGCCGCAGGAACTCGGCCGTGTCGAACTCCGGTTCGCCGAAGAAGTCGCTCGCGCCCTGCTGCTCGAAGGCGGTGATCGACCGCAGGATCACTCCGGCCGTCGCCGTGGAGAGCCCGCCGATCTCCTTGAGTTCGGCCCGGCCCGTGTCCGAGACGAGAAACGCGACGACGGCCCGCAGATCCTTGAGATCGACCAGCTCCAGGCCCTTGGCATCGGCGTAGTGGAAGATCAGGCCGAGCGACTGCTCTTGTGTCCGGTTGAGTTGCAGCACCTTGGACAGGAGTACGGGGCCGAAGCTGGTGACCGTCGCCCGCAGCGGAATACCGGGCCCGATGCCGCCGAGCGCGTAGAACTCGCACGGGAAGTTCCTGGCCTCCCACTCCTGTCCGGCCTGCCCGGCCCGCTCGGTGACCTTGTCGCCCGGCACACCGGGAGCGGCAATGCCCGAGACATCGCCCTTGATGTCTGCGAGGAAGACCGGAACACCGTTGGCCGAGAGCTGTTCGGCGATCAGCTGGAGTGTCTTGGTCTTGCCGGTGCCGGTGGCGCCCGCGACAAGTCCGTGCCGGTTGAGCATCGCCAGCGGAATCCGGATCTGCACATTCGGCAGGCACACACCGTCCCAGAGCAACGCGCCCAGATCGAGGGCGGCCCCGGAAACGGCGTACCCGGCAGCGATCTCCTGCGCCGGCTGTGGCAGAACCCCGGCACCTCCGCCCGACGCCACGCCCGTGTCCGGCGCGTCGGTGTCCGAACCTCCGTCGGTGCCCGAACCCGCGTTTTGGCCCGTGCTGTCGCTGTCACTCATCACGGCCCCTATTCCGTAATGCCCGAGTTTGTGGCGTTCTTGCCAGCATCGCAGTCCCGCCTCATGGCTGCGCCCGGAGGCTCTTGCCCGGTAGGCTTTCCGTGTGATCTTCAAGCGCATCGGAAATGGGCGGCCTTATCCCGACCACGGCCGGGAAAGCACCCGGCAGTGGGCGGATGTCGCGCCGCGCCCGGTCCGCCTCGATCAGCTGGTGACCACCAAGGGCAATCTGGACCTGGAGACCCTCCTCGCCGAGGACTCGACGTTCTACGGCGACCTGTTCGCGCACGTCGTGAAGTGGCAGGGCGATCTCTACCTGGAGGACGGACTGCACCGCGCGGTCCGCGCCGCGCTCCAGCAGCGCCAGGTACTGCACGCCCGGGTACTCGAACTCGGCTGACGGAGCCCGGCGGGTTCCCTCCACGGACCCGCAAGCCCTGCGGCCCGCTCCGGGTTCGTTCGGGTGCTTTCGCACCCGGACGGGTGCGATCCATTGATCATTTAGTAGGCATCATCACCGGGTCGCACTACGCTGCGCCCATGAGCATGCTCACTCCCCCCGGCATGGGCGGAAAGTACCGCATCACGGGCGACAAGTACCCGCGCATGCGCCGCCCCCGGCATCGCGGCAAACTGATCCTCGCTGCCACCGCTTCCGTGGTTGCCCTCGGGCTGGCCGGATGGGGCACGCTGCAGCTCATCGATGTCTTCACGGGCAGCAACGGGAAGGCCGGCGCCGCCGGTCGGTCGGCGGACTGCGCGTCAGCCAAGCCGTCCGCGCCCGCCAAGGCGCTGCCGAAGCCCGCGAAGATCACCGTCAACGTCTACAACGCGACACCGCGCAGCGGGCTCGCCAAGAAGGCCGCCGACGAGCTGAAGAAGCGCGGCTTCACCATCGGCAAGGTGGGGAACGCCTCGGCCGCGTACGACAAGAAGGTCGCAGGTCCGGGGGTGCTGCTGGGCGCCCCGTCGGCCTCGAACGGCTCGTTCCCGGTCCTCGGTACACAGCTGCAGGGGGCCGTTGCGAAGACCGACGCCCGCAAGACGGCGGACGTCGATCTGATTCTCGGTACGAAGTTCAAGGCGTTCAGTACGCCCCAGTCGGCCGCCGCGGCCCTCGCCGCCCTGGCGAAGCCCGCCGCCGCACCGTCCTGCTGACGGCTGCCGGGTCGACCCCGGCAGCCCAGCACATCCCGCTCGGGGTCCTAGTCGACCGTGCCGTACATCCGGTCGCCCGCGTCACCGAGGCCCGGGACGATGTAGCCGTTCTCGTTGAGCCGCTCGTCGACCGAGGCGGTGACCACGGTCACCGGCGTACCCGCCAGCTCGCGTTCCATCACCTCGACGCCCTCGGGCGCCGCGAGCAGCACGACCGCGGTGACATCGTCCGCACCGCGCTTGATCAGTTCCTGAATGGCCGCGACCAGCGTGCCGCCGGTGGCCAGCATCGGGTCCAGGACGTACACCTGGCGACCCGAGAGGTCCTCCGGCATCCGCGTCGCGTACGTGGACGCCTGCAGCGTCTCCTCGTCGCGGATCATGCCCAGGAAGCCCACCTCGGCGGTCGGCAGCAGCCGCACCATGCCGTCGAGCATGCCGAGACCGGCCCGCAGGATCGGTACGACCAGGGGGCGCGGGTGCGACAGCTTCACACCGGTCGTCGGTGTGACCGGGGTCTCGATGTCGACCTGTTCGGTGCGCACATCCCGGGTGGCTTCGTAGGCGAGCAGGGTGACCAGCTCGTCGGCGAGCCGCCGGAAGGTCGGGGAGTCGGTGCGCCTGTCGCGCAGGGTGGTGAGTTTGTGCGCGACCAGTGGGTGGTCGACGACGTGGATCCGCATGGGTTCAACAGTAACCGGGCCTCCCGCACTCGTGCGCTGGCATCAACCGCATGTTCGGAGGGAAGGTGGGGGCATACGGACCCAGCCTTGGGGTGATGAGCCGATGCCGGACGGGGAACAGCGGAAGCGGGGCCGGCCGGACACGCCGGCCCCGCAGGACGCAGAGGTCCAGCAGGACCCGCAGGAGGCCGACGCGGCACGCCGCAGGCGGCGCGCCCAGTTCCTGCGGGAGCTTCATGAGGCGAAGGCACTCCGCGACCGGGTCCAGCCGCGCCGGGCCAGGGCGGCCCGGATGCGCCAGGCCATGCGGATGCGGACCTTCCGCTGGTAGGTCGGACGGCGGCCCGGTGTCCCCCTGGTGGCGGCGTCCAGGAGAACTGATGGCCGACGCAACGGCCGAACTCCTCTCGCAAGGCCTATGTTTCTGCCACGATTCCGATGGGCGGGACGCAGGACAGCCGGGCCACCGGCTGCCCTCCCGCCGGACCGACACCCCTATGACCAGTGGGAGAGTCACGGTGTACTTCGCCGCACTGCTCGCGCGCACCGAAGACGGGTGGGAAGCGAGCGACACGGAACTCGACGATGTGGAGACCCTGTCCGACCTGACGGATCTGGCCCGTGAGGCCTCGGTGGACGAGGACACTGTGCTCGTCTTCATCGAGCAGGAGGACGCCTGGTTCGGCGTCGTCCGGGTGGACGGTGAGGAGGACCCCCGGATCTTCATCTCGGACGCCACCGCCGCCGCCCGCTCCTCGTACGGGGAGATCCTGCTCACCGATGAACTGCTCGGCCGCGAACCCGGGGCCGAGGACACGATTGCCGCCCTCGAAGAGCTCGTCGGCCTCGACGGTACGGAGGACGGCGAGCCGGACATCACCCCCGACAACGACGACGACAACGACGACGACGAAATCGATGCCGACGCAGTACCGGCAGGCCCGCTCGGTGACACCGGGATCCTGGCCGACCTCGGGCTCCCCGAGGCGGAGCTGCTGATGCTGCGTACGGACGCACTGGTGGAGATCGCGGACGCGCTGGGTGCGGCCGAGGTCCTGGAGACCGTCCGTTAGGGTCCGCGGGTGAGCGAACCACCGCACCCGCAAGGACCGCCGGAACCGCACGAACCCGTAAGAGACCCGCACGATCCCGTGAGAGACCCGTGGCGGGCGCACATGCGCCGCGCCCTGGCCGAGGCCGACCTGGCGGCGCGGGCCGGCGATGTGCCGGTCGGCGCCGTCGTGCTCGGCCCGGACGGTTCCCTGCTCGCCACGGGACACAACGAACGCGAGGCGACCGGCGACCCGACCGCGCACGCCGAGATCCTCGCCGTCCGCCGGGCCGCAGCGGCGCTCGGTCGATGGCGGCTGTCCGGATGCACCCTGGTGGTCACCCTGGAGCCTTGCACGATGTGCGCGGGCGCGCTGGTGCAGTCCCGCGTGGACCGGGTGGTCTACGGGGCGCGGGACGAGAAGGCAGGTGCGGCGGGCTCGCTCTGGGACGTCGTACGCGACCGCCGGCTCAACCACCGCCCCGAGGTGATCCACGGAGTGCTGGAGGACGTCTGCGCCGCTCAGCTGACGGCGTTCTTCCGCGGCCTCTGACCAGGCCAACACTCGTTCGCGGCCTGCTGCGGCGAATCGGATTTCGACGGACGGCCGGGATGGTCTAAGATCTCTCTCGGTAGCGTGTCCGAGCGGCCGAAGGAGCTCGCCTCGAAAGCGAGTGTGGGGAAACTCACCGAGGGTTCAAATCCCTCCGCTACCGCTCTTGTGAAGGGCCCGGCGCATCGCGTCGGGCCCTTCGGGTTTTCCGCATTCGCGGATACGGACACGACTGTGGTCCCGGGCGCGTCGGTCGTCGCACCCGGGACCACAGCCCGCGAAGTGATGGCCGGGGGGAGCGGCATCGGGGGGACAAGCCGCTCCCCCCGATGAGAACGGGCCCCTCAAGCCCTCGCCGCAGTCAGGGGGAAGCTCGCGGCGAGAACCCCACAGTGAGGTCCCGTTCCTCTCCCTGCGGATTCCTGCCGGATCCGCTGGGCCCACCGTCCATCCTGCGGCCTCGCAGAAGCCTTACGAGCGGGCAAAGGGCCCCGATCGCCGGGCCCTTGGTCCTTAAAGGCCCGGTGAGTGGTCGGAAACACCAGAGGGATACGGCCATTCGTGCGGATAGAATCGCCCGACTGCACAGGGGATCGAAGGCGAGGCAGGGGCTGATGGTGCAAGCGAAGAAGATAGCTCTCTACGTGATAGTCGTCTTCGTGCTGTACACGATCATCACGTCCCCGGCCCGGGCGGCGGATCTTGTCCAGGTAGGGTTCGAGGGCGTTTCGAGTGCCGCACAGGGCGTCGGCGACTTCATGTCCGAGCTCGTGAAGTAGGAGTACCCCATGATCCGCCATCTGGTCCTGTTCAAGCTGAACGACGGCGTCGAGCGGGACGACCCGCGGGTCGTTGCCGGGGCGAAGGCCTTCCAGGAGCTGGCGGGGCAGGTCCCCGAGCTGGAGTTCTGGGAGTGCGCCTGGAACATCACCGACCGGCCGATCGCGTACGACTTCGCCATCAACTCTGCGGTCGCCGACGAGGACGCCCTGAAGCGTTACATCGAGCACCCCGCCCATCAGGCCGCCGCCGGGCAGTGGCGCGCGTTCGCCACCTGGGTGATCGCCGACTATCCGTTCTGATTCGCCCGGTCCGCCTGATCCAGCCGGTCCCCTGAGCCCCTCGCCACCACGGTGAGGGGCTTTTCTTAGTGTTTAAACCAAGTTGACCCCAACACGACGCTATACGGTGCTTGCACACAGTGGACATGTCTTGTGATGCTATGACCGCTTTTGACGGATGAGTTGACCGAAGTTGACCGCAAAGGGGTGGCGTCACCGTGCCGGCCAGTGCAGCGCCTCAAGTGCCTCCCCAGACCGTCCAGACCGTCCAGACCGTCGAGACCGTCGAGACGGTCCAGACCGAGACGCCCGACAGCACGGCACCGCCCGCCAGGACCAGGGGCGCCGACACCAGGGCGCTCACTCAGGTCCTCTTCGGACAGCTCAAGAACCTGGAGCCGGGGACACCGGAGCACGGCCGCGTACGGGCGGCACTGATCGAGGCGAACCTCCCCCTGGTGCGGTACGCCGCGGCGCGCTTCCGAAGCCGTAACGAGCCGATGGAGGACGTCGTCCAGGTCGGCACGATCGGCCTGATCAACGCCATCGACCGGTTCGACCCCGAACGCGGTGTCCAGTTCCCGACCTTCGCGATGCCGACCGTCGTCGGCGAGATCAAGCGGTACTTCCGGGACAACGTACGGACCGTCCACGTCCCGCGCCGGCTGCACGAGCTATGGGTCCAGGTCACCGGCGCCACCGAGGACCTGACGACCGCTCACGGCCGTTCTCCCACAACGGCGGAGATCGCCGAGCGGCTGAGGATCTCCGAGGACGAGGTACTGGCCTGCATCGAGGCCGGCCGTTCCTACCACGCGACCTCGCTGGAAGCCGCACAGGAGGGCGACGGACTGCCCGGCCTGCTGGACCGGCTCGGCTACGAGGACCCGGCCCTCGCCGGGGTCGAGCACCGCGACCTGGTCCGGCATCTGCTCGTACAGCTGCCCGAGCGCGAGCAGCGCATCCTGCTGCTGCGCTACTACAGCAATCTGACGCAGTCGCAGATCAGCGCCGAACTGGGTGTCTCCCAGATGCATGTGTCAAGGCTGCTGGCCCGTAGTTTCGCCCGACTTCGATCCGCAAACAGGATCGAGGCGTAACCGGAACGGGTAGAGCACTCGAAGTCCGGTTCGGGCGGCCGAAATGCCGCACACCCCCTGTTAACTGCACAGACGCCACAAAGACTTGTCGACATGTCACTACAGCGTGTTGCCGACATGTGACATTCTGCGGGAACCGCGTTTGCCGTGGCCTCGCCGCCGGTATTCAGGTGGAGGCTGCGTTCCTCCGATGGTCGCGGCTCAACGCGACCGTCCGCGACCTCAAGGGGGTGGCATGTCCGCAGAACAGGGCAGCTCGAAGGTGCTCACGCTCACGAAGAGCGCACCCGCACCCGTTGTGCTCACCAGCTCGCCGGAAGCCATCGACACCCGCACTCTGTCCCGCTCCCTGTTCCTGCGGCTCGCCGCGCTGGGGCCCGCACCGGGCCCCGATGGAACGGACAGCCCGGAGCGTGCCTACGTACGGGACACACTCATCGAGCTCAACCTCCCGCTGGTGCGTTACGCCGCGGCGCGGTTCCGGAGCCGCAACGAGCCGATGGAGGACATCGTCCAGGTCGGCACGATCGGCCTGATCAAGGCGATCGACCGGTTCGACTGCGAACGGGGAGTGGAATTCCCGACGTTCGCGATGCCGACCGTCGTCGGGGAGATCAAGCGCTTCTTCCGCGACACCTCGTGGTCGGTGCGCGTCCCGCGCCGCCTCCAGGAGCTGCGGCTCGCGCTGACCAAGACCAGCGACGAGCTCGCCCAGAAGCTCGACCGCTCGCCGACGGTGCCCGAGCTGGCCAAGGCGCTCGGCGTCTCCGAGGAGGACGTGGTCGACGGGCTGGCCGTCGGCAACGCGTACACCGCCTCCTCGCTGGACTCGCCCTCGCCCGAGGACGACGGCGGCGAGGGCTCCCTGGCCGACCGGCTCGGATACGAGGACTCGGCACTGGAGGGCGTCGAGTACCGCGAATCGCTCAAGCCGCTGCTGGCCAAGCTTCCGCCGCGCGAACGCCAGATCATCATGCTGCGGTTCTTCGCCAACATGACGCAGTCCCAGATCGGTGAGGAGGTCGGCATCTCACAGATGCATGTCTCACGCCTGCTGACCCGTACGCTCGCCCAGCTCAGGGAAGGGCTCATCGCCGACTGACCGCCGTGAACCGCCGCACCGTGGCACGAGGGTTCCGATTTGACGGACCGTCAGCCACACTGGCGCGATGCGACGTCAGATACGCGACTCGACCGGCCGCCGGGGCACCGTGATCGCCGCCTCGGCGGCCGTGCTGTGTCTGGGCGGCGCGCTGGCCGCCTGTGGCGGCGGGACGGCGGGCGACGGCTACGTGGCGGTCGGCGCGGCAGGCGCGGGCCCCGAGAGAGCACCGTCGGGAGCGGTGGCGCCGTCGGGGAAGGTGACGCTGGTGCCGCTCGACAGGGGCGGCAAGGGCGGCGGGAGTGCCGGGGACCGGGCCGACGGCGGCGGACCTTCGCCGGCCGCCTCCGCCGCAGGCGACGGCTCCGGGGGTACGAGCACTGCGAGTGGCGCGGCCGACCGACCGCCCGGCACAACCGGCCCCGGCGCGGGCAGCGGCACCGGCAGCGCGGGCGGCGATACAGGCGGTACGACCGGCTCCGGTGACTCCAATGGCTCTGCAGGCGGCTCCACGGGCCCCGCGACCCCGTCGGCGCCCGGCTCCACAGCGCCCGCGGGGCCCGCCGTGCTGGTGGTGGGTGCCCCCGAGCGGGCGGCAGCGGACGAGCGCTGGTGCGAGAAGGTGACCGTGGAGTTCCGCAACACCGGAGGATCACCGGTGCGCTCGGGGACCGTCACCTTCGCCACGCACATCATCGGCGGGCTGGGGATCGACTGGGCGACCATCGAGTCGACCGAGCCGCTGCCCGCGCCGATCGACGCGGGAGCGGCGCGGACGAAGACGTACACCGCCTGCGTGGACGCCTGGCGGGTGCCCCTGGGTATGCATGTCGAGACCCGGGACGTCACCGCCGTATTGAAGTGACGGGTGGAGGCAGGAGGTACGGAGGAACCGGTGCGCCGGTCAGCCCAGCGCGAGCCAGGCGACCGCTGCGAGGACGACGATCACCGCGACGACGGTGACGATCACCCCGGTCTTCGGTCCGGACGAAGCGGCCGGCTGCTGCCGACGCTGCGGCTCGCCCTCGTCGACGAAGGCGCGGAACATCTGGGTGCTGCCGGCCGGGTCGTTGTTGCCCTCGGGGCCCTGCGGGGCGTGGGGGTTGTGTGCCATGGGCCAGGACCCTAGCGAACTCGGCGTTACGGCCCAACCCCCGGGTCGGTGAAGGGCCGTGGCCGGAGCCTGGGAGCCGGTGAAGAAGTGGTGGGCACCGCGCACCCGCATACGGCCCGTATATATGCGACGGGGTCATCCGGTATGCGCGACGGGGTCGCCCGGCCGCATACGACTGGATCGCCAGGTCCACACCCCCAAAACGGACACCCGATCGCCCCACCTGTGGCACGAGACACACCCGTCACGATCCACCCCTCGCACGCTGGGGCTTTGACCCGGGCCCTACACAGCCTTTTGCTTTCCTTTACTTCTGCAAGCCCCGTTTCGTTTGCCTGCAGCAACCAACAGCTTCTATGGTTGCCCTAAGCAACAAGATGAACCGGTGATATGTCTGGGGGGCCCGTGGCCGTACGAAGTCAGTACGAAGAACTGGCCCGACAGCTCAGCGCCATCGGGGCAGTCAAGCGGGGTCTCGCCCGCATGCTGCCCCCCGAATGCCCTGGCGGCTCGGCGGCCGTACTGGCGCTTCTCCGTGAACACGGCGAAATGCGTATCAGCAGACTGGCTGAACTGATGGCCGTCGACATGTCGGTGACCAGCCGTCATGTCGCCCATGTGGCAGAGCGCGGCTGGATCGAACGGTCCTCGGACCCGGCGGACAAGCGGTCCCGCATCCTGCGGCTGACCCCCGCCGGACACGACGTGCTCAACGATCTGAACCGCCGGACCACCGAAATGTTCATCCACAACCTCTCCGACTGGTCCGACGACGACGTCGGACAGCTCAACACGCTGTTGGCCCGGCTGCGCGAAAGTTTTGCCTGTCGCGGCCCCGGAGGGTGCGCCCCCGGGAAGCACATCGGCGACTGCCGTTCCCGGCCTGCCGACAGCGACAACGACTCGCACACCCGTACACCCGTGTAACAGAAGCAAAGACAAGGAACTCAATGGCTACGACCACACCAACCGGTGTGCGGGGCGGCCACGCCAAGCACGGGGGATCATCCGATCCCTCCGACGGCACGCCGATGACTCACCGGCAGATCATGGAAGCGCTCACCGGGCTGCTGCTCGGCATGTTCGTCGCGATTCTGTCGTCCACCGTCGTTTCCAACGCTCTGCCGGAGATCATCTCCGACCTCGGCGGCGGCCAGAGCGCCTACACCTGGGTCGTCACGGCCTCGCTGCTGGCCATGACCGCCACCACCCCCCTGTGGGGCAAGCTCTCCGACCTGTTCAGCAAGAAGCTGCTGGTTCAGATAGCCCTCGTCATCTACGTAGCGGGCTCGGTCGTCGCCGGTATGTCGACCAGCAGCGGCATGCTGATCGCCTGCCGTGTCGTCCAGGGCATCGGCGTGGGTGGTCTCTCCGCCCTCGCGCAGATCGTGATGGCCGCGATGATCGCCCCGCGCGAGCGCGGTCGCTACAGCGGCTACCTCGGCGCGGTCTTCGCCGTCGCCACCGTCGGTGGTCCGCTGCTCGGCGGTGTCATCACCGACACCAGCTGGATGGGCTGGCGCTGGTGCTTCTACGTCGGTGTGCCGTTCGCCGTCATCGCGCTGATCGTGCTCCAGAAGACCCTGAAGCTCCCGGTCGTCAAGCGTGAGGTCAAGGTCGACTGGACCGGTGCGTTCTTGATCAGCGCCGCTGTGTCGCTGCTGCTCCTCTGGGTCACCTTCGCGGGCGACAAGTACGACTGGATGTCGTGGCAGACCGGCGCGATGCTCGCGGGTTCCCTGATCCTCGCCCTGCTCTTCGTCTTCACCGAGTCCCGGGCCAGCGAGCCGATCATCCCGCTGCGCCTCTTCCGTAACCGCACCATCACGCTGGCCTCGCTGGCCTCGCTGTTCGTCGGTATCGCGATGTTCGCGGGCACCGTCTTCTTCAGCCAGTACTTCCAGCTGGCGCGCGGCAAGTCGCCGACGATGTCGGGTGTCATGACGATCCCGATGATCACCGGCCTCTTCCTCTCCTCGACGATCTCGGGCCAGATCATCACCAAGACGGGCCGCTGGAAGGCCTGGCTGGTCACCGGTGGCTTCCTGGTCACCGCCGGGCTCGGAATGCTCGGCACCATCCGGTACGACACCGAGTACTGGCACATCGCGATCTTCATGTTCGTGATGGGTCTCGGCATCGGCATGATGATGCAGAACCTGGTACTCGCCACACAGAACCAGGTCGCTCCGTCCGACCTCGGCTCGGCCAGCTCCGTCGTCACCTTCTTCCGTTCCCTCGGTGGTGCGATCGGCGTCTCGGCGCTGGGCGCCGTCATGGCGAACCGCGTCACCCACTACGTCAAGGACGGCCTCGCGGAGCTCGGTCCCAAGGGCGCGGCCATGGGCCACGGCGGCACCGGCGGCGGGGGCATCCCCGACCTGGACAAGCTGCCCGCGCCGTTCCGTACGGTCGTGGAGAGCGCCTACGGGCACGGTGTCGGCGATGTCTTCCTGTACGCCGCTCCGGCCGCGCTGGTCGCCTTCGTGATCACCATCTTCATCAAGGAGGTCGCGCTGAAGACGAACTCCGCGAACGACGCCGCAGCCACGGCCGAGGCCCCCGCCACGGAGGCGGTCGAGGCTCCGGCCACCGCTGCCGCACCGGTCTCCCGGGCAACGGCCCCGGTCTCCTCGGTCGACACCCTGGAAGCCCCGGTCGCCACCCTGCAGGGCACGGCCGTGCACGGTGTGGTGCGCGGCGCCGAGGGCGCACCCGTCGCACGGGCCGCCGTCACACTGATCTCGCTGGCCGGCCGGCAGCTGGGGCGCTCCGTCGCCCAGGCCGACGGCAGCTACGGTCTGGACGCGCCGGGCTCCGGCAGCTACGTCCTGATCGCGTCCGCCGACGGCTTCCAGCCGCAGGCGTCCACCGTGGTCGTCGGTGACCAGCCGCTCTCGTACGACATCCTGCTCTCCGGTACGAGCGGCCTGGCCGGAACCGTACGGACCGCCGAGACCGCTGCGCCGGTCGAGGGCGCCATGGTCATCGTGACCGATGTGCGCGGCGATGTGCTGGCCACCGGCAAGTCCGGTGAGACGGGCGAGTTCACCTTCGGTGAGCTGGTCCCCGGTTCGGTGACCGTCGCGGTGAACGCCGCAGGGTTCCGTCCGCTGGCCCTGCCGGTGGAGATCGGCGGCCAGGGCGTCACCCGGATCGAGGCCGCACTGCAGTCCGGTGCGCTGGTGCAGGGCGTCGTGCGGGCCGGTTCCGGCCGACGGCCTCTGCCGGACGCCCGGGTCACGCTGGTCGACGCGGCGGGCAATGTGGTCGCCACCTCGACGACCGGGGACGACGGGGCGTACGCCTTCGCCGACCTGGACGCGGGCGAGTACTCGGTCATCGCGACCGGCTACCCGCCGGTGGCCGGCGCGCTGACCGTGGCCGGTCGCGGGGTCGACGGCCATGACATCGAGCTCGCCCACCCCGGCGAGTAACCACAGACCCCTGGCGGGTCGGCGTTTCGAGCGGAGACGCTGTACCGGCCGGTGGAAATGGGCCCCGGTGGCGGGGACGGCAGGCAGGGGAAGCCCTGCCGTGCCCGCCCCGGGGCCCGACTCAATGATTCATTTAGGAAGGAGAGAAAAAGGGAGT
>NZ_JBHVWS010000092.1:0-26202 GCF_042882185.1 Streptomyces sp. NPDC058239
CAGGTAGCGGTGCAGTGCCTGGGTTTGCGTGGGGTGGCTGCGGTGGTGGGAGTTGGCCAGGGTGAACTGCCGCAGCGGGCCGAAGTGGGCCTCGACCGGGTTGGCCCAGGATGCGTAGGTCGGGGTGAAGCACAGCTCGACCTTGTTCTTCTTCGCCCACCGGCGCCGACATCCGCGGCGGGCCGCCAGGCGGTGCGCGAGGCGTGGGCGGAGGGCATCGAGCACACAGTGCAGCTGCCCACCCTTGCCGACGCGGGCCTGCCCGACACCGCCTCGCTCGCGGCCGCCGGCTGGGAGCCGGCGCTGCTCGCCGCGATCGACCGGGGCCAGGGCTGGGGTCGGCCCTCGAAGGCGGTGAACGGCGCCGATTCCCACCGATCGTGATGTCCCTGCCTGCCAATCCCTGGGCCACTTCTACTGCTTGAGATACGCGTACACCGCCACCCACACCGCGATGGCCAGTCCGAGTGCCGGTACCAGGCTGGGGTGCAGATACCCGATGTAGCAGACGAACGCAGCGGCCAGGGCGGCGATCACACCGACTTGGTTGTTGTTGGGCACGGGCTGCTCCTGGGGGAAGGCCGGCACCCGGACGCCGACCGGATCGAGCACGAGCGCCTTGAGGCGGGCGACGATCCGGCGAGGGCGCGGCGGGCGACCGTGCTGGGCAGGCCCATCGAGCACAACCGCTCACCCAAGACCGACAAGGCCAAGGAGCGCATCCCCTGGCTCGGCATGCACCTGGTGTTCCGGCCCCCGCCGACGGCACACATCGCGTGGGCGCTGATGGGCCACGAGATCCGCCTGGTGCTGGAGCTGTGCCAGGACATCGCCCGGGACAAGACGCTGGCGTGGATGGAGGATGCGGTCGCACAGATCCGCTGGAAAGGCGGAGGCAAGCACCGCGCCCGGGTCAAGGACGGGCTGATCGTCGCGGTCTTCCGGCACTACGAGTCCAGAGCTGTCGAGTCGAAGCCCCTTCTCCACGATCATGCGCTGGTCTCGATCCGTGCCCGGCGCCCCGACGCCAAGGGGACGTGGGGCAACCTGTCGGCGGACACGATGCTGACCCACATCGTCGCGGCCGACACCCTCTACACCTTGTACTTCATGGAGGAGGTGTCCGCCCGGCTCGGGTGGGCGTGGGAGCCCCGCGAGGTGACACCCGGCCGCCGGCCCGTCATGGAGATCGCGGGCATCGACCAGCGGCTCATCGGCTGGCAGTCGACCCGCCGCCAGCAGATCGAGGACGCACTGCCCGTCCTCACCGCCCGGTACGAGGAGAAACACGGGCACGCGCCGGGGGAGCGGGCCGCCTACGCGCTGGGCTGCCAGGCCGCCGACCAGACGCGCCCGCCCAAGCGCACGGAGATGCTGTCGCTGACCGAGCTGCGCAAGCGATGGCGGGACTCTGCGACCCGGGCCTACGGCGCCGACGTCGTCAACCGGCTCGCGGAGCGGGCGCGAGCGGCGGCCGCGGCAGTGTGGGCGCGGGTCCGGCCGGTGGTCGACGTCGCCCTGGCGGCCGTCGACGTCGTCGCCGTGGTGTACGTGATGCGCGGCGCGTTCAAACGCCACCACCTGCTCGCCGAAGCCCGCCGCCACCTCGCCTACGTCCTGCGTGGCCGACCCCACCAGGCGGGCCTGGACGAACAGATCGTGCAGGCGGTCGTCGACGACTACACCCGCCCGGCCAGCCGGCGGATGATGACCGCCGACCTGCGCGCCCTGTACCCGCACGACACCGAGGACCAGGCCGTGCTACGCCCGCTGACCCGCAAGCGGACCGCCCCGCCGTACGAGCGGGCCCGCCTCGCCGCCGACGCCTTGGCCGCCCGGGTCCACGCGGTGCGCCGCGCGGAGCGACTGGGCTCTCGCACCCGACCGCGCACCGTCTCCGTGCCCGCCGCCTCGAGGTCGCACCCGCGGCCGTTCCGCACCGGCCCGAAGGACGGCCGCCTCCTGGAGCCGGAGACCGGCGTCGACACGGTGGAGCAGACCCGCCGGACCTTCGAAGCCGCCGCCCGGCTGGCCGCCAAGCTCCAGGACGGCAAGCGGGAGCGCGCCGTCGCCCACGGCCCCCGGCCACAGCCCGCCCCGGCGACGGCCCCGCCGACGCACACCCAACAGCCCGGCACCCAGCACACACCGGGCCGGACCACAGGAGGAATCGCATGAACACCCCGGAAGAACACCCCAACCCCGACGACGCACTCGCACGCGCCCACGCGGCCCGCGCGAAGATGGCCGCCGCGCTCAACGAGGACCAGGAGCCCGAGCCTGATGAGCCCTTGGGGTGGCAGCCGGTCTGGAAGCGGCCCCGGAAGCCGAAGTCGAAGGCGGCGAAGAAGCAGGAGCAGCGCAAGCAGCGGCGGCGACTCCAGGACGCCGGGAAGCGCCGCCTCGCCGCCGGGCAGTCGCGCCGGCCCCGCTCCCGGCAGAACCGGATCGGCAACGCGGCCGCGCGCCGCGACGCCCGCGCCCTGGCCCGGGTGCGGCACTCCAACGCCTGGCTGTGGTGACGATGCCGGGCATCGTCCACCGAGTGAAGCCGACGATGTTCTGCATCCGGTGGCGATGCAAGGCATCGGGTGGTGGCTTCGTTCACGTCGAGCGACAGCACTTGTGCACGAGTTCCGGAGGCAGTTGATGATCTACCCAGCCAGAAATGTTGACGAGAATCGACGTCATTGCCGTCGCTGCTTGCGTTGCGTGAGCTGTTCGCTGTGGATTGACGAGGAACGTCCGTAGAGGGTCAGCCGAGATACGGACGAAAGGGATCGCAGGACCCCGGTGTGATCGCCGAGGTCCTCGTGCTGTTTCGGGCTCACCATCGCGGCGGTGTCGTCTTCGTCGAGCGAGGCAGGGTTCCGGCCGAAGTCCCGCGTTCAGGCATGGGTGTCCGCGCTCCTGGCTAGCGTGATTGTCGTCTGCATGCCGTACGACGAGAGGACTTGCTGGTGCCCGACTTGCCCACACCGACGCGGCTGTCACCGATCCGCGATGACCACGCCTGGCACTTCCCTTGGAGCCCGTGGCACGGCATGGCGCCCAACAAAAGCGGCAACGTGCGCAAGCCGGTGATCCTGCGGTTCGGCCAACTGTGGATCACGCCGGACGGCCGCGGTCGGGTGGCCGAGCACACCGTCGCCAGGATGACCGGGCGGCAGCGGCGTATCTGCGGGCACTTCGGTAGGCAGCCCGTGGACTGGTGCTTTCCGACTGACCAGGCCACCATCATGGGCTGGGAGCCGGCAACCAGGTGACTTCTTCAGGCACGTCAACGCGTGTGGCACGGCGAGCGCTTGGCGCTGTCCTGGCAGCCGAGGCGGTGTCGGTCGCGGGAAACCGGATCGCCCTGATCGCGATTCCCTGGTTCGTGCTGGAGACCACCGGTGATCCCGCACGCGCCGGGCTGAGCGGGGTCGCCTACTTCGTTCCCGTGGTGCTGGCCGGGCTCTTCGGCGGCCCCCTGGTGGACCGCATGGGATTCATCCGCAGCAGTGTCCATGCCGACCTGGCCAGCGGCATGACGGTCGCCGCGATCCCGGTCCTGTACATGCTGGGCCACCTGCCGTTCTGGCTGTTGCTGGTCCTCACGTTCGCCGGCTCGATGCTCGACGTTCCAGGCACGACAGCCCGCCGCTCCCTCGTGCCCGACCTGGCCGAAGCCGGCGGTATGCGGCTGGAACGGGCGATGAGCGCGCACGAGACAGTGATGCGTGTCGCCCAGCTCACCGGCGGATTGCTCGGCGGCGTACTCGTCGCAGCTCTCGGGCCAATCCTTGTGCTGTACATGGATGCGGCCAGCTTCCTGGTATCGGCCCTGATCGTGGGACTGACTGTGCCCCGAGCATCGCCTCGCAAGGCTCCGCACCTATCGAAAGGCACGTCACGGTACTTCGCGGAGCTCAGGGAAGGGCTGCGATTCATCCGCGAGGACACGTTGCTGCCCCGGATCCTCGTGGTGTTCATGTTCGCCAACATGGCCGACAACGCCCTGTTCACCGTGCTGCTGCCAACCCTGGCCAAGCAGGTGCTCGACAACCCGCTCGCCCTGGGGCTTTCGGTCGCCGCCTTCGGCGCCGGCGCCCTGGCTGGCGCGATCCTGTTCGGCGCAGTTGGGCATCGGTTCCCCCGGCACGTGATCCTGACCGGCGCATTGCTGATTTCCGGAGCCCCGAAGTTCTTCGTCATCGCCGCGATGCCCGGAACTCCCACGCTTGTCGTCACCATGGCTCTCGCCGGCATCGCTGCTGGACCAGTGAACCCGCTGTTGACCGCTGTCCAGTTCAGCCGTATTCCCTCGGAGCTCCGAGGACGCGTGTCCGGCGCGATCATGGCCGCAGTTGTGGCCGCGGTGCCGCTGGGCATTTTCGGCGCCGGCGTGCTGGTCGCCACGACCAGCCTCACCACGGCTTTGCTCGTGATCGCGGCTGCTTATCTCCTGGTCAGCCTCTATCCCGCATTGCATCCCGCGTGGCGAGCCGCCACCCCATGACCTCCAGATCGATCGACCTGCCAGATCGGCGGTGGCCGGGCCGCCGCCGGCCGCCGCCTCGCAGGCGGCGGCCACCGAGACTGGGCCGCTAATGTCAGCTGACCTTGACGGGTTCTTCCGCGCGCGCCCGGGTGCTGGCGAGGCGGTAAGAGTCGGTGCCGGTCTCGATGATCGTGCCGTTGAAGGTGAGGCGGTCGACGATGGCCGCGCAGAGACGGGGGTCGGTGAAGGTCTTGGTCCAGCCGCCGAAGGACTCGTTGGAGGCGATGGCGACGCTGTTCTTCTCCTCGCGCTCGGTCAGGACCTGGAAGAGTAGTTCGGCGCCATGGCGGTCCAGTTCCATGTAGCCGAGCTCGTCGATGCACAAAAGATCGACGCGTCCGTAACGGGCGATGGTCTTGTTCAGCTGCTTCTCGTCGGCGGCTTCGACCAGCTCGTTCACCAGTTTCGTGGCGAGGGTGTAGCGGACGCGGTAGCCCTTCATCGCGGCCTCGGTGCCCAGCGCGATGAGCATGTGGGACTTGCCGGTGCCGGAGTCACCGATCAGACAGAGCGGCTGGCTCTTCTTGATCCATTCGCAGCTGGCGAGGGTGTGGATGGTCGCCGCGTCAATGTTCGGGTTGGCATCAAAGTCGAAGGTCCGCAGGGACTTCTCCCGCGGGAAGCCAGCCGCCTTGATCCGCCTCTCCGAGCGGCGGCGGGCCCGGTCGTCGCACTCGGCCATCAACAGCTCTGCGAGAAAGCCCCGGTAGCTCATCTGGTCCTTCAGCGCCCGGTCGGCAATGTCGGAGAACTCGTTACGGATCGAGGGCAGCCGCAGCAGCCGACAGGCACTGTCGATGGCGGCGTCGGCGGCCTGCTCGGTCAAGCCTCGCTGGCGGGGCAGAGTCACTGTGCTTCTCCCTCACGGTGGTCACCGCCGCTGGTGCGGCGGCGTCGGAGCAACTGGTCATAGGGGGTCACCGAGGGCAGCGGCCTGGTGTCCGGCGGAAGATGCGCGAGCCGCCATTCGTGCAGGGACGTCACCGTCGCCGACGGCTTGCCGGAAATCAGCCGGTCCGACGCAGGGATGGGTTCAGCCTCGGCCTGGGCGGCCTTGCGGGCCTCCAGGGCGACCGCGTCAGCGGTCATGGCCCCAGCTCGCAGAGCTGCGGCCAGGCCGGCGACGACATGTTCGTGGGGCAGGTGACGCCCCAGCAGGAGGACCTCGATCAGGGCCCGGGTTCCGTCCCGCTCGCCATGGATCCTGCGGGCCTGGTCCCACCAGGCGTCGTGGACTGGGGTGAACCTGCCTGCTGAACGGGCCTGTTCGAGAGCCGTGGAGCCTGGGAAGGCGCCCGGCTTGCGGACTAGGACTTCCAGGTAGTGGTCCAGGTCCAGCCGGACGGCACCCTTCGCGATCAGGCGCTCGTGCCGGGCCACTTCCACGTTCTGGTCGTAAACCACCAGATGAGAGGCATGCAGCACGACCCGCACGCGCTTGCCGATCAGCCGGATCGGGACCGAGTAGCGGTTGGTGCGAACCGGGATCTGGCCGTAGCGGTCGACCCGCGGCGTGAACACCCGGCCTGTCTCGAACGGTTCCTCGGGCAACGGCATCAGCAGTGGTTGTTCGAGTGCAAAGTACTCCGCGACGGTCTTGGCCCTCGCCCCGATGCGGCGTGCGTCGTCCTGCCGGTCCCACTGTTCGACCATCTCGTTCAGCTCGGCGAGCGAGGAGACCTCGGGGACGGGAACGAAGTGGTTGCGGCGGAAGTAGCCGATCATCCCTTCGACTCCGCCCTTTTCGTGGGCGCCTTCGATGCCGGGCCGGCAGTAGAAGCTCTCGATGCCAAAGTGCGAGCGGAAGGCGATCCACCGGTCGGCCTCCGTTCTCGCCCGGCTTTGCCCCAGCACCCTGGCGACGGCGGCTTTCAGATTGTCGTAACGGACCTTCGTGCGCGGCACTCCGCCCAGAGTCCGCAGTGCGTGGACGTGGCCTTCGAAGAAGGCTTCCTGGCCGCAGGAGGCGAACACGTGGTGGACGGCCTTGCCCGAGTACGACAGCCGGAAGGAGAACAGGTAGCAGGTCACCAGCTCGCCGGCCAGCCGTACGGTCACGTCACCGAAGTCGACCTCCGCTTCGTGGCCGGGCAGGTGGGTCTGCGGAACGAACGCCTCAAGCGGAGCTTTGCCGGACTCGACCAAGATCTCGGGCTTCCGGCTGGCAACGTAGTAGCGCACCACCCCGTAGGAGACGTCCGCACCGTGCTCCTCGACCAGCCGGTGGAAGATCCGGGTGATCGTGTGCCTCTGCTTGCGCGGCGCGTCCAGATCCGCCCGCAGGATCTCGTCGATCACCGGCTTGTACGGGTCCAGCGTCGTGGCCCGGGGCGGCAGCTTCTTACGAGGCTCAGGCCAGGACGAGTCCAACGCCTTGCGTACCGTCCGCCAGGTCACGCCGTGCTTGCGCTCAAGCTCCCGCATCGACATGCCGCCGCGATGGTCACGCCGGATCGCCGCGTACAGCTCGACCTTCGACATCTGCGGCATGACCAGGACCTTTCACCAGGAGCACCCCGATGTTGCCCTGGCAAGAACCCCAGCGCCTCCCGAACTCATCAACATCACCCGACCGTGGTTCTGAGCGCCTCCCAAACTCGTCGACAAGTGACGTCACTACTGCTCGATAAAGCCAGGGTGGAGTTCACTCAGTGGGCTCCACTCGGTGGGCCACCCGATGGGCTCCACTCGGTGGGCTCCACTCTGGTGCGCCGGATGACGATGGACGCCACCGTGCGGTGCACCGCGATGGACGCCACCGGTGCACCGCACCACCCGACGATGCCGGGCACTCTCTCGCGCGCGCCCGGTGTCCCGCACCGCGCCGGTGCGCCCACCGCCGACCGACCCCTTGTCCAGGTGCGGTCGGTGCGTGCGACCCCTTGTCCAGCTCCGCTGCACCCCTTGTCCGGGTCTACTACCGAGGACGTTTCCCCTTGACACAGCCTGATTCGGCTGGCGATCAGATCGCGGTCAAGGGGGTGCGTGATAAAGGAGCCCGCCCGGCCGTGGCGCGCACCCGGTGCGGTGCGGCGACGCCGCCGGAGCGCACCACGGTGGTGCGGTGCGGTGGAGCGCACCACCGTGGCGTCGCGGTGGTGCGGTGGTGCGCCTGCGATGCGCGCCGCACCGCACCACCGCCGTCCCGGGTGCTCCCTACGCGGTGGTGCGGCGTACCGAGTGCCCTTCCATTGCCTGTTCCGTCCCGACGGCCTCCAGCCGGCGGAGTACGCCGGCGACGTCGCCGTGCTCCTCGGTGAGGATGTTCCCGGTGAAGCGGACGATGGTGTCGGCGATGCCCGGCGCATTGGCCAGGCACTCGCCGTCGCAGAGCATCTCCAGCAGAAGCCGCCCGAGTGCTGCTGCCAGGAAGGAGTGCGCGCACGGCTCCCCTTCGCAGTCGTCCACGGCGGTGACCGGGATGATGACGCGTGCGGCGACGTCCAGGAGCAGCCGGTGCAGCTCCGGGCCCGTGTCGTTGGCGACCGCGCAGGCCATGTCGATGTCGTCGGCCTGCAACGCCCGGATGTAGGCGAAGGCGTCGACGACGTCTTCCGGCTCCATCGGGGCGAGCGGCGCGGTGACGGTGTTCTCGGGCATGACAGCTCCTCACGTACGGGCCGCCCCGCTGATCGCGGCGGCCTCAAGAGGAGCCTCCGGCGGCGGCCCTGTGGACAGAGTCCGGGCACCGACGGTGAGCACCGCCTCGTGGCCACCGCTGAGCCGTTGATCGGTACTTGGCCACGTTGATTTCTTGTTGGCCAGCTCGGATTTCGACCGTATCGGGCACTACGAAAAGGCGGTCTCGAAGGGGACGCCCCCGCGAAGTGTCGAGATTCGGCAGAACGGCGGAGATACCTGTGTTTCTCGCACCCTGTGGGTTGCCCTTGCCCAGGGAGGAGGACTCAACGCCGGAACTGCCTCAAGTGCTGGGCGGCTGCTGATTGGAAGGCGTCGTGTGCCCGGCGGGCTCGGTCTTCCGAGCCGTCGATGGCTGGACGATCGTCGTGTGCGTGGTTTTTGATCTCACTAGACGCGTCAACCAGAGCAGTCGCCAAGCGTAGGAGCGTTGCGTTGTCGGTCGCGAGGGTGAGCGCGGTCACGGCCTTGGTCACTCCGCACTGTGCCTCGAACCGGCCCGTCTTTAGCTCCAGACTTTCCGCCTCGCCCGTCCCGCGGACGACATGTTTCAGGTACTGGTGGCGGCGATAGTCTGTCGCGGCACCGAGCAGGCTGGCTACTGCAGCAGCCAGCGCTTGCCGATCACGATCACGGCGGGCGGAGAGAGTGATGAGGTGCTGCATAGCTCCCGCCACAAGAGCACCGAGCAGGGTGCCCAGCACGGCGATGATCGCAGTTGCCACAAGATTCCCCTTCTGCTGCCCTCCTTCCGTATTAGCGGACGCGTTCTCCACCCAAAGCCGGTGTTACCAAATTGATTTGAAGGTACGAGATCAGGTCCTGTCGCGACTGAAGGAGGGCAGTGTCTCGATCCAGCGACTGAGGGCCAACTATCGGTCAACGCTCTGACCACATTGGAATCAACGAAGCACTGTGTCCTGACACGTTCGGTGGAGAGCTGGCCACTTGCCTCGCAAAGTCACAACCGCGCCGCGTTTTCCCTTGACCTGGTTCGCCACGTGCGACATACCACCCATTTCGATGGGGGAGGAATCTCCGTCCCGGCACGCTGAGCCACGACCGGGGAAAAGCCGCTGCCGGGCGGGGCGTGCCGCTGGGAGACTTCGGGGATGACCACGCAGCGGCTGCCGTTCCCGGTCCCGGACGAACGCGCCCACTACTTCGTCGACAGCTACGCCGACATGCATGACCTCGTTGAGGACCTGGTCGTGCCCGACGCGGTGCCCGAGGCCGCGGTGACGGTCCTGCGCACCGCCCGCGAGCTGTTGCGCCAGTCGTACTACTGCTACGAGTTCTCCACCGTGGCGGTCATGCACTCCCTGATCGCGGTGGAGATCGTGCTGCGTGATCGCATCCCGGACGCGGGCAAGAAGCCGCTGCACGGGATCATCAAGCAAGGTGCCGACGCGGGCATCCTGACGGCCCGGCAGGCGGAGTACCTCGACTACGGTCGGCAGATCCGCAACGGCATGGCGCACGGCCGGACCACGCACGCGGTGATGCCGCCGGCCATGGCGGTGCCGATGGTGACGACGTCGTTCGCGATCGTCTCCGAGCTCTGCGCGGCGGCGTCCGCCGGATGATCACGGCTCGATAACGGTGCTCAGGCGGATGTCACACCGTTGACTTCCGCCACACCTCTAGCAAGTGACGGGGGAGTTCCATCCGGACCCCCGCGCCACCTGCGTGAGGAGCCTCGACATGACGTACACCAGCAGCGCCCGGCAGCCTGACCCGGAGCCGCGTCCGACCTGGTCAAGGGGTGCTGATCGCCCTCCGGGTGGCCAGGAATCCAGTGCCGCGTCCAGTGCCGTGAACGATTCCAACGTCGTGCCAATCACCGTAGCTCACACCGCCCGTAAGGGTGCTTCCCGGCATGCTGACACCTCTCTAACTTCACCTGAGACACCGGCGAAGGGGAAGAGGTCTACTCCCACGGCCGGGAAGGTGAGGGCTGATGCGCTGCGGTTGCTGGGGTGTGTGCGGATAGCGACGGTTCGGCAGATGGCTGAGGTGATCACGAAGGAAGAGTCGGACGGCCGGTCGTACGTGCGCAGGGCGATGAAGGAGTTGGCGGAGCTCGGGCTGGCGGAGACGAACGGCAAGGTGGGCAAAGAGCAGATCTGGAACCTGACACTGGTGGGACAGAAGGCTCTGGCTGAAGGCAATGAGCTGCCGCCGCGTCCGAAGGCCGGCACCGGAGCGAAGGCCGTTCAAGCCGGGTTCGGCCCACACGCTGTCGCGGTGACGGAGATGATCCTCGCCTACACCGACACGGTCCTGTCCGGAGACCGCGAGTGCCTGACCGACTGGCAGGTGGAGGTGAACCACGCCATCAGGGAGACCGGCCTCAGCTTCAACACCGACGCAGTCCTCGCCGTGCCGACCAAGACCAGCGAGGTGCGCCTCTTCGAGCTCGACAACGGCACCATGTCCCAGGCCCGCCTCGCGAAGGAAATCTGGGACTACGAGCGCTACGCCGGGCACCGCACCTGGGAAGGAGCCCGCGGCACCAACGGCAGTACGTACCCGTTCTGGCAGCGCCACCGCTACACCCGCTCCGAGCGTTTCCCGCTGCTGTATGTCGTCCTGGCAGGAAAGGAGGAGCACCTGCTCGACAACCGCCGCCAGGCGCTCACCGCCGACGCCCGAGGCATCACTGTCGCGGTGTGGGTGAACACCATGCCCCGGCTGAAGCGCGGTGACCCCTGGTACGAGATCGGCGTCGACGACCCGGACCGGCGCCGCCGGCGATACCCCGAACCGGTCGGCCGCTGACAGGAGCAGGCGAGCTCGCTGTGCGGCCTGGAGCCGCCAGGCCGCACAGCGAGACGGAGCCCAAGTCACCGCGCCACCGGCCGGGTGGCCCGGCTGCGACACGTTCCTTGGCGAACCCAGCATATGAGGTGCGGGGGAGTGGCAGGCTCTGGCGAAAGATCCAGGGGGAGGATGCACGTGGAGAACTTTTTCGAGCGGGTGTCCCCTTCCTGCGTGCCGTGAGCACGGATCTCCTGCTGCCCGAGGTTGCAGAATGCCCGCCGGTGAGCAGCACAAAGGCGGGAGGATGACGCTATGAACTCGTTATCCGAACCCGTGATGCAACTGATACGCGCGGCCCTCCAGCCCCTGGCGTCACCAGCACGTGTCCGCACTGACGACCCGGTGTGCCGTGTAGTGATCACGGCAGTGAACGCCGACATGAAGGCCGGCGGACTCGACCACGTCACTCAGCTTGTCACCGGCGCCGGGATGGCGGCGTCAGGTCTCACCTTCTGGCTCGCGAAGGAGCGCGAGGTGGAGGTGGAAGCCTTGATATCCCAGCTCACGGTGGGGCTCCCGGAAGGCATCCCGGAGCGCGATGTGGTGAAGATGATCGAGACGATGCTGACCGGACCGCCCGGCGTGAAGCAGACCGCCGATTTCCTGGCCCGCCTGTTCGATGAGGACGAGGAGCGGTACTACGACCTCATCGTCGCTCTCGGCCGCTACTCCGCCTCGTGCATTGGCATGCTGAGCGCCCTCGGCATCAGTAGCGAGGAAGACACCCTCGAAGACCTGGACGACACCCTGCAGGACTTCTACGCCAGCTGAAGACGCACCCGGGTCTTGCTTGCAGCTGATTCGGCTGCGAGCAAGATCCCCGGTGGGGCAGAAGGCTCTGGCCGACGGCAACGCGCTGCCCGCGCGACCGAAAGCCGGTACCGGAGCGAAGGCCGTTCGGGCCGGGTTCGGTCCGAATGGCGTCGCGGTGACCGACACGATCCACAACCGCCTCCAGGCGCTCGCCGCCGACGTAAGAGGGGCGCGTCTGGGTGAAAACCCTGCCCCGGCTCCAGCGCGGCGATCCCTGGTACGAGATCGGCTTCGACGACCCGGACCGGCGCCGCCGGCGCTACCCCGAACCCGCTGGCCGCTGAACGGCCCGCCTGGGGCTGGCGACCCGGCTACGCCAGGGCGGCGGCCACCGTCTCCAGTACGGCGCGCTGGCGGGTGTCGATGGGCACGTCGGCCTGGCGCAGCGAGCGAAGCGTGGATCCCTCGGCACACAGCCTGCACAGCCCCATCACCGGCATCGGACCGGCGCCGATCAGGGTGTGCGAGAAAGAGCTCTCGTAGACGGGCCGGTAGCAGCCGGGGCACAGGCGGCAGTCCTCGAGTTCGTCCGCCGGCGGCGCGTCCGGACCGAGCAGCGGAACGATCCGCAGGAGGCCCTCCCCGGCTTCGGCCCACAACCCCATCGGTCGTTCCGCGCTCCGCTCGAAGACGACGTCACCGTCCGGGTCCTCGGGGGTGCGGACCCGGGCCAGCGTTCCGACGCCTTCCTCGGGATGGCCGGGCATGAACGCCAGGACGGTCCTGTGGCCAGGGCCCTCGGTCACGCCGAAGACGTGGCCGCGCCCGGCAGCGAGGGGCGGGTCGGGGCGGCCGGCGACAACGCGGCCATGGAGTCCTTCTTCAGCCTGCTGCAGAAGAACGTCCTCGACCGTCGCACGTGGGCCACCCGCCAGGAACTGCGGATCGCCATCGTGACCTGGATCGAGAAGACCTACCACCGACGACGCAGACAAACCTCACTCGGCCGGCTGACCCCCATCGAATTCGAAACCGTCATGAAGACACCGGCCCTCCAGGCCGCATGACCGAACCTGTCACCCAACCCTGCATCAGACCCCACGGTCCCACCCACATCGAGGACGACTACCGCCTCCATGACGCCTTCCACCTCGCCCACGCCGCCGTCCTGGGCTGGTTACCCGTCAGCCGCTTCCTCCTCGGCTGCAAACGCCGCAGCCGCCTCGGCATCGACGAAGCCGAAGAAGGCGGCCGCGCCATCGCCATCGAGGAGGGCACGTCGGCCCATCTGCTCATTGTCGGGACAGGGCTCGGCTCGGGTACGGGCGTTGGCGAATCAGGTCGGTGGGGCGATGGCGATGTGGAAGAGGAGGTGCTGTTGGTCGGGGTGGAGGAGGGGCCAGGTGCGGTGTTGTTTGGTGAGCCAGCGGCGGGTGCTGGGGTGGCGGGGGTGGGTGCGGGCGTGGTGGTAGGCGCGTTGCCAGGTCATGCCCCATGGGGGATTCCAGTAGGGGTCGATGGCGGTCAGTGCGTGGGCTGCGGGGGCGGGGCCTGTCTTTCTTGTCCGGTAGCGCTGCTTGTTCAGCCATCGACCGAGTGGGAAGCCGTCCTGGGCGGTGTCGCGGGGGACGGCGAGGTGGCCGTGGGTCTCGGCGAAGGCCTGGGCGCGTTCGACGGCAGCGCGCCAGGGATACGCGCGCCGGGTGCGTGCGTGGGCGACCTCGGGCGTGATGCCGATCGCGTTCAGCAGATGCTGCTGGCCGGGGTGGAGCTGGTGGTATTGGAGGCAGGCCCGGGTGATCCAGCTGCCGAGGGCGGTGCTGGAGGAGGGACTCAGCGCGGCGGGTTCGAACGGTTTGCCTGCTTCGACGTGGTCGCGGGCGCGGTAGTAGTTGCGCTGCCAGAAGGTGTCCCAGGGCGGGTTCCACCAAGGGTCGATCGCGGCGAGTTCGGCCAGGTGGGGTGAGGGCGGCATACCGGCTCGGGCGCGTTGTTTGGCGCGGTTGCGTTGGCTGAACAGCCACATGACCAGCGGGTAGGCGTCGTGCCGGGTGTCGCGGGGAGCTGCGAGGTGGCCGTGTACAGCGTGCCAGGCCCGGGCGTGTGCCAGGGCCGTCTCGAAGCCCGGCCTCAGATCGGGGCGGTGACCGAGGCGGCTGCGGGGCTCGCGAGGACGCTTCGGCTCAGCGGCACGCCGCACCTGGCACCAAGCCCGCGATCACACCGAAGCCCACGGCCCGCTCCAGCCCACCAGCGGCTTCCCCACGGACTCGTTCGCCCTGATGTTGGCGACTGCTTGTAGATTGATTGTATGAGCGATCAACACGGTTCAGGTCTGCGGTGGATCGGCGAGCACGCCTACCAGGACGCGAAAGGCCGTGTGCCGGGGATGCTTCCCGGCATTTCCCTGACGGCGGCCCGCGGCGTGGACACGGAAGAGTTCCTCGTCCGGCTCGGCGCAGATCCTGAGCAGCTCGAATGCGGGGATCTGTACAAGGAGCGCCACGAGCTCGCCATACCCCCAGACATGGGGGACGTCAGCCGCGCCATGTACGGCACCTGCGGCGGCTGGCTGTACGTCCTGGAGGACACGTGGGCCGCTACCTGGTCCCTCGGCTACCGCGAGGTACCGGAGATGGATCCCCTCGTCGGCGAGGAAATCATCTGTCTCACCCTGAATCTCGGACCGGGCCCCTCCCGGATCCTGCACGCGCCGGGCGACGACGGCCGAACCTGGCAGGCCGAGTTCGCCGAGAGCACCGGCCGGAACTCGAAACTCGACACCGCCCTGCATGCTGCCGGGGCCGTCTTCCCCACCGCCTACGACGGCGTGCACACCCAGGAGGAGGCGTCGCGGTACTTCGAGGAGCACCACCGCGACATCCCGGCCCGCGTGTTCGCCAGCGTAGGCGACTACTGCGGCCTCACGATCGACCGGGCCGCGGTGGAAGCCGGAACGCTTCCGCTCGTCCTGCTGCCGGTCCCGCAGCTCTGAGACGCGAAACGGCGCGGGCCCCCAAGGACGAGCCCGCGCCGGCTGCTATCCGGTGACGGCTACTTCGCGGTCATTGTGCAGATCACCGGGTTGACCGGCGTACCGAACGCGTCGGTGTGGTCACACCGCCCGGTCATGCGGGTATCGAGCCAGTAGGCGTCCTTGTCCATGATGCGCATCTGCTTCATGAAACTGGTGAAGTTGCCGCCCATCGTCTCCTGGTTGTGGATTCCGGAGATCGAGGAGCGTCCGCACACCTCCTGAAACGTCGGAACGGGCACCGTCGGGCTGTCGATGTTGTACAGGTGGACGCGGCCGTCCTCCTTCTTCGCGAAGGTCTGCACGCATGCTGCGCCGTCGGGCTCTCCGGTGGTACTGCCGGACGGGACGGCCTCGTTCAGGCCGCCTTCGCTCTTCTTCATTCCTCCGCTGTTGTAGGAGGACGCGAAGGCGAACTCGTCGCAGTTCAGAGCGTCTGTCGCACTGTCGAGCGCGCTCGCGTCACCGTTCGCCGCGGCCCAGCCGGACGGGCAGATCCGATTACGGTTCGTCTCGTTCTGACCCTTGTCGCCCATGTAATACAGCGGCTTGTCCGCGCTGTCCAGACCCGTCTTCGGCGGAAGCACGTTCTGGATCAGCCACGCGTGCGCAGCGGCCTGCGGGAACTTCTTCGCGTTGAACGCATACGTCGGGGCCGAGTTGAGGAACACACAGCCGCTCTCGCCCCACGTGGTGTTCGTGTCGCAGCGGATCTGGTCGAGGTAGACCTGCTCGGGACGGTAGTCCTTGCTCCACTGGTAGTCGACCTTCTGCCCCACGCCGGGAGAGTGAACGGTGCCCTCGATCACGACGTCAGGCTTGTACAGGTACGCCTGGTTGGCCACCAAGTTGTCCCACGTGTACTTCGTTGTCAGCGACGCCGAGTGCGTCTCGCCCGGCTTCCAATGCGGTGTGGCCGTCCAGTCGCCGCCCTCCGGCTCGATCGGCGTGCACGATCCCTGACATATGTGCCCGTTAAAGGCCGAGAGGCTGATCCCGCCGTCGAACTCGGCCGGAATACTCACGCCCTCGATCGTCAGCTTCTCCGTGAAGCTGGCAGGACCGTCGAGGTGCAGCTCACGTGTGAACACGAAGTCGGCGATGGCCGTCGGGTCGTCGTCGGGACCGAGGTAGTAGCGGACCGGCCGCCGGTCACACTCCTTGTACCTGTCCGCGTACGTGCCCATGGAACCAGGGTCGCACCATCCCACGTCCGTGATCCCCACGGACTTCTCCGACTCCGCTGCCTTCGCGCCCTCCGGCTTGTCCGGCGTTCTCATGACGCACAACCGGCTGCTGTCCGCACCGACCTCACCGCACTGCTTCTGCGGCTTGTACGCGGACAGCGCCGACGGCCCGGCCCCCAGCGGCCTCGTCTGCTCGCTATTCGGCTCCGTCACGAACGACGGCCGCTGAGCGTCGTAGTCCGGCGCAGGCAGCGCCAGGTCCACCGGAAGCTCGATACGCAGCCGCGCCCACGGCGACCACTCCGTCTCGTACAGCGACCCGTCATACGCAGACGTGCGGAACACGTAGTCGACGTTCGGCTTCAGACGGCCAGGCGCCACCGTCACGGTCACCGCAGTATTGGACGGCACAAAGGGAGAGACGATCACGCCGTACGAGTTGGCGTCGGTCAGCTTCACCCGCTCCAAAGGAGCGCCGCCCTCAGTGGTGGTCCACGCCTCGAACGTTAAGTTCGCCGTCGGACTGTCCTCGTCGAACACCCAGTTCTTCAACTGGACGTGACGCGTGTTCACGCTCCACGTGCCGAGACCCCCGTCGACCTGCTTCCACTTCGGTCCGGCCGACGGCGTCTCGCCCGACGAGGGACGCTCCGTGTTCGCCGCGATTTCCATGCCCCGCTCCGGTCCCGCAGCGGGCCGCGACGACGGAGCATAGTTCGGATCCGTGACGCTCGGAGCGTCCTCCGCTGCTGCGGGCATCATGGTGCCGGAGCCCAGCAGCATGACAGCTGCGGCGCCGACCGCTATGCGAGACAGGATGCTTCTTCTAGTCTTGCCTGACAAGAAAGGTTCCCTTCTGGCCCTGCCCGTTGGGCTGTTGCCCCGGCAGGACTGAACGGTTGGATTGGTCGCGCTGAACCTTCCTACGGGCACTTTGCTCTTCCGACAACGGTGCGAGATGGGTCGTTCAGCCCCAACGGGGATCTAACGCATGTGACAGGCGACACGGTTGTGGTGCCACCGGTCGTGATCTTGTGAGGGGGGCGCGAAGAACCCGCCGATCCGGTGGCGTGCCGGTCAGCTTCGGCCCGGTGCATCAGCCGCTGCGGCACGCCGGGATTCGAAGCCGTCCGTGTGGTCACTTCCACGGCGGCTGGGGAAGCCCGGACCGGACCGGCCGCACCACAGACCGACGAAGCTCCGGCCTCGGTGTCACACGAACCGGGCGTAGTGCTGTCTGTGCTCTTGACCCCCGACGGCAGGGCGCGGGACGGTCGGTGCGCAACTACGCGCAAATGGCTCGCTCGGGAGGCGATCATGGCGTTACTTTTCTTCGGGACGGACCCGAACTCGGGTGGAGGGAACTGCCCCGCGGTGTGGGTGGACACCGACACCACCGAGGGGCCGGAACTGGTCCTGCAGGGCAAGTTCGCCGACGCGGCGACCCGTGCCGCCTGCAGCCAGGACAGCCCGCCTGCAGAAGACGAGGGAGTCATCCGGATCCCGGTCCGGATGGTGGATCAGATCAGGAAGGCGTGTGATGCCGCAGAAGCCGCCGGCACCCAGCTTTGAGGGCCTGCTCGACTCCGCCCAGCAGCACGCCCTGCACCTGGAGTTGCGGGACGTCTACGCCGTGGGGGAGGAGCGGGAGGTCTTTGAGGCGTTCCTGCGAGACGGGAGCGTGCCCGCGGACGACTCGGAGTTCTGGGGCGGCTGGCTGCCGCTGGTGGAGCGGACCGTCTCCCGCGGGGTGAAGGTCCTGCGGGCCCGGGTCGTGTCCGAGCCCGTCACCGGCTACATCCGCTTCGAGCACGCCATCACCGACGCCAACCTCCGCGCCGGCGAACAGGTCCGCTGGCTGCCCCGCCGCCGCGCCTCCACGCTCGCGCTGCCCGGCAACGACTTCTGGCTCATCGACGACCAGGTCGTGCGCTGGAACCTGTTCTCCGGTGACGGCCAGGCCCTGGAGCCCGACCACACCGAAGACCCGCAGGCGGTCAAGCTGTGTGCCGAGGCGTTCCGCCAGGTGTGGGACCTGGCCACTGACCACGCCGACTACCGCATCTGACCGACGTACAACCAAGGGCCGCCACTTCATGACGACCGCTTCCCCATCGTCCAGCGCCCAAGGGGCGCGCGAGGCGCTCGCTGTGCGGTTGCAGCACCTGCGCAAGGACGCCGGCCTCACCGGACGCGAACTCTCCGCCCAGTGCGGCTGGCACCCCGCCAAGACCACCCGCATCCAAAAAGGCGCGGCCCTGCCCTCCGACACGGACATCCGCGCCTGGTGCAGGGCCTGCGGCGCGGACGACCAGGCCGACGACCTCATCGCCACCGCCCGCGCCGTCGATTCCATGTACCTGGAGTGGCGCCGCCTCCACCAGGACGGCATGCGCAAGGTCCAGCAGGACTGGTACACCCTCCACGAGCAGACCCGCCACTGCCGCGTCTACCTCTCCAACGTGCCCCGGGCTTCCTCCAGACACCGGCGTTCGCGACCGCCCTCATGCAGCAGATCACCACCTTCCAGGGCACCCCCGACGACGTCGCCGAAGCCGTCGCCGCCCGCGTCGCCCGCTCCCGATTCCTCTACGAGGGCGGCCACCGCTACGTCGTCCTCATGGAGGAATCCGTCCTGCGCTACCAAACGGCCGGCCCCGAGGCCATGCGCGGACAGCTGCGCCACCTCCTGGCCGTGATGCCGCTCGCGTCACTCTCGCTCGGCATCATCCCGTTCACCGCGCAGCGCACCGTCTGGCCGCTGGAGGCGTTCTACGTCCACGACGACGCCATGGCCGTGGTGGAGACGCTGACGGCGGAGATCAAGGTGACGCAGCCGCGCGAGATCGCTGACTACGCGAAGGCGTTCGCCGGCCTCGCGGAGATGGCCGTGTACGGCGACGCAGCCCGCGAGCTCATCCAGGCCGCGATCGACGCCCTGGAGTGAACTTCCGCAATTACCCGCAATCTTGTTGAGAACCGAGCTGCGGCCTCCGTAGCGTCGAACGACACCGACGCACCCAGCAACGGAGGCGGTGCCCATGAGCGCACCCACACCCGCCGGCCCCGAACCCGAAGGACGCGGCCTCCATCCCCCCGCCTTCGGCCGGCCTTCACCGGCGCTGCTGCAACGCGCCGACCGCGGCTACGCCCGCTTCCTCGCCGTCCAGGCCCCGGACGCCACCCCCGGCGACCACGACCAGGACGACGCGGCGCGGGGCCGGTGACCCACGTCGTGCTCTACGACCCCCACGGCCTGATCGAGGCCGAACTCCCGCTGGACCGCGCCCCGTACGAAGCACTCGTCACCGCCGTCCTCGCGTGGAAGGACCCGCACCTCAACCCCCGCGACTACGAGCAGATCGCCCTCCAACTGACCGGGCACGCCCGCGCCATCGCCGCCGACATCCGACGCCACGCCGCCGCCCTGCCCAAGAGCGACGGCCGCGGCGCCCTCGCCGAAGTCGTCCTCCACGAAGCCGACCGGCGCCTGTCCACACCACTGGTGTGAGGTGCGGTCGTGATGTCGCTGGGATGTTCGGCGTTGTATGTCACTGACGTGTAGGTGTATTCGTGCTGCTCGAGAGCAGTTGGATCAGTCGATCATGGTGACAGTTCCCCGAACATTGCAGTGACGTGAAGCCGTATCGGCCGGTGTCGTGTTCGCCGTGTCTCCTTTGTCTTCCTGGTCTTCACGGAGCCGTCTGGGCGACCGCCGCCCGGATGCGCCCCGCCTCGATGCCGTCGCCGTTCATGCGGCCTTCGCTGCGATCTCTTGGTTTTGGGGCAGTGGTGGTGAGAGACAGTTGGCAGTGGTGTGTTGTCTCTGGGCGGCGGTGGTTTCGGGGTGGGGTTCGCTGTCTTGGAGGGGAGAGATGGTGTGTGTGCCTGTTGTCACCGGGCGGTAGATGTGCGGGTCGGGTGCTGGCATGAAAGCGGGAGTTCTTGCTGGTCGGCTGCGACCCGCGCCCGCCGGTTGATTGTCCTGCCGGTGCTGCTATTCGGTATGTGATGTGTGGGTGGTGATGTGGATGTACTGGACGTCGAGTTGGTTGGCGATGTTGTCGAGGACGTCGGCAAGGGAGCGGACGGTCATGGGCTCAAGGCTGATTCCTGGTCCGTTTTCCGTGGCCAGTACGGGGATGCCGTCGTGCGCGCCGACTTGCCAGGAGCGGGCGATGGACCGCAGGAGCGCGGTGACGTGTTCCGCGGGAACGGTCAGGCGCCCGTCGGGCTCGACATTGACCTCAGGTGCCGCGAGCTGCGCTTCGTGTCCCTCATCCCGAAAACTCATGCCGCCCATTCCACTCCGAGTTCGGTGAGGGCGGTGCGCTGCGGGTCGGTGAGTTTGTCGCGCCGCGCTTTGGTGTTGCTCATGAATACGCCCAGTCGGAAAGAGACCGGTTCGGTCTCGCTGTCGACCGTGATTTCTTCGCTGTGGCCGCGTGGGACGCTGGTTTTTCCCTCCCGCGCGATGTACTGCGCCAGGGCCGCCACGCCCCGGGTGAACGACGCCGACGCCTTGGCCGGACCGCCAGCCGCACTCTTCTTGGCCGGGGCCACAGAGGGCCGCTCAGCGGGCTGCACGCCGAGCGTGGTCAGTCGTTCCTGCTGCTCAGGGGAGAGCTGCGCCCAGGTGCTCGGCTGCTTCTGCTGCTGAAGCCACTTGCCGATGTCGTCGCCGTCCATCAGCACACCGGGGGCGATGTCGGGCAGCACCCCGTCGGCGTTGACCAGGTCCGCGAGGACCCGGTAGTGGCGTTGCCAGTCGAGCGGCCAGGGGCAGTCCCAGTCCGTGTCGATTGCCGTCAGCTGCGCGGCCCGTTTCGCGGCCCGTTCCGGTTCCTTGCCCAGGCCGTTCTTCTGCCCCTTCCGCCGGAGGTTGGCCGTGTGCTGTCCGATGGGCATCATTGCTTCGCCCTCGCCCCAGACCGCGTCCTGCCTCGGGGCGAGGTGTCCGGTGGCCCGCCGGTAGGACCGCAGCGCGGCGAGCTTTTTCTCCCAGGCTTCCTCGCCCGGCTCCCAGACCATGCCGGCCTCGGGCGCGTCAAGAAGTTCCTTGCGCCGCTCCTCTAGCTCCCCGGCTCGTAGTGCTTTGCGCTGCTGGTGGACCCATCGACCAAGCGGAAACGCCTTCGTCGCTCCGAGCTCGACCTCTACGTCGTAGGGAACGGCGTAGAGGCCGGTGATCTCGTTCTCCTTCCGCCAGCGGATGAGGGCTTGGTAGCCTTCCAGCCAGACCAGGGACTCCGGCCGGTAGACGCGGGTGCGCAGGAACGCGGCGATGGTGGCGGCGTCGCGCGGTGTGGAGAAGTGGAGCAGGGCGGACTCGACCGCACCGTCGGTGTCGTCCTGCTCCTGGTCCTCGCCCACCTCGCCGCCGGCCCCGACGATCCGTCCTTCCTCGTCGCGCCGGATGTGCACTTTGCGCTGCCCGCTGGTGAGGGCGCGGGAGGCGAGCTGCTCGACGAGTCGTTCATCATGACTGCGGAGTCCTTGGAGGACGGTTACAAGGGGGCGGAACGAGGCGCTGGCGACCATGTCGGTCGGGTCTTCGCCGGGCTCCAGGAACACTGGCACGGTGATCCTGGCGACCTTGGTGGTGCCGTCGCGGTTCAACCTGAGTGCCCGGCCGATGTTCTGGACGATCTCTACCTGGGAGCCGCGGGTGTCGGCGAAGCAGATGGCCTCGACTCCTCGTTCGCCGGTGATGTCGACGCCTTCCCCGAGTACGCGGCAGCTTGCGAGGAAGGCGCGGTGGACCCGGCAGCCGGCCGCGTCGATTCCGTTGGCGAACTGCCTGATGACCTCGCGTCGCTCGGACACGAGGTGGTCGCCGCACAGCCACGCTGACCAGACCCGGTCCGGGGGTACGTGGCGGCCGGCCTCGAGGTCGTAGAACTTCGCGTCGATCGACGATTTTGGCAGTCGGTCCGCGGCCGCCAGGTCATCGTCGGAGGCATCGGTGGCGTACAGCTCGGCTGCGGTTTCCGGCAGTTTCTCCGCGAACGCGGCGGCCTCCTCCACCTTCTGGTGGAACGTCATGACCGTACGCAGGTTGTACGCCGCCGCGTGCTCCAGCAGGGCGGTCTGCAGGAGCGCCAGGCGCCGGCCCCGCCGCGCCTCCTCCGACTCCCCGAGGACGGGCGAGGGGTCGCGGATCTCCAGCACGTCGATCTCGAAACCGGCAAGGATGCCCCGCTCGATCGCCTCCGAGAGCCCGAGTTCAGCCCCAGGCAGCCAGGCACCGAACGTGCCGTCCGGGTCGTCGGCCATGGACGCGAGTTCCAGCTCCTGGCCATCCGCGCCTTTCTGCGGCCGGGGTGAGGCCAGGATGCGGGGTGTGGCAGTGAGGTAGAGCCGGAAGTTGGCGGGGATGCGAGCGTTGTCGTGGATCGCTGCCCATGGCCGTCCAAGATCACCGGCGGTTGAGTGGGCCTCATCCACGATCGCGAGGTCGAACGGGGCCATCTGCTGCCCGTAGAGCCGGTCCCCGCCCGCCAGAGCGGCCTCCAGCGGCCCGCGAACCTTCCGCTGGACCACTGGAGCGTCGATGTCCTCGCGGTCCACGAGAGAGGCGTACGTGGCGAGCGCGATAACCGGCCCGGAACCGGCCCACAGGGCGAGCTGGATCGGGTTGGTGGTGGTGCGCACCCCCAGCGAGTTGAGCACTGGGTCGTTCTCCAGCGAGCACACCGCGACCATCGGAGCCCGGTGGCCCACCAGCCGCCACGCCTGAGCGGTCTGCGCGAGCAGGTCCAGGGTCGGCACGGTCACGAGGATCCGGCCGTCCGCGAACGACTCCAGCGCGCACGCGGCGGACGTGATCGTCTTGCCCGAGCCGGTTGCTGACACGATCGTGCCCCGGGCCCCCTGCGAGGGCACAGATGATCTTGCAGGGAATCCCACCCACTTACGGAAACTCACTTTTTGGGCTACCTGGTGTTCCCGAAGCTGAATACCCAGCATTCCAACGCTCCTTCTCTTCCTTCTTTTCCACTCGCTTCGGAAATCACTGGGACGGGGTGAAGGGCGGGACGGACACCGTGCCGTCCTCGGCCACGAGATCCGCTCGGCAAGCTGGGCCAGGACCTGAGAGGGGCGCAACCCCGTCCGGCCGGCCACCACCCGAATCAGCCGACTGGGCGCGATGGACAGCCAGACCTCTGCTCGCAGTTCATCCGCTTCCTCCTCCTGCCGTTCCCCGAAGGCGGCCGGTGCCGCAAGAGCACCAGCAAACCGTTCCTCACGCTCGCGAGCGCACACTGAGCCCTGCACGTCCTGGTCCGGCTCGTACACGCTCCAACCGGCCGCAGTCATCAAGTCCCTGACGCGCCGCCACGCAGCGTGTTTGGCCAGCCAGATGGCAGCCATCCGCTCCCGGTCCATCTCGAACTCGTAGAAGGACCCGTTTCCCCTCAACTGCTCCGCGGTTTTCCGCTCACGGACAGCGGCCGCCGCGACCTTTTCCGCAACGGCGGCGACATCCAGGCCATTCGCCTGACGTCGGACCTGATCCCGCGCCACGTCCTGAGCACTCCACATGCGTTTTACCTTTTCCGGAAGCACGGGCACCTGGGCCCGCATCTGATGATCTGCGATTTTTTGGCGGTGGTGGTTCGGCATCGTGATGTCAGTGCGGTAGCTGCGGTGTCTGTGCTGTTCAGATGGTCGCGGTGAGTAGATTCGGGTGGTGACACGGTTGCCGATTTGGTGCTGACGTTTTTGGTGATGGTGCGGGCAAAGGCTCGCTGAACTTCCAGTGCGCCAGATCAGCGGCACCGTCAGCGCCGACCGCCCCACACCGTCTTTGCGGCTGTTCCTCACCCGCTGGCACCGATGACGCCGTGCCGGGCGTCCCCTGCGCCGGCACGGTCGGCTCCGCCAGCTTCGCCCGCTCCAGGGCGGTCATCAGAGCGGCGAGTGCCCGCTGCAGGTCCTCGATGTGCGCGCCACGCTCTGACAGCCGCGCCCTCGGCTGCGCCGTCTCCGTCTCCGCCTGCGCCAGCTCCTGGCCGTGCCGCGCCTCCGCCAGCTCCAGCGCGTGCTGGTACAACCCGGAGTTGTCGGGGGGTTCGGGGCGGGGGCCGGTGCCCAGTGGGCGGCGGTCGTTCATCCGGCCAGTTTCCCCGACGTGATCAAGAGGTGGGTTCCGGGAAGCACCCCGCCCGTTTCGGACGGTGGGACTGGCTGCGATGTGCCGGCGGTCCATCCCGCGGGGAGGGCCCGGATCCCCTTCGGATCCGGGCCCTCCCCGCGCTCTGTGTCCGTCTACCAGCGCATGCCGAGTTCATCGAGGTCGGTTCGGCGTTGTTCGGGGAGTTTCGTGGCGCGTTTGCGGATGTTGTCGAGCCATGTGCCGAGCTTGACCACTACACCTCCGTCAGCGCCGCCCTGACGGCCTGACAGCGCGTCCTCCGTCTCCAGGGGTTCACGTGCTTCCGGGGCACGCGTAGGTGTCCTTCCCGGGCGTGGAACTGCTGTGCCGCTGCGAGGTTGAGCGCCAGCTTCGCGTCCTGCGTCCGTTTCACCGGCCGCTCGTCCTCCTCGGCCGGTGTGATCTTGAGGGTGTTCTCCAGGATCCACTGCTGCGCAGCCACCAGCTGCTCCCACCCGTACCGCTGCGCGCTCACCCAGCGTCCGAGGTCTTCGCCCTGGACGACGACATCGGATGCGGCTGTCGGGAGCGCGCCGCCGGCCCGGACGTGGTTCTGGACGAGGCGGAAGCAGCGCTGCCACCCGGTGTCCCAGACCGGTCACGAGCAGAACGAGTATCGGGGTGGTTGTCACCCAGCAGTCGTTCGCGGTCGGCAGGAACGCAGGGCCGGTCAGGTGGCGGGGTGGATGGCGCAGCGCGCGGAGCGTTGCGGAGGGATGGGTCCGCTGGGGTCGGGGCTGAGGGGCAGTGACCAGGCTTTTCGGATGTCGGTGATGAGGGTGCGGGCGCTGTAGGGAGAGATGCCGAGTTCTTGGCGGGCTTCGGCGAGGCGTTCGGGTTCTCCGGGGAAGCCTTGGGCCTGGGCTTGCTTGAGGCGTTCGTCGAAGCCGGTGGTGCTGAAGATGTCGAGGAGGGTGAGGGAAAAGTAGGCGTAGGCGGAGGCTTCGGCAATGAGCTGGTGTGCGTCTTCGCTGAGGGTGTCGGAGGTGAGGTGACCCCTGTGGTGTGGACACACCTGACAATGGATCTTGTTGATCCTGGAAGGTGTAGATCTACGTGGCACGGCCTTCGAAGTACAGTGCGGAGTTCCGGTCCGACGCGATCGCGTTGTGGCGGGCTTCGGCCGGCAGGCGGACGTTCAAGGACGTCGCGGCTGATCTGAACGTCAACCCCGAGACGCTGCGGACCTGGATGCGTGATGCCGACGGTCGTCCGGTCGCCGCCGGCGCGTCGCATGACACCGAGGCCGAGTTGGCCCGGCTTCGGGCGGAGAACGCGCGGCTGGCCAAGGCGGAGAAGGAATGGCAGCTGGAGCGGGAGATCCTGCGTAGGGCAGCGGCCTATTTCGCCCGGGAGATGAAGTGAAGACCGCCGCTTGGGACTTCGTCTCCGCCCATGCCGAGATGTTCGGTATCAAGCTGATATGCCGGGTGCTGGAGGTCTCCCGCTCGGGCTACTACCGGTGGATCGCCGGCGCCGAGGCGCGGGCGGGGCGGCAGTTCGAGGAGGACGCCCTGGTCGAGGAGATCCGCGAAATCCATGCCGAACACCGCGGGAACTACGGCGCGCTTCGAGTCCATGCCGAACTGCGCGGCCTTGGCCACACGGCCAACCGCAAGCGCGTGGCCAGGCTGATGCGCAAGCACGGCATCGTCGGCCGTCACCTGCGGAAGAAGAAGCGCACCACGATCCCGGACCGCCTCGCGCCGCCGGTGGCGGACCTGGTCCAGCGGGACTTCACCGCCGGTTCGCTGGACGAGAAGTGGTGCGGCGACATCACATACGTGCAGGTCGGATCCGCGTGGCTCTACCTCGCTTGCGTCATCGATATCCGGTCGCGCCGAGTGCTCGGTTGGTCGATGGCCCCGCACATGCGGGCCGAGCTCGTCATCGACGCACTCCAGGCCGCGGTCGCGACCCGCGGCAGCAACGTGGCCGGAGTGATCTTCCACGCGGACCGCGGATCGCAAGGCGGATTCAATCGGTCGTCGCAACACCTCGTGATCAGCGAGGTGTGGGATGGTTCGTCGTCAGCAGGCAGCTGATCAGGCGATTCGGCCAAAGT
>NZ_JBHVWS010000093.1:0-24625 GCF_042882185.1 Streptomyces sp. NPDC058239
TCGACTGCCTGTACCAACGAGCTCCGTTGCTTCGCGTCATCGATCCTTCAACACCCTTGCATGACCTGCGAGTTCGTTAACTTCCCGGCCTTGGGCGTGGACCCCGAATTTTGGACACCGGAGAGACTTGGATCTCTTCGTCAGCACTCTGCAGTTGATGCGGAGCCGCCGTCTGGGCTCCGTGGACGTGCGCGCGGAGACGCAGCACGCGTACAACGCCGAACTGCAGAACCGGATGGCCCCCCGACCGCGGGCGGTTGTTCCGGCTGGTACCCAGTTACTGGGGCTCGCCCTGCTCCTCACGATGATCGTGGTGCTCGTGCATACGTGTCGGCTGACCACCGCCGACGGGCTGGGCATGATCACCCCTGTCGGGCAGGGCGAGAGGGCAGCCAGGCGACTGCACCAACAGTCCGGAGCGGAGCGGCAGTTGAGGTGGCTGCTGGTCCTGTATCCGACCGTGCTGGCGATCCTGCTGCCTGTTCCCGATACATGGGTGCGTTTCTGGTTCTGGTCCACGGTGCTGCTCAGCCTGTCCGCGATGCTCTCACTCGGCTCGCTGCTGCAAGGCGCAGGCCACGCGGACTGCCGGCAAGGAGTGCCTGACGCCCAGGATTTCTGGAACCCGCACGCCGTCTCCCGCTGAGGAGTGAAGGCGGTGGACCGGCCCGCAGACTGAAGTCTGATCTTCCGCTGACCGCCTGTCGGCGGCGGCTGAACTTGGGTTCTGGCTCACTTTCTGTTTGCGCCGTGAGGCGCTGTTGGTTCGAGTGGAGGTGGAAGACCTGCACCAACTCGCTGTCGCAGCAGCAGGGTTGAAGCTGAGGGCAGCCTGATCCGGGTGATGCCGGGGAGGGTGAGCGTCGAGCACGGCACCACGGTCGGCATCGACGTAGAGATCGTCGAACGCAACCCCATGGACAAGGGCACCGGCTTCGTCCCGCAGGCCAAGCGGTGGATCGTGGAGCAGACGCTCGGCACCCTCATGCTGTTCCGGCGGCTCGTGCGGGACTACGAGAGCAGGTCGGCATCCTCCGAGTCCCGGGTGCGCTGGGCCATGATCGACGTAATAGCGCGCCGGCTCACCGGCCAGACGACGCCCACATGGCGCGGGTGACCCCGTGGACGCTCAGGTCACGCCGCTCTTGGAGCGGATTGACGCACGCGAACGCGAACTCGTCGGCGATGCGGAGCAGATCCGCGCGCAGATGGACGAGCTCACCGCGCGTCTGCGTGAACTCGACGAGGAAATCGGGAACCTGGCGGTGACCCGTAAGACCCTCCTCGCCCTCCCGCCGGCGGCCCCGGAGCCGACCGAGGAGCCGCCCGTCCTGCCGAGCCACCCGGCCTACCAGCAGATCCTCAACACCTTCGCAGAGACTCCTGGGCCGAAGCGCGCCCGCGACCTGTGCCAGGTCCTGGACCTCCCGCTCACGCCGAAGACCATCGAGAGCACCCGGCACAAGCTCAAGCGTCTGGTCAGCCTGGGCGTCCTTACCGAGACCGAACCGGGCCTGTTCGCCCAGCGCCGCCCGTAGCTGCCCTCCGCTCCGAACCACCCGTCCATCACGGCCGCCGCATTCGTCATCCGGCTCACGACGCGATCGCTACTGAACTTGAATGTGTGATGTCGGCCTGATCGTGTCAGCTGGTCAAGGTCAGGCCGGTGCCTATGAGGCAGCCGTCGATGAGGTGCGGTCGGTACTGGGTCTTCTTGAGGCTGCGCTTCACGGCGGCGGCGAGCTGGTCGAGGTTCGCGGCGGCGAGGTTGCCGATCGCCCGTTTCACCAGGGACCAGATGCCCTCCTGCGGGTTGAGGTCGGGTGCGTAGGACGGGAAATGGAAGACGGTCAGCCAGTCCTCGTTCGCAGCGATGAAGTCCTTCATCTGCGGCATGAGATGGGTGCGCAGGTTGTCCCAGACCAGGACGATGGGGCCTTTGAGCTGGTTGTACGCCCGCACGATGAGGTCGCGGCAGTCCTGCCAGGTGAATCCCTTGGGTTCGCCCTTGCGGCCCCGGTGGACGCGAAAGCTGTAGATCAGCCTCGACCGGTCTCCGCGTCGGCAGCAGACCATTCCCGCCATCGAAACGCGTCCGGAACCCCTGCCCCGGACGCGGACGACCGGCGTCTGGCCGATGCGGCCCCAGGACCTCGCGCGTGGCGGCCTCAGCGACTGGCTGGCCTCGTCCTCACAGACGATCCAGGCCCCGCGGGCCGCCGCCGTACTTTTACCTGCGGCCACACCTCCTTCTTCCACAACTTCGTCGTCACGTTCGATCGCCCGGCGGGCCGGCTGCTGCCACGACCAGCCATGGCGCTTCAGCAGCCGCCATGTCCCCTCCACCGTGTAGCCGACGTGGAACAACCGTCCGATCAGAGTCTTCACCCGGGCCAGTGTCCACCGCTGGTCAGCCCAGCCATGGGCGAGCGGGCCGCGCTCCAACTCCCGCTCCGGTTTGGCAATTTGGTCTGCCGAAAGCCTCGGACGCCCTGGCGATCCCTTCGACCGGACACCCTCTTCACCCCGCTCACGCCACTGACGGTGCCAGCGCTCCACCGACCGCTCGCTCACCCGCAGCGCGGCCGCGATCTCCCGGTTCTTCGCGCCGCTCTCGAAGCGACCGACCGCTTCCAGCCGGATCCGCTCTCTTGCAGCCCTCTTGGCATCGGTCAAACCGCCGCCCTGCGCATATCTCACACCCCACAGCCACCGACCCGACTCAGCCGATGTCAGGCGAACGGCCCGACATCACCCAATCAAGTTCAGTAGTGCTCCAGCTGTAGATCGCTCTTGGCTGGTGGCGCCTATGTTCTCCGGGGTTTGCGTGGCCTGCCCCAGCTGCCGTGCGGCCGGTTTCGTTCCTGGGCCAGCGTCGCGGCGTCGAACTGGGCTTTGCTGGTCACTGCTCGTGGTTGAGGTACGAGCGTGGTCGCAGTCGATCGCCACGGGACAGTCGAGGCCCAGCCGACCAGGGGCATGGTCTCGTCGTAGTGCGGAGCGAACTGAGCGACGGCGATGGTGGGCATCTGATAGTTCAGGCTGCGGACGTGTTCGATGAACGCGTCGGGCAGTGAAACATGGTGCGTTTCCACGTAGTGCGGGAAGTCCTGGCGCCACAACCAGGAACCGTCGGTCACCAGGGAAGAGCATCCTGCAGAGTGCCGGTGGGCGCTCCCGGTGATGACGTCGCGTCCGCCTTCCATGACGTCGATGAGGTCGTGGCCGGCGTCCAGGTAGGTCACCAGGTCCATCTCATCCGGCTCGCCGACCGGCTGGACGGCATCGCGTATCGATCCGTTCGGCTGGCCGGAGCAGTTGTCCAGTTCGTCGTAGAAGCCCAGCAATCCCAGCACGGCGTCTCCTTCGACGAGCCTTTCCATCCCGCTGGCACGTAGACGCGGCCACCGTTGATCATCGGTGTGTGAAGACAAACGATCACGTGGTGGCCGCAGATCACAGCGTAGACGCTGCCCACTGGCAGGAAGCGTTCGAGGGCCTGATGGACCGCATCGCAGGCAGGTTCGCCCGGGTCGAACCCCGTCGCCGAATACGGCACCTGGTGCTGGGACTGCTCGCGGACCTGCCGCGGAAGAACTGCTGGACCATCGCCGAATGGGCCGGGGAGGCGACCCCCGACGCCCTGCAGCACTTGCTGAGCCGTGCCAAATGGGACGCCGATGCCGTCCGTGACGACCTACGCGTCTACGTGGTCGAGCACCTGCACGACGACCAGGCAGTACTCGTGGTCGATGAGACCGGCGACGTGAAGAAGGGCAGCCACACCGTCGGCGTCCAGCGCCAGTACACCGGCACCGCGGGCCGGATCGAGAACTCCCAAGTCGCCGTCTACCTCGCCTACGCAGGCCGGCGCGGACACGCCGCACTGGACCGGGTGCAGCGGCGGCGTGCAGCGCCATCACGACACCCGCCTTCATGTCGAAGCAGCCCGGCCCGCGCAGCACTCCGTCCCGGACGGAATACGGGTGTGTCTCCAGCGATCCGGTGGGCCACACCGTGTCGTGGTGTCCGAGCAGCAGCACACGCGGCGCCTCGCCGAACCGCCACCTCAGGTGCGTGCACCCGTCGATCACCACGCGATCCGGTTCCGTGTCCAGCAGCCTGCGCCCCAGTGCCGCCACGACGTCTGCGCTGCGGGCGACGGCTTCGTGATCGGACGACGGCGACTCGCACCGCACCAGGGTCTCGATGTCCGCGACGAGGGCCTCCACCGCCACCTCGGCGCGCGGCGCCGTCATCGCGGCTCACCTCGCAGCGGCTGTCCGGGAAGCGCGTCGACCTGCAACTCCCCCGCACTGACCACCGGGACACCACCGACAAACAAGTGCCGCACGCCCACAGACGGCCGCGTGGGGCCGAAGTAGGTCGCGCAATCGGTGATTGCCACGGGGTCGAGTACGACGATGTCGGCGTCCGCGCCGACCCCGAGGTGTCCTTTCGCCCGAGCGCCCGGCGCCACCTCGTCGAGGACCCGCGCCGGCAGGTGGGCACACCGCCGGAAAGCCTCCGGCCAGTCCCAGGCACCGCTCTCCCGCACCATCACGCGCAGCGTCTTGGTGAACGTTCCCGCGGTGCGCGGGTGCGTCGTTCCCCCGGGCGGCAGTGGCCACTCGGTGCTGTCGTTGCTGCCGTCGGGCCAGAAGACGGGCATCGCGTCACTGGCGACAATCGCGTCCGGGAAGACCAGCGCCTGGTGCAACATCGCGAGCTCGCGCGGGTTGCCCTCGTCGAGGAACTCCAGAATGCAGGGCGCCCCGGGGTCGCTGTTCCGCAACTGCCGCAGGCGCCCCTCGTCGGCGATGCGCTCCCCCGATTCGAGCATCACGACACTCGACGGGGACAGGCCCTTCATCCGCAGGCGTTCGGCGTCGAGGAAGGCCGCTCCGATCGCCGTGCTGCCGGCCCCGTACGGGTAGGCCTCGACCGTCACCCGAGATCCCGACCGCCGTGAACCGTCCAACGCGCCGAGTACCCGGTCGATGTGGTGGCCCGAAGTGCTGTTGACGTGGCAGTGGTGCATCGCTGCGCCGGTCTCGGCCGCGGCGATGACGATCTCCTCGGAGCCGTCTGCGGGAGTTCCGGGATCCACCTCGACCAGCTCGCGGACGTGGGTGTACGTCGGCACGCCGGCCTTCGCGGCAAGCCGGGCGACAGCAAGGAACTCGGCAGGCTCACTGTGGGGCGCGTACCCGAGGAGGACTCCGATGCCGAGCGCTCCGGCGCTCAGCTCACCCTCGATCAGGGCCAGCCACTCGGCGAGTTCACGATCGGTGGAGGAGCGCTGCCATGCGCGGTTTCCCAGCACCGCGAGGCCGCTCCCGATCTGTGCGTCGGGCTGGATGCCCGCGAGCACCTGGGCCCGGGCACCACCCCACGAGGCGGAGAAGCCGTAGTGCAGCGGGCGTCCGTCCGCGGCGGCCTCGGCGTACGCACGTCCGATGGGCATGAGGCCCGCTTCCAGGTCGAGGGCCGTCGTCACGCCGTCCATGGCCTGCAGCCGCTGCCCCGCGATGGAGTGCACGTGGCTGTGCAGGTCGACGAACCCCGGACCGACGACCAAACCCGTGACGTCGACGACCGCGCATCCCGGTGGCGCGTCGAGCCCTGCGGCGACGGCGCTGACCACGCCGTCGGACACGAGGACGTCGGCGATGCCGTCGAACCCTGTTCCCGGATCAATGACACGGCCGCCACGCAAAAGTGTCTGCATGCTTTCGTCTCCTCGTCGAGGACGCACTGGAGCACCTGCTGGCCTCCAGTGCGACCCTAGGAGGGAGATCAGGCACCGCTGTTGGTCCAGGCCGACGAATCCGTGACGGCCTGTTCATGCACCCCGACGAACCCGGCACGAAGTACTGCTTCTTTTCCGGGCCGGACATGCCCGGGGCGACCGAGCAGCGCAGGATACCGGGACGATGCGCCCGGCATCTTGCCCTGTCGGAACGGCTACTGGCGTCCGGCCGCCGCTTCGGTGGGATGGCTGCGGAGCAGCGCATGCGTGGCAGACCGGTGGCAGCGATGCGAGGAGGAACTGCTGGCGTTCTACGACTTCCCGGCCGGAGGAGCTGATGCTCGAGCGCGGCGATGCTGACGACGCTCGCCGCCATCGAGGCCGAGCAGCTGGCCGACCGCATCACCGTGGTCCGACGGGACCTGGAACCGGCCCTGATTTACCAGGTTTGAGCCGGAGGCTCGTTAAAGAGGGCGTCTGGCGTGGGCGGATTGCCCTTGATTCCCTAGTAGGTTCCTCGCCAGGTGGGTGTGTCTCGTCCGTTATGCGCTCAGCGAGAGTTATGCAGAGCAGGACAAACCAGGGTGACGGCAGAAGTCATTTTCCCGGCCAAATCTATGCAAAAACACCTTAAGAGACGTAAGGCGCCGGTTCCCCGCGTACTCCTCTCCAGCTACGCTTGTCGGCCCCCTCCCATCTGGCAGTGCTGGTCACGTCCCAGCTTTGTCAGGGCCGCTCTCGCTCTTTCCGACATTACCCAACTCGGGCTGCCATCAGCTTCAACTCACCTGCTGCGACAGGAGGTTGGTGCAGTTCTTTCACCTCCACTCCAACCAACAGCGCCTCACGGTGCAAACGGAAGTTGAGCCAGAACCACCGAGTGGTCTTGCGGGGGCCATGAGTGAGGGTCACATGGAGGTTGGAATCTTGTGCCCATTCCCGCCGATCCAGTACAGCGCGGTGTCGAGGTCGCGGACTGTCCAGCCCTCCGCCTGCTGACCGCCGTGACTCAGGAGCGTGTCTAGGAGGTCCATGTAGCGGCCGTACCGCCCGGGTGCACCGGGCAGGGCGAAACCCATGGTGTCCAGGGCCTGCTGGACTCGCCGATCGTAGACGGCCATCCGCTGAGGTGCCGCCGCGGTCAGGACTGCCGAGGCCAGTACGTCGCCGGTGCGGAAGCCGGGTAGCTCCCACACAATGCCTCGACCCGCCTGGGCGGCTTCTGCGCGAGACACTCCCATGTCGCGAACCGCCTGTACTGCTCTAGCGGTAACAGAACGAACGTCTGTGTCCGGTGTGCCGCTCGGTTACATAGGGCAGCTATCAGCGCGTTCGCGCCTGCTTGCACGACAAGCGCACCTCACTGCGGCCGGTGATCGCCCGGCCGCCCTCGCCCCGGGCCGTCGCGGGGTGGATTCTCCGGCACCCGGACACCTTTACCGAAGCCGAGCAACTCCAGCTCAAGGCCGTCCGGAGTCACTGCCCCGAGCTCGACGCTCTGATCGGCCATGTCCGGTCCTTCGCTGCCCTGCTCACCGGCCGTTAGGGCGAACGGCTGCCGGACTGGCTTGACGCCGTTCCGGCTCTGGGTGCGTGGTTTGGAGTCATCTGGCTGTGCGGATCGGGCGGTTCGGGGGCGAGGAGGGAGAATGGGGTCATGGCGGTGTGCAAGAAGTGTGGCGTGCGGAAGCGTCGTTGGCCTCGTTCCTGTTCCCAGTGCCGTTCCGGGCCGGACCGGGCGGAAGCGGCCGGGGATGCCGCCGAGCTGGCCGTGGAGACAGGGCTGCTCGGGTGGGTCGGGCGAGGGGCCATGGGAGTTGTGCGGCTGGCGCTGCGCGCGTTCGACTGACCGGGCCTACGCGGGCGTAACCCCTAGGGCAGATCGGGGGTGGCTCCGGGGTGGCTCAGGGGGGTCACCGACGATCACCGGGGGCTGTCGGGTGGAGAGTTGGTCCAGTGTTGCCGGGTCGGGGCGGGCCTCTGCCAGGTGCAGGCCGCGGATGGCTCCCTGGAACCTGGCGAGCGCCAGGTCGTAACCGGCGTCGGGCTGGTTGTCGGGCTGGCCGGCGGCTGCGTTCCAGAGGTCGACCAGGTCGTTGGGGTCGTTGTCGCAGGCGAGGGCGAAGCACCGCACGGTCGGCCAGGAGGGGCTCCTCTCGCCCGCCATCAACCGGTACGCGTGCGAAGGGGAGATGCTGGCCTGGACGGCGATCGCGCGGACAGACAGGCCGCTGGAACGGTGCAGGTGCGACAGTGCGCGGGCCAGCGCGTCCTGGGCGTTCCACAGCTGGATTTCCTCATCGGACGGCGTCTCGCAGGCCGGTGAGTTCTGGATGGTCACGGTCACGGCCGGGGTGGAGCGGCGGCCCGGGCGTCGTTTGCGGCGGGCGTGCACGGCCTTGGTGACCTGGGTTCTCGAGAAGCGTTTTTTGAGGGAGCCGACGCTGATGGATGTCACTGCGGCGATCTCCTCCCAGCCCGCCCCGCGGTTCGGCGCCTCGCGCACCGCCACGGCAATGAAGTCGTCGAGTTCGCGTTGCAGCGCGATGGAGTGGCGCAGTGGCTTCAGCGGCCATGGCAGTACGGGCAGTGAGGACGTCTGGGCGACCATGCGCGCCCGGCTGGCCACGGCCTGGCCGATGCGCTCCGCTTCCTGGGCGAAATCGGTTGCCGCCGGTTCCGCAATCCGGTCTCGGTAAGCAGCGGATCGGCACTGTGAGGAGCAGTACTTCGGTCGGCGGCCAGCTTGCTTGTGCCGGTTGAAGCGGGTGAGGCAGTGTTGGCACTCGATCTGATCGGTGGACCTGACATCAGACATAACATTCCGTCGTATTCGTTATTCGCCTGCCGGGCCCGGCCGGGCTGGGGCAAGGTCATGCGTGCGTCGGCCGGGCCCATAGACGGGGCGGCGCTGCAGTGCGCCGCCCCGGCCGGCCTTTGAGGTGTCGCCGGCGTTCTGGCCGGTGGGGGAGGGGCGAAGTATGTGGGAGACCGAGGAGACTGCTCGCCCGTCTCGAAGACCTCCCGTAGCGGGACAAGTTGCCCGTGTTGCTGCCCCCGACCCCCGCGGACAGGGGCAGCAGTGGGTAGATCCACCGCTCTGCTACATCAGCAGCGGTACGAAGATGGCGAGCAGCGCGATGCCGATCGTGACGACGGCTCCGAAGACGACTCCGCCCCGGCCGATTGCGCTGGGGCGGAGCACCGTCCCAGCGGCGAGGCCGAAGCCGAGTACGCCGAGGAGCATAGCGAAGACCACAAGGACGATCATCGCCATCATGATCTGAAGGAACTGGCTGCGGAACCTGCGCAAGCACAGTCCGGCCGGCCCGGTGTTCCTCCGCTTCGGTGCGGTAGCAGCAGCTCTGCCAGGAGGCCCCCGCCGGGTGTTCGGGACAGCTGGGCGCTGCCTCCGTGGAGTTGGGCCACCCAACGGACGATGGCCAGGCCGGTTCCGGTACCCGTGCTGGCAGTACCGGTGACGTGGCGTTCGAAGACCCGGGCGCGGTCCTTGGCGTGCACGCCCGGGCCGTGGTCCCGTACGCAGACCCGGTCGGCGGCGACCTTCACCTCGACCGGAGTGCCACCGCCGTGCCGCAGGGCGTTCTCCACCAGGTTGCGGACAGCCTGGGCCAGCAGTTCGGGATCTCCGTCGACGACGGTGGGCTCGGTGCTCACCGTGACGCCGCTTCGGTCGGGCAACTCCTCGACGGTCTGCTCGACCAGCTGGTCGAGCCGTAGGGGGATCAGTTCGATCTCCTGGGTACCGGCCTCAACACGGGCCCGGGCCAGCAGCCCGGTGACCAGCCGGCCCAGCCGGTCCACCAGCCGGACCGCTTCGTCGAGGGCTGCGGGCGCCCGGCCCGTGGAAGTGCTGCCGGCCTCCACCACCAGACGCAGAGTGGCCAGCGGGGTTCGTAGTTCGTGGGCCGCCTCCGCGAGGAACTGCTCCTGCTGTTCGAGTCCTCGCAACGCGGGCCGCGTCGCGCGCCCACTCAGCAGATGGCCGACCACCGCCGCCACCAGCACCAGGGCCGCGCATCCCAGGGCCAGCCGGCGGACCAACCGGGTGTGGTCCGTCCGGCTCTGCGTGGGGTCGGCCCCCACCAGCACCGTGGCGCGAATGGTGTCGTTGTCCCAGACCGGGGTGGCGGCCCATTGGTACTCCTGCCCGCTCACGCTCCGCGCGGTGTAGAGCACTGTCTCTTGGTCGTGCTGGACCTCTTTCCAGATCTCGTCGAGATCGTCCCGGCCGGGCAGGGAGGCGGGGGAGGTGTTGGCGTGGCGGATTCGCGGCCGGGCGGCTGGGGGCGCCTGGAGGATACCGAAGACGTCGGCGCCGTAAGCGAGCTCGTCGTCCTGCAGTGGTTCAAGGTGAAGGACGCCGCCCGCGTCGTAGAACACAGCGCGGGCCAGTCCGTCGGCTCGGCGGCTGACGTCGTTGTCAAGATTGCTGGTGCGCGAGTGGGTGTCGGTGCGAACGGCAATGGTGGCGAGTACCAGCAAGCAGGCCGCGGTGGCCGCGGCGAAGAGCAGGGTCATCGCCCACCGGGCGCGGTGCAGCCGGGCGGCGGCGGGGGTGCGCGACCTCACCGGCATGTGTCCGGGTCGGCGATCCGGTATCCGATGCCGCGCACTGTCGCTATCACCTCGGGCGAGCCCAGCCGGCGACGGAGCTGGCTTATCAGCACATCGACCACGTTGGAGAGCGGTTCGCTCATCTCGTCCCAGCAGCGTTCGATGAGCTCAGCGCGCGTGACCACCTCGCCGGCGCGCAGCAGCAGGACTTCCAGGACCGCGAACTCCTTCGCGGTCAGGGTCAGCAGGACGCCGGTCCTGAGGACCCGGCGACGCGGCACATCCAGCTCCACATCGCCGACCCGCAACACGGGCAGTCGGGCAGGCTGACCGCGGCGACACAGGCTGCGCACCCGTGCGGTGAGTTCGGCGGAGGCGAAAGGTTTGACGAGGTAGTCGTCGGCGCCATGCTCGAACCCGGCCACTCGGTCGCTGACTGCGTCCAGGGCGGTCAGCAGCAACACCGGCAGCATGGAACCGGCCTTGCGTTGGGCAGCGAGCAGGGTCAGGGCGTCACCGTCAGGCAGCATACGGTCCGCGACGAGGCAGTCGTAGCTGTTGACGGCGAGCTTGAAGTCGGCGTCGGCGAGATCGACGGCGAAGTCGACAGCGAAGCCGGCCTCACGCAGTCCCGCCGCGATCGCCGGGCCGAGTTCGGGGTCGTCCTCCAGGACCAGTATGCGCATCGTCGGTGAGCGTAGTGCAACTGCTAAGGGTGTCGGGGCGGTCGAGATAACTGTGATCGCTCGTACCAGACCTTCGGGCTCACACTTCGAGATCAGCCGGTTGCGCTCTGCACCAGCTGCCGCCATGAACGAGCAGCTCTCTGCCTGCCAAGGAGAGCAACACCGAACGCTGAGACCGCTGACCGACTCGGCCTCGTAGTGTCCACCGTCAGGGCTTGTGGGATCCGCCTGAGTGCGTGCGGTCGCCTCATGATCTCCTCATGAACACGGTGCCACTGTGCGGACATGCCAAAGATACGTACTCGCACGGTCGGCATCACCGCTGCCGGTGTCGCCACGGCCGTCCTCGCCGTCTACTGCGTTCAGTCTTCGCAAGGAGCCACACCCGCAGCCGGATCGCCCGGCGCAGTCGTGCGCGTCGACCAGGTCGGCTACACACCCGGCGAGGCCAAGCATGCCTACCTGATGACCTCCGCTTCCGTGTCCAGCACTTCCTTCCGAGTGCGGGACGCTTCCGGCAAGGAAGTCCTGACCGGAAGGACTGGTCCCTCGACCGGAGGATGGAACAACACCTATCACTCCGTTCACACCCTGGACCTGTCCCGCCTGACCACGCCCGGCACCTACCGGGTCGAAGTATCCGGCCCGGTTACCGCGACCTCGCCGCCGTTTCGTGTGGCGCCCGCCGACGAACTGTTCGGCAAGCTGATCCAGGACAATGTCCGCTTCTTTCAGGCGCAGCGCGACGGAGCCGATGTCGACTCCACGGTGTTGAAGCGCAAGCCCTCGCACCTGGCAGACCGTGAGGCAACGGTGTACGACACCCCTGCCTACGACAGCGAAGAGAAGCAACTGCTCGCTCCGCTCAAGCCCGTCGGCGGTCCGGTCGACGTCTCCGGTGGCTGGTCCGACGCTGGTGACTTCCTCAAGTTCACGCACACCGCGTCCTACTCCACCGCGAGCCTGCTGCTGGCCCAGCGCACTACCTCGGCGGGCGGGGAAAAGCTGGCAGCCGAGGCCCGCCATGGGCTGGACTGGCTCGACAAGATGTGGGACGACAGCTCCCGCACCCTCTACGTCCAGGTCGGGCTGGGCAAGGGCGACACCGAGGACGGCAGCGGCAAGATCCGCTCCGACCACGACGTATGGCGGCTGCCCGAGGCCGATGATGCACTCCAGGTGGAACCCGGTGACCCGGACTACACGATCAAGCACCGCCCCGTCTTCCGCGCGGTTCCACCCGGCGAGCCGATCAGCCCCAACCTTGCCGGGCGCGTCGCCGTAGCCTTCGCCCTGGCCGCACAATTGGACGCCGCCGACCATCCAGACCGCGCCCGCGAGGAGTTGGAAAAGGCGTCGCACATCTACGCACTCGCCGACACCACCCCCCATGGCGAACTGGTCACCGCCTTCCCCCACGGTTTCTACCCAGAGGAGTCCTGGCAGGACGACATGGAATTCGGGGCAACCGAGCTGGCCCTGGCCGGACAAGCGCTGGACGACAGCCGAGCGGACCAATGGATCCAGCAGGCCGGCCACTGGGCCAAGGAGTACCTCGGCTCGGACTACCTCGGCACTCTGGGCCTGGGTGATGTCAGCGCGCTCGCGCACGCAGACCTCGCCAAGCTACTTGGATCGGGCACGTCCAGTACTGAGGTGAGCCGCGACGAACTTGTCGCCGACCTCAAGCGACAGCTCAACGACGGCAGCATCCGCGCACACCGCGACCCCTTCCGCGCCGGCGCCGTCTATACCGACTTTGACTCCGTACCCCACTCATTTGGCCTGTCCGCCACCGCCCAGCTCTATCACCGCGTCACCGGCGACTCCCGTTATGACGCCTTCGCCACCCGGCAGCGCAACTGGACGCTAGGCGCCAACGCCTGGGGATCTTCCTTCGTCATCGGGGCGGGGACCACCTTCCCACACTGCCCCGAGCACCAGGCAGCCAACCTCGCCGGCAGCCTCACCGGCGAAGGCGACATCCTCGCCGGTGGCGTCGTCAACGGCCCCAATGCGGCAACCAAGCTCAAGGACCTCAACTCCTTCCCGACCATGCGAAAATGCCCGACCACTCAGGGCAATCCCTTCGCCCCCTTCGACGGTCGCGGCAGCGGCTACATGGACCACGTGGGCGCTTGGCAGACCGTCGAACCCGCCGATGACTTCACCGCCACCGCTCTGCTCTCCTTCACCCTCTCCACTACGCCCAAGGACACTGAGAGCGAGGCCGACCAACAGTAGACCAAGCACACTCTGCCCGGACTGCGCATGTCACCCGTACAGGGCGACAACCACGAAACCGGCCTCGCACCCCTCATCCGCGAAGCTGCGGACCGCCAAACCGAAGCCCTCCGCCACCACCGCGAACCCGGGACCGCCTTCACGGAGGCGGCGGCCCAGTCCGAAATCCTTCAGGCCCAGGACCGCCGTACCGAGCCGGCCGCCGGGTCGTTGGAGGACAGCATTCGAGCCGTCCTCGCCTACAAGCGTCGGGGAGCCCCCGCATCGGCGCCCGTGCTGAAAAGGGCCCGGGACGTCGCCGGTCTGTGACCGGTTGAAGCGACGCTCGCCACGGCTCGGCGCACGGGTTCTGACGCAGCTTCCATCCGTCGGGGCTGTTGGGCGTCTGTGCTTGCGCGCTGCTGGTGACAGACGGCGTGCCGTCCCGGTGACAACCATCGTGCTTCGCCTGGTCGAAGCCGCAGGTCAGTCGACGCCGCAGGTGACAGCTACCGTGCTTCGGCTCAGTAGGACAATCGATCGGTGACGCGCCCCTTGAATCGGGACCGTTCCCTTGAAGAGCTTGAACGCGCCCGCTGGCCAGCCCCGTCAGCCGACGACACCCGTCTTGTCGCTACTGCACACGCCTTGCGGCGTCAGCCGATCGGCGAGCTGGCCGTCGAGGACATGCGCTTGTTGATAGGGCAGGACATAGGTCTGCCCTACCTCCTGCCACTGGCACTGGAGGTACTGCGGGAGAACCCGATGGCAGAGGGGGACATGTACGAAGGCGATCTGCTGTCCGCGGTTCTCACCAGGAACCCATCGGTCTGGGCCGAGTTTTCCGAACTCGGCCGAGAGCTTCGCGTGATCGTCTCGAAGTTGACTGGTCTGCCCCCTGACCTGCAACAGAGGGTTGAGCGCTTCCTGGCTCTATAGAGCACCGACGCAGGACGATGCCAATCGACGTGAGTGCAGCGCAGCATTTGCATGGGCCAGGCGGCTCACGGGTGCTGCGCAGGCAGCAGGGTAGCGGCGGCTGCATAACATCGCAGTCCTGTGATGTTTCACGCGCGATGTATGCACGGCTGCTGCATACATCTCCCGCACCCGTGCTGCTTGCTGCACCCTGCCGCCTGTGCGTTTCCCCTCCACGGGAATGGCTTCGTTCATCTTCAGCGACAGCGTTTGTCGACGAGTTTGAGCAGCGGTTAGCGATCACTGGAGCGATAGATGTTCACGAGAACCGGTTCTGGCACACATTCCGTGAGCGATCTCGAGTCCCGGCTCACCGGACCCCGGTGACGCGTGGTCCGCGCAGCTCACATGACTTGGGCGCCTTCTGCTGGCGAGAGCCGGCAAGCTCTTTCACGGAATGTGTGCCAGAACCCGAGCTTTGACGGTGCTTCAGGTGTTGTGTCCGTTGCCAGGCAGGCCCATGACATTCAACACGGGTTCCTCGCCCTCGGGGATCTCGAAGATCCCATGCTCGTTTCGCCGGCTGACCGTGCACAAGTGCTCGACCTGGTCTCTGATTTCCCTGAGGAGACACAGACTCGCGTTAGGCGCGCACTGGCTGACCCCGTCGGCGGATGACGCACAAGTCAGTCAAGTCCACGAACGATCTTGAAAACCGTCGTGGCAGTGATGTCACCGTGGGTTCAAATCCCGCACCCGCCGCAGATGAATGGCCCCTGCCCAGGTGAATCGATCGGGGGCAGTTCTCTTGCGGGCTGTCCGTCAATCACCGTGTACCACGAGGGAGAGCGACCGGGTCACCCTGGAGGAAGCCGGGAACGGCATCTACCGGCTCATTTTCCCCGGCAAGAAGGACGAAAGTCCCCGGTGTCCAGGCATCCTGGGCGCATCAATCCAGGACGGCGGTGCTGTGACCATCGGTTATTGCGGCTCTCGAGAACTCGATGAGGCCGAAGAGTTCCACCTGGAGAAGACCAGCGACCACGGAGGAAGATTCCGTCTCCGAGCCGACCACATCCGCCTCGTACCGGCAGACCAGCGGAAAGACCTGTGCATCGGCGCACCGGACGGAGACCACAAAGAATGGGCCAACGTCTTCCAGCTCGAATGCCTTCCCGACGAGAGCGGCACAGTTTTCCGCTTCCTCAGATGACCCGGAGGGCACCTTCGTCCACGGCGGTGCATCCGGTGGCTTCGTTCACGTCCAGCAGCGTTTGTCGACGAGAGTTTCGACAGCAGTTGGGGCTCCATGGCCGGCCCGATCACACCAGCCACACCGAGATCATCTCAGTTGCCGCGCTGCCCGATCTCCTCGACCCTGGGTGCTCGGCAAGCAGGGAGGGCACATGGGGCTGGTTCTTTTCCCGCGCGACGGAGACAACAGCAGCCCGGATGTCTCCTGGTCCTACAGCGGCTTTGCCGCGTTCCGGCGGCGTCTGGCCGAGACCGAGGGGTTCGTCCTCTCCGAGATGTGGGGCTTCGGCGGCGAGCGCCCGTGGAGCGAGGTGTCCACCGCTCTGGAGCCACTCCTCGATCAGCAGTACGCGAACGACCTCGACGCCGAACGCTCCCTGGTCGCCGTTACTGCGAAGACGAACTGGTCCAAAGCCGACCGGGACCCGGCCGAGTGGCTCCCGCCGGCCGCCTCCGCGCAGTGCACCTACGGCGCCGACTGGGTCGGCACGAAGCTCCGCTGGAAACTCACCGCAGACAACAAGGAGCGGGCCGCGCTCGAGAAGCTCGCCAAGGGCTGCGCCGACACCGTCGTGAAGTACGAGGTCGCTCCCTGGCTGGCAGTCGAGCGTGGGGCACCCTCACCGCATCCGGACCACGGTGAGGTTCCCGTGCCTCCCCGACCCGGCCAGCACCTCCACGACCAGGTGGGTCTCCACCCGCGTGTACGTCTCCCCCTGCGCCCGGCGGTCTCCCACCACGGTCGAACTGGTCAGGGCAGAGCCGATACGTGCCGCGAGAACGGGCTCCAGCCGGGCAGACAACCGGACCGGGCCGCCCTCGTCCCCCACCGCGAGGGCCAGGTGGTGCGGCCGCAGCCGCGGCCCCGTGAACCCGACCACCAGGGCGTCGGCCGTGTCCGCGTGGTGAAGTGGTGGTGTTCCGACTCTGCGCTATTCGGTGCTGAAAATGAGGTCGGGGCCAGGTCGGTGTCTCTGGTCCACCGGTGCTCGGGGTGGGTGAGCAGGAGCCGGGCGAGGCGGCGGGGGGTCGTCACAGGGCGGTCGCCTTCGGCGCGGCCCTGATTGAGGTAGCGGACCAGCAGGGCCGGTAGCCCTGAAAACACCGTTGCCGCAAGGGAGTTGGCATCTCGCATACAACGTCGACGACGCCAGTTACCTGCCGTCACCACCGACTACGGAACAGAGCCTGATTCCTGATAGACCCGTCACGGAACCCGCCACATCACGCCTGACCAGCAGAAAGTCAGCGATCAAGTACGGAAAGACAACAGCCTCTTGTGTCAGCCGGTTACTGGTGTCACATCGCCGTTGGGGCCGCAGCGGACCGTCCAGGGGGTCTGGGAGCGGATGTGGTTCTCGTGGATGCGAATGTCGATCTGTGTGGGGGGTTTGTTGCCGGGGACGTTGGCGTGGGCGGCGGTGCAGGCGATCTGGCTGACCGCTGTGACGTCGAGGTCACCGGTGCTGACTTTTTGGGGGACGAGGACGTCGACGGCTCCGTCGGCCGTGGTGGCGGTGAGCTGGCTGGCCATCGGCGTTACTTGGCTGGTCAGGCCGCGTTGGCGTTCGGCGGGGGTGGGGCCCTCCAGGAGGAGGTCGAGGGCTTGCTGGGGGCTGAGTGGTCGGTCCGTGGGGCGTGAGACGGCGCGGATGCCGGTGGGGCCGGCGAAGTAGAGGCGTACGAAGCGGGCTTCGGTTCCGGGTTGCTGGATGCCGGAGGCCGGGGGGCCGGCGTGCACGGGGTTGGTGGGGCCGATCGCGCAGCCGGCGGCTGTGGCGATGAGCAAGGTGGACAGAGTCAGGGTCCCGAGGGCGGCTGCCGTGGTGCGGGAGGTGCGTCGGGACCGGGACGGGAGGCGGGTCATCGTTGTTCCTGCGGGTCGGCCGGGGGCAGGGTGAGAGTGAAGACGGCACCACCGTGGGGGGCGTTTGCCGCGGTCAGGGTTCCGCCGTGCAGGTGGGCGTTCTCGTAGGCGATGGCCAGGCCAAGGCCACTGCCTTCGGAGCGAGTGCGTGCCGTGTCGGCTTTGTAGAAGCGTTCGAAGATGTGCGGGAGTACGTCGTCGGGGATACCGGGGCCGTGATCGGTGACGGTGATGACCGCGTGATCGTTCTCTGCGCGGGCGGAGACGGTGACCGGTGGGAGGCCGTGGCGCAGCGCGTTGCCGATGAGGTTGGCCAGGATGACGTCGATGCGGCGGGGGTCGGCGCGTACCGGTACCGGGGTGGGGATGTCGGCGGTGACGCGTTCGTCGTGGGCCCAGCCGCGCAGTTGGAGGGTCTTGGTCACGATGGTGCGCAGGTCCAGTTCCTCGGCGTGCAGCGGGGCGGCCTTGGCGTCGAAGCGGGAGACCTCCATCAGGTCTTCGACCATGCGGGCGAGGGTGCGGGTCTCCTCGCAGATGAGTTGGACGGCGTCGGCGGTGTCGGGGGGCAGGATGCCGGAGGTGGCGTCCTCGTCGAGAACCTCGGTGACGGCGGTCATGGCTGCGAGGGGGGTGCGCAGTTCATGGGCGACATCGGCGGCGAAGCGGCGTGCTCCGGCTTCCATGCGGCGCAGTTCGGCGTCGTCCTTTTGCAGGGTTTCGGCCATGGTGTTGAAGGAGCGGGTCAGATCGGTCAGTTCGTCGTGGCCCTCGGTGTCGAGGCGGGTGTCTAGTTCGCCGGCGGTGATGCGTTCGGCGCCGCTGCGCAGGCGTCGTACGGGGCGCAGGACGCTGCGGGCGGCGAAGAGGGCGGGGATGAGGGCGAGGGCAAGCGCGGGGATGGCCCCGGCCTCGGCGGCGGTGACCAGGGCGGAGATGTCGGCCTGGTCGGCGTCGAGGGGCAAGGCGACGTACACGGTTAGCCCGGAGAGCTTGTCCGCGCTCGCGGGCCGTTCGGGCTCCGCGGCGTAGGCGACGGGCATGCCGACGGCCAGCCAGGGGCGGCCATCGCGTTCGATGCGCTGGTACGTCGCCTGGCCGCTTGCCTGGACAGCTTCGCGGAGCTCTTTGGGCACGGGGGGTGCGGGGGAAGCCGGGACCGGTGTGCCGCCTTGGTAGGAGGCGGAGGAGTGCCAGGTGCGGGAGCCTCCGGCCCGGTCGAGTTGGAGGGACAGGCCGCGCAGGTCCTCGGCGCGGGGTGGGAAGGTCAGGCCAGGGGCGAGGGAGTCGAGCTGGATGCGCAGGTCGGCGACGGCGGTGTTCTGAGTGCGTTCCAGGACGGAGGAGCGGGCCTGGTGGAAGGTGAGGCCCGCGGTGAGCAGTGCGCCGAAGGCGACGGCCAGCAGCACGGCGACTACGATCCGTGCCCGCAGCCCCCTGGGGAAGCGGATTTTGAGGTTCATCAGAGGGGGCCGAAGCGGTAGCCGAAGCCGCGTACCGTCTGGACGTACTCCGGCTTGCGCGGATCGTCCTCGGTCTTGGCGCGCAGCCGCATCACGCAGGCGTCGACGAGACGGACGTCGCCGTAGAAGGAGTGCTCCCAGACCTGTTCCAGGAGCTGGTGGCGGGAGTAGACCTGACCGGGTGTGGCGGTGAGGAACAGCAGCAGCTTGAGTTCGGAGGGAGCCAGGGTCAGCTCCGTGCCGTGCTTGGCCACGACCAGGCTGGTGCGGTCCACGGTGAGGTCGCCATGGTGCTCTGCCCCCGTGGGCGTGGCCGCGGGGCTGTCCTGGGCGGGGGCGACCCGGCGCAGGACGGCTTTCATCCGGGCTTCGATGATCTCCCCGCTGGCGGGTTTGGTGATGTAGTCGTCGGCACCTGCTTCCAGGCCGACGACCATGTCGATCTCGTCACCGCGGGCAGAGAGGATGATGATCGGGATCTGTTTGCTCTCCCGGATCCGGCGGCACACCTCCAGGCCGCTCATCCCTGGCAGCATCAGGTCGAGCAGCACCAGGTCGGGCCGGTAGCGTTCCAGGGTGAGGAGTCCCGTCTCCCCGCTTGCCGCGACTTCTACTTCATGGCCACGGCGCTTCAGCGCGAGGGTGACGCCCCTTTGTACGGCGGGGTCGTCTTCGACGAGCAGGACTCGTGCCATCGGTGGTGCTCTCTTCTCCGGCTGCGCGGCATGGGGGTCTTCTCTGACAAGGGTGCTGGAAGCGTATGACGCCCGGTTCCGCATTCCTTGACGAAACGGTGACGGCCGGCCGTTCGCGGTACGGCGGGCGGTTCCGTCGGGCGCATGAGCAACGACACGAACAACACCCGAGGCAGCAACGGCAGGCGCGTCGGCACCCTACGGCGGGCGGTGGTCACCGCCGCGGCTCTGGCTCTGACCGGAACGGCCGCCTTCGCGGTTCTGGCGGAGAGAGGTGCCGGTCAGCCTGCCGGGGCCGCCGGGGCCGCCGGGGGCAAGACGGCTGGGGCAAGCACGACGATCGACCCCGCGCTGCCCGCACCGACCGTGGACATGGCCATCGTCCGGGAGTCCGAGGACGACGGGAAGTCGGTGAACCTCACCCTCGACGACGGTCCGGACCCGCGCTGGACTCAGAAGGCCCTGGAGCTGCTGAAGCGGTACAAAGCCAAGGCCGTTTTCTGTCTGACCGGCCCCAATGCCGCCGCCCATCCCGACCTCGTCAGGCGGATCGTCGCCGAGGGGCACCGGCTGTGCGATCACTCGGTCAGCCACGATGTCGCCATGGACAAGAAGCCGGTGTCCTACCAGGAGAAGGAGATCCTCGACGCCAAGCGCATGATCGACGAGGCGTCCGGCGGCGAACGGATCTGGTACTACCGGGCCCCGGGCGGCGCCTTCACGGCGCAGAGCCGTCAGATCGCGGCAGCCCACGGGATGCGGAACCTCGGCTGGAACGTCGACCCCGGCGACTTCCGGCAGCCCGGTGCGGACACGATCGTCCGCACGGTGAAGGACCAGCTCTCCACGGGGCCGACGGTTCTCCTCCACGACGGCGGCGGGAACCGTGCCCAGACGATGGAAGCGCTGGAACGGCTTCTCCTCTGGTTCGTCGAAGAGCGCTACGTCTTCAGCTTCCCGAAGGCCGGATGACCGTACTGCTCGCCCTGTATAGCCGTCCTTCTTCCGGCATGTGACGGAACGATGATGGCCCGCCCAGGCGGCCTCCTCGCGGGTTCTGCTGGAGACATGAACAGCAAGAACACGCCCTTCCCTCTTCTTCAGCGACCCGCCCGCCGTGCCGCGGGACTCGTCCTCGCCGCCACGACGGCCGCACTCGCTGTCACCGCCTGCCAAGCTTCCGGCAACGGCTCCGACACCGCCGCCGACCGCAGCACTGCCACGGCCGGTGACCAGCAGACGCCCGACGGCCGGAAGAACGCCACGAAGCCGCACCGGCTGCTGTGGATGGGCGACTCCATCGGCGAGGTTCAGGCACCGCCCCTCGGCGCGGCGATGAAGGCCGGCCACGTGGAGTTCAAGTCGATCGCCGCCGCAGGGGGCGGCGGTGTCGTCGGGGAGATCGCGCAGCCCACCTGGGAGAGGCTCCCGAAAGAGCTGAAGTCCTTCAAACCGGACGTCGTCGCCTACCAGATCACCACCTACGACTGGGGAACCCCCGGCGAACAACGCGGCGCCTACGAACGTCTGGCCAAGACGGTCAACGATGCGGGCGCCGAACTTCTCATCGTGTCCGCGCCCCCCTTCAAGGTGGACGACTTCTACAAGTCACACGAGGCCGCGATCAAGACCGCGCCGAAGTCCGCCAAGGAGGTCGCGGACATGCACCCGAACACGGTCCGTTTCCTCGACGCCTCCGCCCTGTGGGGCACCGACAACACGGCTGCCACGGCACAGCGCGGCAAGGACGGCATCCACTCCTGCCAGCAGGGCTCGGCCGCTTTCACCAAATGGTTCGGCGAACAGCTGAACAAGCAGTACGGCTTCACCCCGGCCGTCGTGGACCAGTGGGCCACCGGGTCGTGGACCGGCGACAAGGTCTACGCCCAGCTCAGCTGCAAGTAGTCCACCACCGGACAGCGATCGTCCTGCCGGAACGCATACCGGCCGGAAGGCAGCTCGGGTTCAGTGCCCGGTCCGCCTCGACCTCCTTGGTGCTGGGCCCGAAACGGGCCGGCTCGCTCATCTCGTTGGAGACCCATGCCCACCCCGACGAAACCCGTGCGCACCCATCGCCGCCCCTGCACGAAGGCCGTCCCCGCACCGTCCGACAAGCGGCACATCGCACCCTTGGACGGTCTGCGCGGCCTGGCCGTCCTGGGTGTGCTGTTCTTCCACGCAGGCCACTTCGGCGGCGGCTTCCTCGGCGTCGACCTGTTCTTCGTCCTCTCCGGTTTCCTGATCACCGGCCTCCTGCTGAAGGAGACACAGGCGCGGGACGGCCGCATCGACCTCCTCGCCTTCTGGGGGCGGCGCGCACGGCGCCTGCTGCCGGCGCTCGCCGTCACGATCGCGGGCACCCTGTTCCTCGTCTGGGCGCTCGGTCCACCACCCCTGCTCCGCTACGCCCTCGACGACGCGCCCTGGGTGACGGCAAACCTCGCCAACTGGCACTTCATCGCCGACCAGGTCGGATACTGGAACGCGGCCGACACCCGGATCTTCGGCCACCTGTGGAGCATCGCGGTCGAGGAACAGTTCTACCTGGTCTGGCCCCTGGCCATCGGCCTGCTGGCCCGCGGGCGCAACGGTGGCCGACGTGTCGCCGCCGTGGCCGCGACCGGAGCCGCCGTCTCACTGGTCCTCATGATCGTGTTCACCGTCCCGGGCGACACCACCCGCGTCTATGAGGGCGCCGACACCCGAGCCTTCTCGCTCCTTCTCGGCTCCCTCATGGCCACACCACCGGCCACCCGCCTCCTGGCCCGCGTCGGCGAACGGGCCGCAGCCTGGGGGAGTCTGGCCCTGGCATGCGGGATCGGGGTGTACTGGGCCCTGGCCGACGGGCAGAAGGACCTCTCCCTCTTCCAGGGCGGACTCTTCCTCCACGCCTTGGCCACCGCCCTGCTCATCGCCTGCCTCGCCCAAGCACCCCGCACTACCGTAGGCCGCGTCTTCGCCGCGCCTCCCCTGCGCTGGTGCGGCCTGGTCTCCTACAGCCTCTATCTGTGGCACTGGCCCATCTACCTGCTCCTGAACGAGGAACGCCTCGGCATGACGGGTTGGAGCCGTACGGCCGTCATCCTCGCCGTCTCCCTCGCGGCTGCGGGGCTCTCCAAGGTCCTGATCGAGGACCCGATCCGCTTCCGGGCCCGCTGGGCGAAGGGTCGCACAGGAGCCGCCGCTCTGCTGGCCACCTTCGCCGTACTGGCAGCCCTATGGACTCTCATCCCCGAGCCGCAGACCGGGGCCGGCACCGTCGACGTCACCCAACTCGTCTCCGGCCGAAGCCCCACCCCGGACCGGGGCCGTGAAGGGGCCGTTTGTCAAGCCGTAGCGCCGTGATCAGCCCTCAACAGCCCCCGAAGGGCCGGAGCCTTCTGAATATCGGCGCGACCGGCAAGCGGCCGACGCCGAGAAGTTCCCGACAAGTCGAGGAGATCCGCGTGTCCAAAAGGTCACCTCATGCGGTGACGGAGGAGGTCGAAAATGCCGACGGGTGCGACACTGAGGATGCCGACGAACGAGGACGAAATGCCCCGCTGGGAGTGGTCCCAACGGGGCGGTTGTCGGTGAGGTGTCGTTTTGGTCGGCAAGGTGTCGGGGCGGTTCATGCGGGCTTTGCGCGTCACCTGGGATCCAGGTGACTGGACGTCACCTTCGTGTGAGGGCAGTGCTGGCGTTGATGGCCCAGTGGTTGGCTTGTAGAACTCGGTCCGCGAATGTCACATTGCGTTCGTCGATGAACTGGAAGCCGAGAGATCGGCAGATGCCGTTCGAAGGAAGCTCGGCGCACTCCTCACCACCACTACCGGTGGGAGCGCCACTACTTTCCAGGGACGAGGCTGGGTACCGGTCCAGGACGGTGAGTACTTCGCCGAGGGACACTGCTGCGATGTCGGGGCCGTCGAGGTGTGCAGCAACAGCGCGGTCGTTTACGCAGGCCGCGAGCAGGACGACCGACCAGGTCCTGAGCCCCCGAAGCGCGCCGGACGGTCCGTACGGCCTACCCGTCCACCAGCCCCGTCTGCGGGTTGCAGATCTGGCGCGCCTCGATGTCCGGTTCGTCCAGGGCGATGATCGCCTCCTGCCGGTTGATGAACCCGAGCTGCGCGCTGTACAGGCCGCAGCCCCCGCGGTGCAGCATCGCCGTCTCACCCGACCGCCGGGGCTGGATCTTCCACGACTGCTCCGCCCGCGCCCGCTGCCGGGCACGCTGCTCCTTGACCTCAAGCTCGCGGACCCGGTTCTCGGCCTGCCGCAGCTCGGCAAGACAGACAGTCGGAGCCGCCGGGTGTCTGCGTACATGCGTGCTTCGACTCCTGGTTCACCGGGCACTTTCCGTACGGGCCCGATCCCTGATGTGGCCCACTGCTGTTCGAGTGCGGTCATGTCCGTGTGGGCGGTTGCTTCGTCGGCTGCGGAGATGTCGAGGACGACCAGCCCGGGCTCCGCCGAGCCCTTCACCCGGGTGGCGAACACCCCGCAGGCCGGGCAGGCCCTGGCTGTCTCGTCGGCCGTGACCAGGTGAACTCGGCGCCTTCCGTCGGCCAGCCGCTCAACTCGCGCGACGGACACCCCGTCGAGGTCGAGCAGCAACGTCGTATCGTTGAGCAAGCCCGTGGCTCCTGCATGATCGTTCTGCGTCGAGAACAGAAATGATCACGCAGGTCCAGGGGCATCCTGCATCCGGGGCCGTGCTCGAATGCGTCATGACAATCGGCCGGGTGTGGTTCGCTGCAGGGGTGACTCAGGACTTGGAGATCGTCGCATTCGAATCCGCCGAGGCATTCCAGGCATGGCTCGGCGAGAACCACGCCGCCTCGTCCGGCATCTGGCTCAAGCTTCGCAAGAAGGGCCCCGGAATCGTCGCGCTGGACTACGCCCAGGCGCTCGACGTGGCACTCTGCTACGGCTGGATCGACGGCCAGAAGGCCAAGTTCGACGACCAGTGGTGGCTTCAGCGGTTCACCCCGCGCAAGCCGCGCAGCAAGTGGTCCAAGGTCAACCGGGACAAGGTGGCCGCCCTGATCGAGCAGGGCCGGATGGGCTTGATCCGCTTTGACGGACATTCGAGATCAGGGGCTTCGGCCTCGGGAGGATGTCCGTCATGGAGAGCATGGGGAAGAAGAAGCCTCGCCGCCCTCGCCGTTCGTTCACGCCGGAGTTCAAGGCCGAGATCGTCGGGT
>NZ_JBHVWS010000094.1:0-23411 GCF_042882185.1 Streptomyces sp. NPDC058239
CAACGGTTCCAGCTTCGGACCACGACGCGGTGCTGGCACACCCGAAGAAGCACTCATGCATGAACTAACGACGAATCTCGGGCGCAGGACACTAGCTCAGCGTCTTCAGCGCCGCTGCGTCGTACGGCTTCAGCTCCTCGACCCGGCCCGCCAGGACCTTTGCCGCCCACTCCGGGTCCTGGAGCAGGGCGCGGCCGACGGCGACCAGGTCGAACTCGTCGCGCTCCAAGCGGTCGAGGAGGTTGTCGATGCTGCCGACCGCGGCACCCTCGCCCGCGAACGCGCGGATGAAGTCGCCGTCCAGGCCGACCGAGCCGACGCTGATGGTGGGCCTGCCGGTTAGCTTCTTGGTCCAGCCCGCCAGGTTCAGGTCCGAGTCCTCGAACTCCGGGAGCCAGTAGCGGCGGGTGGAGGCGTGGAAGGCGTCGACGCCGGCCGCGGCAAGCGGGGTCAGGATCGCATCCAGCTCCTCCGGGCTCTGGGCGAGCCTCGCGTCGTAGGCTTCCTGCTTCCACTGCGAGTAGCGGAAGATCACCGGGAATTCGGGCGAGACGGTCTCGCGGACCGCGGCCACGATCTCGGCCGCGAACTTCGTCCGGGCCACGGGGTCGCCGCCGTAGACATCGGTACGGCGGTTCGTCCCCGCCCACAGGAACTGGTCGAGGAGATAGCCGTGGGCGCCGTGCAGTTCGACGCCGTCGAAGCCGATGCGCTCGGCGGCCGCGGCAGCCTCGACGAAAGCGCCGATGACGTCGTCCAGGTCGCGCCGGGTCATCGCCTTGCCGGTGCCCTCGGTGCCGTCGACGCGGATGCCGGAAGGGCCGATGGCGGGGGCGTCGACGTAGGGCGCATCGCCCTGCTTGCGCACCATGCCGATGTGCCACAGCTGCGGGACGATCGTGCCGCCCGCCGCGTGAACGGCCTCGGCGACCTTCGCCCATCCCGCCAGCTGCTCCTCACCGTGGAACCGCGGCACACGGTCACTCTGCCCGGCCGACTCGTGACCGACGTAGGTCCCCTCTGTGACGATCAGGCCCACACCCGCGGCGGCGCGACGGGCGTAGTACGACCGCACGTCCTCACCGGGGACGCCGCCCGGGGAGAACATGCGCGTCATCGGCGCCATCACGATGCGGTTCGGGACGGTCAGGCCGTTCAGCGCGACGGGCCGGGACAGGATCTCGGCCGCGCGGGGGGCCGAAGACGCAGTGACGGTCACGGAGGTGCTCCTCGTATGTACTTGATAACTTTGATGGTTGATAACTTCAAGCAATGAGAAGACGGTAAATGTAGATATTTGAGATTGTCAAGTTTCCTGGGTAAAGTGACTCCCATGACAGGAACTGCCCGCGTCGATACGGCCCGGCTCATGGAGCTGCTCTCGGTGTCCCTCGGTGCCTACTACGGCGACTTCACGGTCGCGGCGGCGAGCGAGAACCTCACCGCGAGCCAGGGCAAGGCACTGACCGTGCTGCGCCGGGGCCCCGCCGCGATGCGCGCCCTGGCCCACACCCTGACCTGCGACGCCTCCAACATGACCGGGATCATCGACCGGCTGGAGAAGCGCGGCCTGGTGCGCCGCGAGCCCAGCCCCTCCGACCGGCGCATCAAGAACGTCGTCCTCACAGCCGAGGGCGAGCGCGTCACCGACACGATTCGCGCGAAGATGCGCGCCACACAGGAGGGCCTGGACAGGCTCAGCGACCAGGAGCGGGACTCCCTGCACACCCTGCTGGAACGAGTCTTCATTTCCCAGCCCGCCGCCTGAACCGGGGGTATCAGCCGGCCCCGTTGAGAGTTCCCGCGCTGCAGCTGAGTCAGGGTTACGCGTAACCGTCGGCGCCCGTCCACGCCTCGGTCGCCGACGCGCTGGTGGGGCTGAGCGAGAACACCGGCCACTCGCCCCCTCCCCCGGTCACCGCCGACGAGCCCCGTCAGCCGGCGGCCGAGGCTGTTCGCGCCGGATCGCCGCGTACAGCTCGACCTTCGGCATCCGCGGCATGACAAGCACCTTTCACCGAGAGCATCCTCCGACAGGCCGTAGTTCGAACACGCCGGCTCGCCGTCAGGGTGCTGTGCGACAACCAGGGCTGCCGCGGCCACGACTCGCTCGGCGTCGGGGGCGTCCAGGTAGTCCGCAGGGTCGGCGGGGCGTTTGAGTACGCTGCGGATCGTGGACTCGCGTTCTTCCACGGCTGCCTCGTCCAGATCGCCCGCGAAGTCGGCGGCGGTACGGACGGCCCCGCAGCAACCGGCGTATCCGTGGTTGGCGAACGCGCCGACTCGAATGCTCAGTCACGGGTACTGAGGCCGAGCGCTTCAGTTGGCACCTGCGCGCTTGAGTTGGCACCTCGAGCGTCAGAGATGGTGCGCAGGGAACTCAGCCACACCGCTGATCAGTGGCCTTCTCCGATCTCGGCTTCTGTCGGTGTGCGGATCGGTCCCCGTCATCGGCAGGGCGCTCGGCCGACACGACAAGACCGCCACCCGACTGGTCACGGAAGCGGGCGGAAACCTGGAGCCGATACGCCCGTGACGACCACGGCCGAACCTGATCCGGCCAGAGATCCGCTGATCATCCCTCCCACCACTGCTCCATGCCCTCCACGACGACGAACTCGTGGAAGTCCATGTTTCCGATCTCCAGGTTGCAAGCCATCGATCCGACCTCGCGGCACGGAAGGACAGCGGATTGCCCCGGGGTGTCGTACAGGTCGACGACGGTCAGCGGTCGGCCGGGCTCGGCAAAGGTCCTGGCCTCGGCGAGCGCGACCAGCGTGGTGTGCTTCTCGGGCGGGACCAGCGCCGGCACCTGGCCCGGCCAAAGGCCCTCGAAGGCCCGGTCGTCGACGACCAGCGCCTCCAACGGGTAGTTCTCCGCGTCGATCTCGTCCGGGTCCAGGTCCACGCCGACCCAACCGTCCTCGTCGGCCCCGCCCAGCTCGTCGAGCAGGGTGTGCCAGCCCTCCTCGTCGTCGAAGGAGGTTCGGACCAGCAGGGCCGCGGCGGTGGAGGGCAGTGCCGGGAAGGGCCGGCACGTCGGCACCGTCGGCGCGGGGAAGGCCGGCCGGCCACCGTCCCCCTGGTACATGCCGTACCGGTCCATGTTGCGCACCAGGTCGTCGAACGCGAGCCCGCCGCCCAGCAGGGCGGCCAGAATCTCGCCGAGCCGGGCCGACGGGACCCGGACGCCGCGCCCGGGTATCGCCGCCAGGTCCACCAGCAACGGCCCATCCCCGCCGTACACCACAGGGATGTCTGCCAATGCGACGACCGGAGGCGCGAGGCCGCCGCCCGGGACAAGCGCCGGCACATTGCCGCCGTGCAGGTAGTCCCATCCACTGCCTTGGACCAGGCGGAGCCGCACCCCGTCGCCCCCGAGGATGAACACGTCGCCCTCTCGGCGGCCCCCGACCTCGTCGAGCAGCCCGGCCCACAGGGCCTTGCCATCCTCATAGCACGTGCAGACCAACAGCACTTCACCAGGCGCAGACTGGGGAAGCTCGGGAAAGGACATGACTCTCCTTCGAAGGACTGGCGCGGGGACCGCGACACTGGCCCACCCGCCCCGGGGCCGGAGCACTCTATTTGGCGGACAGTGCCAACTACGGTGCTCAGTCACAGCTGTGATGTGACTGAGCACCGTAGTTGGCCCGTCGCCGACACAGGCACTGGCCGGGGCGGCAGCGGTTCCTCTGTGCCTCCTGAATCCCCCAGTCAGCCTCGGCAGATGCAGAAGGGATGACCAGCCGGATCAGTGAGAACCCGCGCCCTGGCGGCCTCATGAGGCTGGTGATCCGGCTTGCCCGCGCCCAGCTCCAGCAGCCGGGCCTCGGTCTCGTCCAGATCCACGACGTCGAAGCAAAGGTGCAGCTGTTGGGGAACGGTCTGGTCAGGCCAGTGTGGAGCCCGGTAGCCGTCGACCCGTTGAAAACCGATGAAGAGGCCGTCCTCACGGTTGAGGCCCGCGAAGTCGGCGTTCGACTTCGGGTGAGGTGCGAGGCCGGTGGCCTGCTGATAGAACGCCGCCAGAGTCAGCGGATCAGGACAGTCGAGTGTTATCGCGCTCAACTTCATCTGCAGGGGCATGACACCTCCGGGGCGACCACTGGACTTCCGCAATGATCATCCTAGAGGCGGCTGCCTACGGATGAGCGGAACACCGACCACCGCGTGCTGCAGTGCGTGATGAGCGTGGGCCTCGTCGGGGCCGTCGCGGTGGCCATAGGGTTCCGGACCACGGATGCCGCCGCCCTGGAGTGGATCTTGGCGTTGGGGCTGTTGACGCTCGTTGCCCTGGCGCTCACCTGGATCGCGGTCGGGATGCGCCTGTCCAGTCCGAACGCCGAGGCGGCCAGCAACAACGCCCTGCCGCTGATGGTCCTGCCGCTGCTCTCCACCGCCTTCGTGCCGGTCGATGCGATGCCGGGCTGGTTCCAGCCGACCGCCGAGTACCAGCCGTTCATGCCCACCATCGAGACGCTGCGCGGACTGCTGCCCGGCAGCGAGATCGGCAACAGCGGGTGTCTGGCCGTCGTCTGGTGCCTGGGGCCGGCCGTGCTCGGCTACTTCTGGTCCACGTCGCTCTGTTCAACCGCGACCCGAAGCAGCGGGAGAAGGACCGGTCCGCAACTTGGGGGCCGCGCCCCGCAGCTCGTCCCACTGCAGGGCGGCGTACTCCGACACCGCGTCGGCGCACGCCGCCCCGTCGGCGTTCTCCGCCGCCTGCCGGGTCCGCGCCGCCGACATCGCCGGCTGGAACTCGCGCTGCACCCACAGCCGTTGGCCCTGCCCCTCGAGCACCACGCAGCAGTGATGCTCCTCACCGAGGTCCACCCCGGCCCAGACCTCGAACATGGCCGCTCCTCCGCCAGCTGTTTGGAGCCGCGGTCCACGAGCGCGCCCGCGGGCAGAGCGATCAGCGCGAACGCTGCCGTGGTGGCGGCGGTCAGCAGCCCGACCTGGAACATGCTCGCCTTGAGCGCGACGACCGCAACCAGCGGCAGTGCGATCTGGGTGACCGCCGGGCCCATCTCGCTGACCGTCTGACCGCTCCACAGCAGCATGAAATCCCGCTGACGCCACAGGCTCGTACCGCCGAGCTCCGGCTCGACATCCTGACCGTCCTTCGCTGCTTGCGTCTCAGCACCAGCTCCGCCCGCAGACCCACGGCTCGGACCATGCCGCTGATCACCAACACGCTTACACGGTGCTCTCGGTTCTCGCCGACGTCTCCCGGCCTCTCGATCGAGAACCGATGCCAGAACTCACCGACACCCGATCCCCGCCTTCACCTACACAGCCAGCAGCCGGTGGCACCTGCGCGACCCTCGTCTCACCCTGCCGTTCCTCTGCTGGGCCTTCCCCGGTGCGGGTGGTCCGGCCTCGACCTGGGCATCCACACCGGCGGGCTGAGCGCGGCGCGTCCGGTGAACCGGGCATGACACATCAACCCGCTGAGACACGGTTGCAGGTCACATGAACCCATCCAGGACCGTACCCGGCCGCAGGTTCATGTCGGCCACGGCGAGGTCCAACCAGTACCGGACCGGGGGTACAAGAACACGATGTCGTCGGTGCGGCGCAGCACGGTCCGGTCCCGTCGTTCTCCAGACTTCGTTGTGCCTCATGAGACATTGCGCGGTCGGGGAGGGCGCCTGCGGCGACACAGTGAACGCGCTCACTCGTCGACCTGACTGTCTCGGCCAATCCGACCCGCTGGCGGGTGGTGAAGGCGAGGTGAACCGTACGGGGTTCGGCGCTGCACCGAATCCCCAAGTGGCCAACCCGCCACCGGTATTCATCGCAGGGTGAGCGGGGTCTCGGATGCGACGCGGGACAGCTTCTCCGGGTTGCGGACGTAGTAGAGGCCGGTGATGCGGGCGTCTTCGACACCGATCGCCATGACGCCGTCGATATCGCCGTCCAGGCGTACGACGAGTGCCGGGTTGCCATTGACCACGGTGGGCTCGCAGGTGATCGTGACTCCGGCCTTGGCGGAGCCGCCGAGGTAGAAGCGGGCCACCTTCTCGGCGCCGATGACCGGCCGCAGCGCAGCCCGCTTGACGCCGCCGCCGTCGCTCACCAGGACGACCTCCGGGGCGAGCACGTCGAGGAGGTCCTGTAGGTCCCTGGTTTCGAGCGCGCGCTGGAACGCCTCCAGGGCCGCCCGGGTCTTGCTCGGGGAGACCGCCTGGCGGGGGCGGCGGGCGTCGACGTGCCGGCGGGCGCGGTGGGCAATCTGGCGGACGGCGGCGGGGCTCTTGTCGACGGCGGCAGCGATCTCGTCGTAGCTGACGTCGAAGGCCTCGCGCAGCACGAAGACGGCGCGCTCGGTCGGCGACAGCGTCTCGAGGACGAGCATCATCGCCATCGACACACTCTCGGCGAGCTCGACATCCTCGGCCACGTCCGGCGCGGTGAGCAGCGGCTCGGGCAGCCACTGGCCGACGTACGCCTCCTTGCGGCGCTTCATCGTGCGCAGCCGGTTGAGCGCCTGCCGGGTCGTGATCCGGACCAGGTAGGCGCGCTGGTCGCTCACCTGCTCCATGTCGACCTTGACCCATCGCAGCCAGGTCTCCTGGAGGACGTCTTCGGCGTCGGCCGCCGATCCGAGCATCTCGTAGGCGACGGTGAAGAGCAGGTTGCGGTGGGCGACGAACGTCTCGGTCGCCGGGTCAGTGGCGTGGTTGCTCATATCTCGACCCCTCTCCTTCGCGGCCGGCCCTGGTTGCCGACGGTCTTCAAGCGTGCATCCACGGCAATGTCCTTTTCGTTGGCAGCCGTTCGATCTGACGCACCTGTTCGGTGCGGTGGAGAGTGGGACACCACCCGGCGCACGGCTGTGACACGCCAAGTTGACGACGATTCGTTGCTCAAAGGGCCGCTGATGAACGCGTGCGTGCAGCGGCGCCCCACGATAGGGGCGTCGCCGCACGACATGCGATCCGGATCCATTGTGGTCGGACCGGATCGACCACGAGTGCCTGGCTAGGCTGCCCGTCCAGCGGTGGCTGGCGCCTCGCCGCGCTTGGCCCGCAGCAACTCCTGGCGCTTGGCACCTCCTGAGACTCGGTGCAAGCTGTACGAACCGGGCTCGTGTGCCTCGTCGGCCAGATGCTTGACTATGCCCCTGCACACGAACTCCTTGAGCCTCGCGCCAGGGCGACCGTCGATGTGAAACCACAGCGCGACGTCGTACCGGTGGGCGAACTGGAAGATGCCGGCGCGTCGGCCCAGGCTGATGCACTGGCCGGCGAACGCCTGGTTGAGGGTCGAGGGTTGCTCACCCGCGATCTGGCTGAGCACCGTGTCGGCGGCCCGCGCACCCAGAGGCATCGCGGCCTGGCAGCTCATCCGCAGCGGCAGGTCCGACGGTGCCGCCGAATCCCCGGCCGCGACAATGCGCACGTCGTCCACGCTCGTCAACGTCTCGTCGGTGAGCAGGCGGCCCAGAGCGTCGGTGCTCAGCCCGCTGTGCTCGGCCAGGTCCGGCACCCCGAATCCGGCGGTCCAGATGGTCACCGTGCTCGGCAGCCTGCGGCCGCCGCTGAGCTGCACGGCGTCGCGTGTCACCGCCGTCACCTTCGTGTCGGGGCCTTCGAGCACGGACACACCGAGCTTGGCCAGCCGCTTGGCGACCGAGCGCCGACCCCGCGGATGCAGGTACGGACCGAGCGCCCCTCCGCACACCAGGGTCACGGCGCGGCCCGCCTCCGCCAGCTCGGCGGCGGTCTCGATGCCGGTCGGACCGGCTCCGACAACCGTCACCGCGGCCGTCGCGGGCGCGGTGTCGAGGACCGGCCGCAGCCGCCCCGCCTCCTCGAAGGTGGCAATCGGGTAGGCGAACTCCGCAGCCCCGGGCACAGCCGGGTCGGCGCTGCCGCTGCCCACCGCGTAGATCAGATAGTCGTAGCCGACCGTGCCGCCCGACGCCAACGTCACGCTGCGCTCGGCCGCGTCAATTCGTGTCACGGTGTCGACCACCAGCCGGACGCGCTCGCCCAGAACCTCTCGGTAGTCGACGACCGCGTCGTCGGAACCGCCCACTAGTTGGTGCAGGCGGATCCGCTCGACGAACGTCGAGCGCGGGTTGATCAGCCTCACGGTCACGTTGTCGCCCCGCGTCAGGCGATTGGCCGCCATCACGCCGGCGTATCCGCCGCCGATCACGACCACATCGGTGTTCTCAGCCATGGTGTCTCCTCCGCTTCAAGGGCGTTCGGCCTCAAGACACCGCGTGATCGATCGCTGTGACAGCATGTGAGGCAGGTCACTCCACAGGCGTGGCCTCCTGGACGGATTCCGGCTCGGCCGCTGGGACGTCACCGGCGCCACCATCTGCTTGGCCCAGGTCGCCGTCGCGAAGCTGGTGACGACCAGCGGCTGGCCGAGAACGGAGGCGAGGCCCTGGCCGCGCCGTTCAGCCAGTGGCCTGTGCGGGACGGGGTCAGCCAGGCAGCGAGCTGCCGGCACCGGCGTCGGTGGGAGCAGGGGCCGATACATCGGCCCAGGAGGAGAGGATGCGCAGCGCGTCGTGGGACGGGGAGCCGGGTTCGGCGGACCGCACCACGAGCTGCTGGTCGGCGTCGGTGGTGAAGGCGAGGGTGTCCCGGTCGAGGGCCAGCTCGCCGACGACCGGATGTTTCAACATCTTGGTGCCGACGCCGCGCACCGCGACGTGATGGGCTGCCCACCAGCGACGGAAGTCGGTGTCCTGGACCGACAGCTCGCCGACGAGTGAGGTGAGGCGCGGACTGTCGGGATCGCGCGCGGCCTCCATGCGCAGCTGGGCCACGCAGGTGTGGGCGACGTTCTTCCCCGGCGATCGTCGTCGTCCACCCCGGCGGCGGCGTGAAGGAGCAGGCCGCCGGCCTGTCCGCGGGCAAGCTCGCCGAGCAGGGCTTCGCGACGCTGGCCTACGACGCCTCGTCATCACCCATCCCCTCGGACACGGCTCCGTCACGCTCGCCCTCCTCCTCTTCGGCGGCCCCGCGCTCTGCCTCGACGATGACGACAACAGGGCGGATGAGGACGGAACGAAGATCAGGGGCCGGCCAGGGCAGTGATCAGCTTGCGAGCCGTTGCCCCGGTCAGCCACTTCATGGCCGGACAGCGGCGGCGATACGGGTGGGACCAGGAGGCGGGCCCGGGTCATGCGGTCACCTTGGCGATGAACGCGGCGAGATTCGCCACGGTCCGCTGGACCTTCTCCTCCAGGGTGAGGGACTCGTGGAGGCGTGCGCCGATGCCCGCGTCCTTCTTCCCGCGTACATACAGGGAGCAGGCCAGGTCGCTGCACATGTAGATGCCAACCGAGTTGCCCTGCTGCCCGGCCTTCCCGGACCTCGGCGCGACCATCAGAGAGACGCCCCCGGTGTGGGTGGTCACGCACACCGAGCACATGCTGCGCCGCATCTGCCAGGAGTCGACGCCGGAGGAGCGCAGCTGGACGCCGACCGGGCGGCCGTCCAGCTCGGTCACGAGGTAGGCCCGGTCGGGGGCCCGGGGATCTCGCCAGCCCAGGAAGTCCAGGTCGCCCCAGCACCGCTCGGCCAGGTCACGGGGGACACTCAGGCGCTTGGCCTCGCCCTTGGTGCAGTTCACAAACGCGGTACGAATCTCTTGCTCGGTCAGTGACTTCATAAAGCACACGCTAATTTGCCTAATCGAGTTAGGCAAATGCATAATCATTGACGTCAGGGATGAGAAGCGATTCGGAGGATGAACATGGCACGGGCCGAACGAGTAGGACTGACCACGGAGCGCCTGGTCCGGGCGGGGGCAGAGCTGGCCGACGAGGTCGGCTTCGAGCAGGCGACCCCCGCGGAACTCGCCCGGCGGTTCGGTGTCAAGACCGCGAGCCTGTACTCGCACGTGAAGAACGCCCACGACCTCAAGACCAAGATCGCTCTGCTCGCCCTGGAGGAACTCGCCGACCAGGTCTCCACCGCAGTGGCCGGACGGGCCGGCAAGGACGCTCTGACCGCTTTCGCGAACGTCTACCGCGACTACGCCCTCAATCACCCAGGTCGCTTCGCCGCAGCCCAGTTCCGGCTCGACCCGCAGACGGCGGCCGCCAGCGCCGGCGTCCGGCACGCCCAGATGACGCGGGCAATCCTGCGCGGGTACAACCTGGCCGAACCGCACCAGACGCACGCGGTGCGGCTGCTGGGCAGCGTCTTCAGCGGCTACGTCGGCCTGGAGACCGCCGGCGGCTTCAGCCACAGCGCCCCCGACTCGCAGGAGAGCTGGACCGAGATCCTCAACGCGCTCGACGCTCTGCTGCGCACCTGGCCCACCACCTCCTGACCAACCCTGCCGGGCGCCTCTGCCAACTGACCCTTCTGATCGAAGAGACCGACGAGATGAACACCGAGCACGACTGGACCACCACTCCCATCACCGCCGGCCTCCTGCGCGGCGCCCTCGACCTGGAGCGCACCGAACGCGGCGTACTGCCCCACCGGTTGCCCGCGCGCGCCCGGCAGCAGATCCCCGACGGCCAGCTGGCCATGGCGGAGTCACAGCCCTCCGGAGTGCGGCTGACCTTCCGTACCCGGGCCACCGCCGTCGAGCTGGACGTCGTGGCCACCAAACGGGTCTACGTCGGAGCACCTCCACGCCCCGACGGGGTGTACGAGCTCCTCGTCGACGGGCGGCTCGCGGGCCAGGCCAGCGCGACCGAGGGCGACACGCTCACCATCGACATGGCTTCCGGGACCGCACAAACCCGTCCCGGGCCGGTGGAGACCCTGCGCTTCACCGACCTGCCAGACGTCGAGAAGGACGTCGAGATCTGGCTGCCGCACGACGAGACCACCCAGCTGGCCGCCCTGCGCACCAACGCCCCCGTCCACACACCACCGCCCAGCGGCCGCAAGGTCTGGCTGCACCACGGCAGTTCGATCAGCCACGGCTCCAACGCCGCCACCCCAACCGGGATCTGGCCCGCCCTGGCCGCCGCTCTGGTCAAGGTGGAGCTGGTCAACATGGGATTCGGTGGTAGCGCTCTGCTCGACCCGTTCACCGCCCGCACCATGCGCGACACCCCCGCCGACATGATCAGCATCAAGATCGGCATCAACATCGTCAACGCCGACCTGATGCGGCTGCGCGCGTTCGGCCCGGCCGTCCACGGATTCCTCGACACCATTCGCGACGGCCACCCCACCACCCCGCTGCTGGTCGTCTCGCCCATCTACTGCGCCATCCACGAGACCACGCCCGGACCCAGCGCTCCGGACCTCAGCGCGATGAGCGAGGGGCGACTGCGGTTCGTGGCCACCGGCGATCCCACGCAGAGCGCCGCCGGGAAACTGACCCTCACCGTGATCCGGGACGAGCTGGCCCGCATCGTCCAGCAGCGTGCCGCCACCGACCCGAACCTGCACTACCTCCACGGCCTCGACCTCTACGGCGAGGCCGACCACGCCGAACTGCCGCTGCCCGACCATCTGCACCCGGACCCCGCCACCCACCAGCGCATCGGCGAACGCTTCGCCCACCTCGCCTTCGGCGGCGGCCCGTTCACCATGGAGAACCACTGACCGGCTGTCGGACCGCGCTCGGGCAGGATTCGTTTGGGGAACTGTCACGCCTCCCTACGTTGTTCTGCGGGACATGGTGAGTCCTTCATTGGGTTCACCTAGCGGCACAGGCAGGCGCCTCTACTGGCCCGGCGACCGCGCCCAGGGAGCGAAGCGTTGGCCAGGTGCCGCGTCCTCGCGCCAGTACCTCAGAACTGTCTCCTGGACGATCTCGAGTCGCTCGGCGGCAATGAGGCACGAGACAGGCTCCTGCCCACCGGCGTCGGCCTCGAAGGCGACCACGACGGGCAGTTCTCCGCCGAGCTGACGAGTGACCTGCAGAAGCTCGTCAGACGACGGGGTACGGAAAGTCGGATCGCGGAAGCTCGACGGGCAGCTGACGAAGACCGGGTCGTCAAAGACCAGCTCCAGGCCATGGTGGTAGGTCAGATCATGACCAGCAGCAAGCCGGAGCTGCCCGGCGTTCCAGGAGATCACGTCCCAGTCCCACCAGGACCCTTCGGGGAGCTGAACCTCAGCATGCCGTCGTTCGACGTCCACCCTCAGCCCCTCATCAGTTCGAACAGATCGCCAGGCTACACAGCAGCTTGAGGCCCCCGGCTTGACGGGTTACGCGCCTGAGGTGTCTGGGACGTCTCGGTGGAATCGAATCACCCGCGCCCGTCTGCATGCGGCGGGAGCCCGCAAAAGGGGGAACTGCAGGTCGAGCCGCCAGGTGGTGTCTTTCACCGAGCAGCTGTCATCCGGCGCTGCGTGGCAGCGGGTCAACTGCCCCGCGGTGGCTGCTACGAAACCGGCACTGCCCTGGCTGGGCTTGGCATTCATCGAACGCCTGCGATTTGGTACCCACTTCGCGATGGGCGGTGCGGTTGGAGCCGCGGACGCCTTCGTGGACCTGCCGGCCGACTATCTGCAGGGTGCTGGGTCCCGATCCCCCACCCTGACCACCCGGAACGATCTCGCCCATTGGCGGAGGGAGATGGGTGGAATCAACGTCGAACAACGATCGTTCGTGATAAACGAAGATCGACATTGTATTCCCGCAGGCCACGGCTGGGAACGCTCCTCGCGTACGCACCTATGTAGCGGGCATCCCCTTCTCGCGGGCTGAGGTCGGCACCGTCGAGTCGGCAAGGCCGGGGAGCGCAAAGGGACGAGCCACCGCGGTTGAGGCGTGGTGGCCCCGCCCAGCAGGGCCACCACTTCTGGGTCGGGTCAGGATCTCAAGGGGCTGCCCGCATGGCCTTACGTAGGGCGAGCCGGAGCGACGCGATCGTTGCTTCCGATTTCTCACGTTGTTTCGCGAGTCCTTATGGCGCAGCTGCGAGCCTCGGTGAGGTCTCTGGCCAGGCCTGGTTCTGATGTTCCAGGTCCTGGATTCGATTGACGAGATCTGCTTGTGCCACGTTGTCGATTTCCGCGCCCAGGACCATGGACGCGGTGCTTCAGCGCGTCACACTCCCGTTTCAGGTCCTGGATTTCCTCGCGGGCGAGTGCGAGGTCGGTGTGCAGGCTGGCGGGCGTGGCCCGCTCGGGTCGGGGAGCTGCGGCTGCTTCTGCGCCGTGATGGGTCTGGTCGTTCATCTATGCGGCCTCGGTCGCACGCCTCGCGACCCAAAATCGGTGGACCGCCCAACCGGCACCGAGCGCGGCGGCTGTCCAGACGATGACCTCGGCGAGAATGATTGACGGGGTCACGGTGAGGTGAGGCCGGGGAGGTAGCACGACCATCTGCACGGCAGCACCTACCGGAACGGTCAACGCCGCAAGCAAGCCGATCAATCCAGGCCGCCTGATGGCGGCACCCACGACACCCAGGACCAGCCCGAGCGGCAGACCCACGATCCACCACCAGACCATATCCGTGCCGACCCCCCAGACGAAGGCATCCGTCACGTAGTACGCCCCCGTGGCAGCGAACAGCGCCAGGGCCCCGACCAGCGCACCTCGGGCCCATGTCCCGGCCAGCCAGCCCACCGCCACCGCCAGAGCGGCCCAGGACCAGCCTGCGTCCATCAGCAGGCTGAGCACCTTGGCAGCCTTGCCCCAGACCGTGCCGACGAGCGGCATTCCCAGCTCCCCATACGGCGACGAAAGGGCGTTGACGAGCGAGGTACCCGCCCCAAATCCCACCCCAACGGTGAGACCTTCAAATATGATCTTCATACCGCGAGGATATCCAGCACGTTCAGCTCACGGCGTAAAGGAGGGCATCCCGAGGCGGACGGTGCGTGACCGGCCGGCAGGGACATGGGCGAAAGCGGCCACAACGGGGACGCCGGTTCCCCGACCACGCCGATAATTCGTGGTGATCTGCACGCATTGAGCACCGAGGTTTTCGGCCCGGGTAACGGATGCCGCATCAGATGATGCAGGAGCAGGCCCAACAGACCGCGCGGCAGATATACAAACCGGGCGGTCAGAGTTCCAGTGCGGGCAGGCCGGCCAGGCCGGTGTCCAGCATGATGCGATCGACGGTCGCCGCGAGGGTGCTGTCGGCGCCGATGACAGCCTCGATGCCGTCGGGCAGCGAGTCGAGCTCCCGGTACCAATCCTGCAGCGCCTCCTCACCGACCTCGTCCGCGATCGGCTTGGTGGTATGCCGGGCCAGGGTCTCCACGAACGGCACGTGCAGGTAATAGGCGTGGGTCGGGCCGCGGTGGTCAGCGCGCAGCCGGGCAAGCATCTGGCCGTAGCGGTCGGCGTACAGGATCCCTTCGACGACAACGTGGTACCCGGCATTGAGGGCGTAGCGGGCCGTCAGGTCGATCAGGCCGATGTTCACCGCGCCGGGCCGGTCCCGCTCGCGCAGCACGATGCGGCGCAGGTTGTCCTGGCCGACCAGGGCCAGGCCACGGCCGAAGCGGTCGCGGATGCCAGGTCAGGAGCCCTTCCCTACCGGCTGCAAAATCGCACCGGACTCGTGATGCCCCACCGCCGCCGCAAAGGCGAAGAACTGCCCGACTGGAAACAAGCCCACAACAAGTCCCACAATCAGTTCCGCACCCGCGTCGAGCATGTCTTCGCCCGCATGAAGACCTGGAAGATCCTCCGCGACTGGCGCCTCAAGGGCGATGGAGTCCACCACGCCATGCTCGGCATCGCCCGCCTGTGCAACCTCAACCTCGCCGGACGGGCGAGCGGCCGGACTGTCCACCGGCCACATCCACACCCAGTCAAAGATCACTGCCGAACAAGCCCTGCTCCACGGTAGGCCACCATCTCGCTGGGCTTCCGGGCGATCATGAAAGAGGAGTTCGGCATTCGCGTCCGGGGCCCGGTCCGACAACCGCTCTCGAATGAGAACTGATTGCAGGATAGGGCGCAATAAGCCTCGTTGTCCCCATATGGGAAAAGCGCCTCTTGACGTGTGTCAGTCAACGCCAATAGCGTCTCGTCCGTTGTTGCTCTACCGCGATCTGACTGTATTCATCGGGAGGTGTATCTCTATGCGTAAGCTCGTGCTCACCGGAGCCCTGTTCATGCGGCTCACCCGCAAGGACCGACTGACCGCCCCGTACTCGTATTACTGATCGGCGCGGCAAGTAGCTGCCGGGGTGTACGAGCGCTGCTCGCACACCCCGGTAATCCCGGAAGGGCGAAAGGCGGGGCGGGGTGGCAGAGAAAACGCTGGTAGACATACCGGGGCCGACAGGCGACCGCGTACTCGGAAATCTTCAAGAATTCAGCACCGATCCCCTCCGGTTTCTCACCGTATGCGCGAGGGATTACGGGGACATCGTCCGCATCAGTCCGCGGAACGTCCTGCTCGCGGGCCCTGAGCACGTCGAGCGCATGCTCGTCGACCGAAACGCCGACTTCGTCAAGCAAGGCCCCGAGACCCGGCGCGCGGGACGCAGGCAGAGCCTGCCGTTGTCCACGATGAGCGCTGACGGGGAGGACTGGAAGGCCAAGCGTCGACGCATCCAGCCGGCCTTCGGCCGGGAACTGTCCGCGACAGCCGCCGCCGCCATGCGCGGGCAGGCCGAGCGGATGCTGGAGCAGTGGCGTCCGGGCCAGGTGCGGGACCTGCAGCAGGACGTGTCGGTGGTGACCCTGCGCCTGGTCACGGCTTTGATGTTCGGCGAGGAGTACACCGACTCAGAGGTCGCCGAAGTCGCCGGGATGGTAGTTCCGATCATGGAACTCTCCGCCTCGCCGGTGGTGCTCCCCGAGTGGCTTCCCACCCGTCGCAAGCTGCAGATCCGCCGCAATCTCCGTCGGGTCGAACGGACTCTCGCCCGAGTCGCCGCCTCGGGCCGCGCGGCGGACCCGAAAGCCGCGCCCGTACTGCACGCACTGCTCCACGGCATTCCGACGCCCACGTCGGCCGAGGTGAACGACGAACTGGCAACCCTGCTCATGGCCGGATACGAGACCACGAATGACGCCGTGGTGTGGGCCAGTGTCCTGCTCGCCCGAAATCCGGATGCGGCGGAGCGCGTGTACCGCGAAACGGAGAAGGCGCTCGCTGGGAATGCCAGGGGGATGGCGCTGCTGGGCGAACTGCCGTACACCGACGCTGTTCTGCGGGAAAGCCTCCGGTTGTACTCACCAGTCTGGATGACCAGCCGGGACGCCCGTGTCGATGTGAAGTTCTCGGACTACGTTATTCCGGCTGGCACCACGGTCACGGTGAGTCAGTGGGTGAACCACCGCGACCCGCGGTACTGGAAGCAGGCCGGAGAATTCCGCCCAGAGCGCTGGCTGGGGAAGGAGCCGACGGAAGTTCCACGCGGCTCCTACTTTCCCTTCGGGCTCGGCCCGCGCACATGCTTCGGCGCCTCCCTCGCAGGGGTCGAGGCCGTCAGCCTGCTGGCCACCGTGTGGTCCCGCTTCCGCCTCCGCCTCGCGACCCCGGAGTCCGTCCGGCCTCGTCCAGCCCTTGCCCTGCAACCGCTGGGCGCACGCTTCACGTTAGAGGCATGGTGATTGACGGGGATCCACAAGGCGAAGCGGGCCGCTCCGCTGAGTCCGGTCTCGCAGTCGATGAGCACGGTGCCGTAGTGCTGCCCGCGTCGAGCGGCGAAGTCGTCGACGCGGCACCTTCGGAACGGTCCAGCCGGGATCGGGAAGGGCGATAACCGTCCGCAAGACTGTTGTCCGGCTCACCCGTGTGTGCAGGACAGCGGCCAGACGGCTCCCGGCCCGGCCACCGAGCGCGACAGCGACAGCCTCCAGCACGCGTCGGGCGGCAGGCGTGCGGCGATCATGACGAACGGTCAGGCCCTTGACCTGCTCGGCGAACGTACGCCGCGGACAACGAACGTTCTCGCAGTACAGCCGCCGCATCGTCAGCTCGATCAGCACTGGCCGATCCCCGACAGGCGTATCGGCAAGGCATCTTCCGTACGTGCTGTGCACCCGGTTGGACACAGTCGCACACCCCGGGCAGGCCACACCGGCCTCCCGGGTTCTCGCCACCACGTGAACCGCCCCGCCCTTGACGGACACGCGCTCCACCAGCAACTCCCTGAGGTGCGGAAACAGGTCACCGACGAGCTCATCAACCTGCGCCACAGTCCCAGATGACGCTACGTCACCGAGGCCAAGCCCCGTTGATCGTCCGCACTGTCCCTTCTCAACGGAGTTGTCGCCGTGTCAGCCAAACCCAGTCGTCTCACCCCGTGGGAGCGGTCAGGATGCAGATCAGTCCGGTCTCGGCCAGGCATCCGTCGATGAGTTGGTGCTGGAGCTGGATGTGTCTGAGGCCTCGGCGGAGCGTTCGGATGAGGTGGTCCGGGTCCTCGAAGGCGGTGTTTGCCGTCGGGCCGCGCCGAAGAAGTGACCAGACGCTCTCGACGGGGTTGAGGTCCGGGGCCACCGCAGGGATCACCGCAAGATCATGCGAGCAGTCTGAAGACAAGCACTGACACCCCGCTCACCGCGACAAGAAGCCTGTTCACCACAGAGGTACGCACCCGCCAGGGTCCCGTACGGCAAGGGAACCGGCCAGTCGACCGCGACGTGTTCTGAAAAGCGGGGGATTAACATCGGCGATGCGTCAATCATCATGATCTCGGTGTTGGTCCTGAGGCGCCGAACGATGGAAAGCTGAGTCTCAGCCCCCACCCGGCGGCCTGACGCGCAGCGAGAGGCAAACTCCTTGGACATCTTCAGGACGAGGAACGGTTCAGTCAAAGGCCATCGTGCCGCTCCCGACGTCGTCGCCGTCCTCGGCATTCCCTATGCCGCCGCACCGTTCGGCGCCAACCGGTTCCGGGAACCACGCCCGGCATCCGCGTGGACAGGGGTGCGGAACTGCACGGACTTCGGCGCGATCGCCCCGCAGTCGGCACAGTTGCCCGGCGCACCCGCATGGTCCCCTGACGACGAGGACATCCTCACCGTCAATATCTGGACCCCTGCCCCGGACGGCGGCTGCCTGCCCGTCCTGGTCTGGATCCACGGCGGTGCCTACACCTTCGGCTCCTCAGCCCAGCCCGACTTCGACGGCACCGCACTGGCCCGCGCCGGTCTGGTCGTGGTCACCCTCAACTACCGGCTCGGCTTCGAGGGCTTCGGACACATCCCGGCTGCTGAAGAAACCTCGTACCCGGACAACCGGGGTCTGCTCGACCAGGTCGCCGCCCTGCACTGGGTTCGTGAGAACATCGCCGCCTTCGGCGGCGACCCGGGCAACGTCACGGTGGCCGGACAGTCCTCCGGGGCCGCTTCGGTGGCCTGTCTGATGGTGATGGACCGCGCCCGCGGCCTGTTCCACCGCGCCATCACCCACAGCGCCGCCAGTCCCTGCTACACGCTCGAAATCGCTGCGGCAACCACCCGCGAGGTCGCCGCAGCAGCGGGCTGTCCTGCCACGCCCGACGGCCTGGCATCCGCGACCCCGCAGGCCCTGGTCACCGCTTCCGACCAAGTGGTCGACGACTACCGGCGCGACCCCGCCTCCGGAACCCGCCACTACGACCCCTCTCTCTACGCCCCCGTCCTGGACGGCGACGTCCTGCCCACCGACCCCCTCACGGGGATGGCCACCGGTGCGACCCGGGGAGTGGATCTGCTGGTCTGCCACACGACGGAGGAGTACTGGCTACTCGACGCCGTCGGGAGCAGCGCGAAGATCAACACCGACGAGCAACTGGACCTGTTCTCCCAGGACTTCGGCCTCCCCGCCGGGCTGGTGCCCGGCTACCGCGCTGTGATGCCCCATGCGCCGGTGCTCGACGTATACCTCGCCGTCTTCAGTGACCTGCTGTTCGGCGAATACAGCAACCGACTCGCCGAGCTTCATGCCCAGGCCGGCGGCCGGGCGTTCCTGTCGCGATTCGACCGGCGACGCAGCCGCCCGGACGCGATCGTGCGGGCCTGGCACTGCGCGGACATCCCCTTCGCCTTCGGCAACCTGGACGTCGACTGCCTGGCATTCCTCATAGGCGGTGCACCCACTCCCGCAGACCATCAACTGTCACGCCGCATGGTGCGGGCTTGGGCCGATTTCGCCACCACCGGAGACCCGGGCTGGCGGCCGGTCAACGACTCCGCCACCCAAGTCAGGGTGTGGAACAGCGACGACGATGCCGCCGTCGACAATCGAACCGCCATCCGCGCGCTCTGGGCCAGGGCCGAGTTTCCAGTCCTGCGTCCGTGAACCGGGTGACCGCTAACTAAGCGGGTGGTGCTTCGGTGATGCGGTCGGGGGCGGGGATCTCGGGCGGGAAGTGCCGGTCCAGGATTTCCGCCCACCGGTGCAGGGCTGCGAAGCCAGTGGCGTCGGTCTGTGCGCCGGTCCTTGCACGAGCACGACCAGCACGTCGGGACTAATGCCGGCTCTCCAGCAGGTCCTTGAACTTCTCCAGGTCGGTCCGGACTGTGTCCTCGATCGCATGGACCTGGGCGAATCCCTTCGGGCCGCCGAAGGTCGCCCGCACGGTGTCCGGGTCGTACTCCAGCCGGACTTGCAGCTGGGTGTGCTTGTCATCCAGCGGGTTCACGGCGAAGGCAGCCTTCAGCTCCGGGCTGTCCACCGTGCAATCCATCACCTGGCCCTTGCCGCGATCGGCGATGCGAGTTTCGAAAGCCTGCTCGCCGTCCCCGATCCGAACGTCGAGATGGGCTCGGCTGCTGCCATGCGCAGCGGCACTCTTCACGCCCTCCATGAACATCGGGTACTCATCGATGCGGTGCAACTGCGCCCAGACCTCCTGCGCCGGGACATCGACGTTGACCTGTTCTTCGAGCCTGCTCATCAGGAGCCTCGCTTCCCGGCCCGGCCGCCCGGGCCATCGGTACCTCCAGCCTGCTCTGCTGCCAGCACCCCGGCCACCCGGCCCGGTTCTCGCTCAATTTCCGCGATCCGGTCACGCTCCGTGAGTGCGGCGGGGTCTTGCACAGCGAGATGGGACACCGGGATCGAGAGCGATCTTCGAATCCGGGGACAGCGATGGGCCGTCCCTCTCATACCGAACCGGCCGGGCAGCAGAGGCTGCATGATGCTGGTCACCGAACCGGGTGACCAGGACCGGCCTGGATGTTTCCTCAGGGCCGTGGTCCAGGAGGGCCACCATGTTCGCCGTATCCTCCGTCCAGACCGCTTCGAGGTACCGGCAGGCCCTGAGTATCTCGGCCGTCGGCACCGCTGCCAGGCCAGCACACCGCCGAAGTCCTCAAGGGCGCCGCCCGACGCCCTCCAGCCCGAACAGCACAGTCGGTCCGACCTCTGGAACCGGGCTGACTCTTACCGCCCCAGCCTGCCGGAGGGCCTGGTGCAGGCACGGCCATGCCCCTTCGCCCCGGGCGCAGGATGGTCCCCGTCCGGCAGCCGGTTGGGCTTGGCCGGGATTCATATCGCGATATAGCGTTAGTCCTCCAGTCGCGCCGCTGGCTGCATCGCGCAAAGACGTTCGACAGGACCAGGACGGAGGCATGTCGGGAGAGATCTCGCCCACCGGGAAGCGCTCCGGCCCCGGCTCGTCGCCCGAGCTGCGGGCCTCTCATGCGGACCGGGACCGGGTGGTGGACGTGCTGCGTGTCGCGGCGGGGGACGGCCGGCTGACCGCGGCCGAGTTGGACGAGCGCCTGGAAGGCTGCCCTGTCGGCGCGGACCGTCAGCGAACTGACCGCGCTCACCACTGACCTGCCGTCCGTGTCGGCCTCGACCGGCGTGGCCGTAACAGAGGTCAAGGATTTACTCCTGATCGACCAGAGGTTCAGTTCGGTCAAACGTGTGGGGCAGTGGGTGGTGCCGCGCAGGCTGGAGCTTGCGGCGGAATGGTGCGAGGTGACGCTCGACTTCACTCAGGCAGTGATCACGCAGGACACCTTGCGAATCGACATGGACATGCGCGGCAAGACCCTGACGCTGGTCACAAAGCCGGGCATCGTGCCGGCTTCCCGAAGGTCGTGGTGGGACTGGGACGTCGTTGCCTGGGGCGCTTTTGATCATTTTGATGCGGTTGACGTGGCCCTCGACGATGCCTGGCCTCCAAGGGAGAGTCAGGCCGACAGTGACGGCTGCGAGGTCGCAGCCGTGAACCGATCCGGCGGTACCCGTCGCGCAGATCCCGCTGCCCAACCATGTCGTTCAGCTCGGCGAGCGGGGCGACCTCCGGGACCGGAGTGAAATGTTGCGGCGGAAGCAGCCGATCATCCCTTCGACTCCGCCCTTTTCGCGATCCTCTTCGATGCCCCGGCGGCAGTAGAAGCTCTCGATGGCGAACCTCCGTGGGTTCGCGATTCCCGAAGGGTGCGCGGGCTGAACCCATGGGCGTATACGGGAAGTTGGCCTGTGTAGCATGCAGCCCAATGGGTGCGCGAGGCGTCTGCGGCGGCCGAGAGGGCGACAGCGATCGTGCAGCGGAGGCTGGTCTTGGCGCGGCCGTGTCGGCCGGTGGCCAATGAGCTCGCCGATCATCATTGCTCGGTCGGGAGGCCAGGTGGACATGGAAGCGCTGGGAACGCTGCTGCGAGCGCGCTTGCCCGCGACGCACGGGCAGGTCCGATTGGAACTTGTCGAGCCAGGCCTTGACCTCGCGTCGGATGGGCGCCTCACCGTGAGGCTGTGCATGCACAACGACCGCACCGGCGAATACGGAGAGCAGACAGTCCAACTGGCCCCGGCAGCGCAGGACCCCGAGCGTGCCCACGCCTACGCCCAGGCGTGGGTGCAGTCGCTGCCGTCCCTGCTGGCATGTGTCGTCGACCGGATGGGCGAACGGTCCGTGGCCCCCAGCCTGCTGGAGTTTCCTCAAGTAGTACTCGAACGGAGCCAGGCGCGGACCGCAGCGCAGTTCGTCGAACAGTTCACTGATCCCCGCACAGTGCAGGCATGGGCTGCAGCGGCGGATGCCGCCAACACCGCGGAGTGGGTACGGGATGTCTGCCAGGACCTGCGGCTTGGCAGGCACGCCGACGCGCTGGTCGCGTTGTGCCGCACCGGAGTCGACCTGACCCCCCGCTCCGATGGCATGGCCGCTTCGCGCACCCGCCTGGGCGGGTGTCCCGACCTGCCGTCCGGTGCGGCGTGGCCGCACCGCCGAGATCGCGCGATGACCTTCCTGGCACAGATCGATCTGGCCGAGATGAGCCGGTGCGACGATGACCGGATACTGCCCTCGGCCGGATTGCTGCAGATCTTCGCCGATCTCACCAGCGGCACTGCGTGGGACAACACGGCTCAAGGACCAGCGGTGCTGGTCATGACCCAGCCGTCGGACACCCGCGAATTCGTTGCCACGGCGGCTCCTGCGGGAGCCGAGACGTTCCCGCAGCGCGCCGTGATCCCCTCGGTGAACCTGACGCTGCCTCCGTTGGACAGCCCCTTTTACCACGACTTCACCGAGTTGGACCTCACTAACCGTGACCCCGCCTGCCCAGGTGAGGAGTTCGCGGCGTTCATCGAGTTCCTCAATGAGTTCCATCCCCCGTTGGATGACGATGACCGGCCTCAGCACCGGCTGCTCGGCTATGCCGATCCCCTGCAGAACGACCCCTGGGAGCAGTGCGCGACCGCTGAACCGGACGTGCCGCCCACGCAATGGCAACTGCTCGCCCAGATCGACTCCGAACCGGGCGCTCTGCTTGGCGACAACGGTCTGATCTACGTCTTCATCCCACGCGATGCGCTGGCGGCGGGCGACTTCACCCGGGCCCGCGGCGTGTGGCAAACGCATTGACCACATCCGCAGCTCTGCCACGACGTGGGATGAGGTGAGTGCGGCGAGGCCGCCCGGGCCCCGGGCAACGATTATCTGTGTGACCTGTTCACGGCGGGTGTGTTCGCAGTCTGCGCACAGGCCCCCCTCAGCGGGGCGGTACCCGTCCGGGCCCACGGCGTCGGGCGCGACATCCGACTGACAGGACGGACACTCGCAGGCAGCTTCCCACCGGACCGGCTCCTCGCGCCGCCACAGATCCTCCACGACCCGGCCGCTTCCTGCTCCTGGCGGCGTCCGTCCTCGCGAGCGTCGTACTTCTCCTCGGTCCCGATGTTGGTGAGGGCGCCGGTGAACGGCTGCCACTCGGAGCGGCCGAAGCGCCACCAGACGGGCCCATGAGGGCCGTGGGTTCGTAGCTGGTCGAGATGGGCGGCGATGAGAGGGACGGTGCCCGCGGAGTCCCACCAGCCGTCCCGCTCCCCCTGGGGTCGTTGCTTGACCGGGCCCTGCCTCTGCGACGAGCGAGGCGCACTGCGGGGTCGCCCTGGCCGGGCCGGCGTGACCGGGGCGCAATCACACCGGAGCCGCAGCTGACGCCGGGCAGCCCATACCGTGCCCGTTCGCGATGCCCCGTAGGTGCCGGGGGCCGCTCTTCCCGATGCCCGGAGGATGGAGCGTCAGGTGAGTGATCCGGCTGGTCGGGTGCCCGGCGTGCTCACACGCCGGGGCCCCCAACCCCCCCGCGGGC
>NZ_JBHVWS010000095.1:0-23070 GCF_042882185.1 Streptomyces sp. NPDC058239
ACGATTCCGGAGTTGTTCGAGGCGCAGGTGGCGCGGACGCCGGATGCGGTGGCGGTGGTGTTCGAGGGTGTTGAGGTGTCGTACGCGGAGCTGGATGCGCGGGCGAACCGCCTGGCACGTCACCTCGTCGGCCGGGGTGTGGGGCCGGAGTGTGTGGTGGGTGTGTGTCTGGAGCGTGGCATCGATCTGGTGGTGGCGCTGCTGGCGGTGTCGAAGGCGGGCGGGGCCTATCTGCCGGTCGATCCGGCCTATCCCGCTGAGCGGATTGCTTTCGTGCTGGAGGACGCCTCTGCGGGGGTGGTGGTGACTTCTCAGGTGGTTGCCGGGGTGCTGCCGCGGGGCTTGCAGCGGGTGGTGCTGGACGTGCCTGCAACGGTGGGTGAGCTGGCGGGTGTTGAGGCGTCGTCGTTGACGGATGTGGACCGTGGTGCTGTGCTGCTGGCTGCGCATCCGGCGTGGGTGATCTACACCTCGGGGTCGACGGGTCGGCCCAAGGGTGTGGTGGTGCCGCATGCGGGCCTGGGATCGTTGGTGGCGGCGCAGGCGGAGCGGTTCGCGGTGGGCGGTGCGAGCCGGGTGCTGCAGTTCGCTTCGGTCGGGTTCGACGCGGCTTCCGCGGAGATCTGGGTGACGCTGTGTGCGGGGGCCCGGCTGGTGGTGGCACCGGGGGAGGTGCTGGTGCCGGGAGCCGGTCTGGTCGAGGTGGTGGACCGGTATGCGGTGACGCATGCCACGCTGCCGCCTGCGGTGCTGAGTGTGCTGGATCCGGGGGATGTGCCGTCTCTGTCGACGGTGGTGTCGGCGGGTGAGGCGCTGGGGCCGGAGTTGGTGGCTGTGTGGGGGGCCGGTCGGCGTTTGGTGAACGCGTATGGTCCGACCGAGTCGACGGTGTGTGTGTCGATGTCGCAGCCGCTGGTGGCGGGGGATGTGCCGTGCATCGGTCGGCCGGTGGCGAACACGCGTGTGTATGTGCTGGACCGGTGGCTGTCTCCGGTGGCGCCGGGGGTTGTTGGTGAGCTGTATGTGGCTGGTGCGGGTCTGGCGCGTGGGTATGTGGGCCGGGCGGGTCTGACGGCGGAGCGGTTTGTGGCCTGCCCGTTCGGTGAGCCGGGTGAGCGGTTGTATCGCACGGGTGACCTGGTGCGGTGGAACGCGGAGGGCCGGCTGGAGTACTTGGGCCGGGCGGATGAGCAGGTCAAGATCCGCGGCTTCCGCATCGAACCCGGTGAGGTCCAGTCCGTACTGACCGCGCACCCCCAGGTCGCGCAGGCCGCGGTGATCGCTCGCGAGGACGTTCCGGGTGACAAGCGCCTGGTGGCCTACGTGGTCCGCACCGACGACAGCCTCGGTGGTGAACTCGACCAGGAAATCCGCCAGTTCGTGGCCGGACAGTTGCCCGAGCACATGGTGCCCTCGGCGGTCGTCTTCCTGGACGCGCTGCCGCTGACGCCGAACGGGAAGCTGGACCGCAAGGCCCTGCCCGCCCCGGAGTACACGACGGGCTCCGGCCGCGGCCCCTCCTCCGTCCGCGAGGAGATCCTGTGCGCAGTGTTCGCCGAGGTCCTCGGCCTGGACGGCGTCGGCGTCGACGACGACTTCTTCGCCCTGGGCGGCCACTCCCTCCTCGCGGTACGCCTGGTGAGCCGGGTGCGGTCGGTGCTCGGGGCCGAGCTGTCGCTGCGCACGCTGTTCTCGGCGCCGACCGTGGCCGGACTTGCGGCTCGCATCGATGACACCGACCGGGCCCGGCCGGCGCTGACGGCGCGGACGCGTCCGGAGCGGGCGCCGCTGTCGTACGCGCAGCGCCGCCTGTGGTTCCTCGCGCAGCTGGAGGGCCCGAGCCCCACGTACAACATCCCGATAGTGCTGCGGCTCAAGGGCGCCCTGGATGCCGGGGTGCTGGACGCGGCGCTGCGGGACGTCGTCGGCCGACACGAGGTGCTGCGGACGGTGTTCGCCACCGCCGACGGTGAGCCGTACCAGCACGTCCTCGACCTCGCGGACCTCCAGTGGGGGCTGCAGGTCCGCGAGGTGGCCGCGGTGGACGTGGACGCCGCAGTGGCGGAGGCGGCGCAGTACGCGTTCGACCTCTCCTCCGAAGTGCCGATCCGTGCCTCGCTGTTCCCGGCCGGCCCGGACGAGCAGGTGCTCGTGGTGGTGGTGCACCACATCGCCGGTGACGGTTGGTCGACCGGGCCGTTGGCGCGCGACGTGTCGGTGGCGTACGAGGCGCGTTGCGCGGGCCGTGCCCCCGAGTGGGAGCCGCTGCCGGTGCAGTACGCGGACTACGCGCTGTGGCAGCGCGACCTGCTCGGCGACGACCAGGACCCGGAGAGCCTCATGGCCAGCCAGGTCGCCTATTGGCGTACGGCGCTGGCCGACGTCCCCGAAGAGCTGACGCTGCCCTACGACCACCCCCGTCCGGCGGTCCTCGACCACCGCGGCCACGGTGTCCCGCTGGAGATACCGGCGGAGGTGCACGCCGGCCTGGTGGAAGCGGCGCGGGCCGAGGGCGTGACGGTGGCCATGGTGCTCCAGTCCGCCCTGGCGGCGCTGCTGTCCCGCCTCGGCGCGGGCACCGACATCCCGATCGGCACGCCCCACGCCGGACGCACCGACGAGGCCCTCGACGACCTGGTCGGGTTCTTCGTCAACACGCTGGTGCTGCGCACGGATCTGTCCGGGAACCCGACGTTCACCGAGCTGTTCTCGCGGGTGCGGGAGACGGCTCTCGCGGCGTACGGGCACCAGGACGTGCCGTTCGAGCGTCTGGTGGAGGAGTTGGCCCCGACCCGCTCGCTGGCCAGGCACCCGCTGTTCCAGGTGACGCTGACGGTGCAGAACGGCGCCGACGCCGTCCTGGACCTGTCCGGCCTCGGGACTGAGGCAGGCCCGGCAGCTGCGCCGGTGGCCAAGTTCGACCTGGACGTGAGCGTCGGCGAGGTCTTCGACGCCGACGGCCGTCCCGCGGGGCTGCGCGGTGTCCTGGTCGCGGCGGCGGACCTGTTCGAAGCGGACACCGTCCAGCGGCTCGCGCAGCGCTTCGAGAAGGTGTTGCAGGCCCTGGCCACCGACCCGGCCGCACGCATCGGCGCCGTCGACATCCTCGACGAGGCCGAGCGGCAGCGCCTGGTGGTGGAGTGGAACGACACGGCGGCCGAGGTGCCGCAGGCCACCGTGACGGAGCTGTTCGAGGCGCAGGCGGCCCGTACTCCGGACGCGGTGGCGGTCGTCGCCGACGGCGCCGAGGTGTCGTACGCGGAACTGGACGCCCGTGCAGACCGGCTTGCGCACCACCTCGTGGGGCAGGGCGTGGGCCCTGAGTCGCTGGTGGCCGTGGTGCTGGAACGCGGCGTGGACCTGATAGTGGCGCTGCTCGGTGTGCTGAAGGCCGGGGCCGCCTATCTGCCCGTCGACCCCGCCTATCCCGCCGAGCGGGTCGCCCACATGCTGGACGACGCCGCACCGGCCGTGATCCTCGGCGTCACGGGCAAGGTCGGGAGCGTTCCGGCCTCGGCTGCGGTGACGCTGATCGACGCGCCGGAGACGATTGCCGCCCTGACGGAGCAGACGGTGGACGCGCCGGTCGTGGAGAAGGGGGCGCGCTCCCTCGCCCACCCGGCCTACGTGATCTACACGTCGGGGTCGACGGGTCGGCCCAAGGGCGTGGTCGTGCCGCACGCCGGCTTCGCGAACATGCGGGCGGCCGCTCTGGCGCGGTTCGAGGCGGGCCCCGGTTCGCGGGTGGCCCAGTTCGCCTCGCTGAGCTTCGACAACTTCTGCCTGGAGTGGTCGTTGGCGCTGACATCGGGCGCGGCGCTGGTGGTCGTACCGGCAGAGCGGCGCCTCGGACAGGAGCTGGCCCGGTTCTTCGCCGAGCAGCGGGTGACCCACGCGACGCTGCCACCTGCCGTCCTTGCCGGGCTGGAGCCCGGGTCGCTCGCCCAGGACGTCGTTCTCGAGGTCGGCGGTGAGGCGTGCTCGCCGGAGCTGGTGGAGCGCTGGTCGGCCGGGCGGGTGCTGTTCAACACCTACGGTCCGACGGAGACCACCGTCGACGCCACGGTGTGGCGGTGCGCCCCCGGAGCGCGAGAGGTGCCGATCGGCTCCCCGGTCGGCAACGCGCGTGCGTACGTGGTGGACGAGTTCCTCTCCCCGGTGCCGGTCGGTGCCGTCGGTGAGCTGTACGTGGCGGGGGCGGGCCTGGCGCGCGGCTACCTGGGCCGGCCCGACCTGACCGCGGACCGGTTCGTGGCCTGCCCGTTCGGTACGGGCGGTGAGCGGATGTACCGGACCGGCGACCTGGTCCGCTGGGACGCGGACGGCCGCCTGGCGTTCGTGGGCCGGGCGGACGAGCAGGTCAAGGTCCGCGGCTTCCGCATCGAGCTGGGCGAGGTGCAGGCCGTCGCCGCCGCGCACCCGGTGGTGGCGCAGGCCGCCGTCCTGGTCCGTGAGGACGTGCCCGGGGATCCGCGTCTGGTGGCATACGTGGTGCTGGGCGAGGGCCCGCAGAGCGGCGAACCGGCCCAGGAGCTGCGCCGGTTCATGGCCGAGCGGCTGCCGGAGTACATGGTGCCGTCGGCGGTGCTGCTCCTGGACGCGCTGCCGCTGACGCCGAACGGGAAGCTGGACCGCAAGGCGTTGCCCGCCCCGGAGTACACGACCGGTTCCGGCCGCGGCCCCTCCTCCGTCCGCGAGGAGATCCTGTGCGCCGCGTTCGCCGAGGTCCTCGGCCTGGACGGGGTCGGTGTCGACGACGACTTCTTTGCCCTGGGCGGCCACTCCCTCCTCGCGGTTCGCCTGGTGGAGGTCCTGCGTACTCGTGGTGTCCCGGTGTCGGTGCGGGCGTTGTTCCAGACGCCGACGGTGGCCGGGCTCGCGGCCGCTTCCGGCGCGGAGAGTGTCGTCGTTCCGCCGAACGCGATCCCGGAGGGCGCGCAGACGATCACGCCGGAGATGCTGCCGCTGGTCGATCTGAGCGCCGAGGAGATCGAGCGGGTCGTCGCCACCGTCGAGGGCGGTGCGGCGAACGTCGCCGACATCTACCCGCTGGCCCCCCTCCAGGAGGGGTTGCTCTTCCACCACCTGCTCGCCGACGGCGGCGAGGACGCCTACGTCACCCCGATGGTCGTCGAGTTCGCCTCCCGCGACCTGCTGGACGACTACCTGCGCGCGCTCCACCAGGTCGTGGACCGGCACGACATTCTGCGGACCGGAATCGTGTGGGAGGGCCTGCGTGAGCCGGTGCAGGTGGTGTGGCGCCGTGCCGCCCTGCCCGTCGATGAGGTCGTGCTGGACCCCCAAGGCGCCGACCCGGTTGCCGAGTTGGTGGCACGGGCCGGTACGTCGATGGATCTGCGGCACGCTCCGCTGATCCACGTGCACCTGGCCGCCGAGCCCGGCACCGACCGATGGCTCGCACTGTTCCTGGTGCACCACATGGTGCAGGACCACACCGGCATGGAGCTCGTCCTCGAAGAGGTCGGGACGCTCCTCACGGGCCGGGGCGACGCGCTGCCCGAGCCGCTGCCCTTCCGCGACTTCGTGGCCCGGACGCGCGGTGGGGTCGAACGGGCCGAGCGCGAGCGGTTCTTCGCCCGACTGCTGGCCGACGTGACCGAGCCGACCGCCCCGTACGGACAGCTGGACGCGCTCGGCGACGGCTCCGGCGCGGTACGGGCACGGCTGCGGTTCACGCCGGACCTCGATGGCCGGTTCCGCGAGATCGCGCAGCGGCTCGGCGCGAGCCCCGCCACGGTGATGCACGTGGCGTGGGCGCGGACCCTCGCCGCGGTCAGCGGCCGCGACGACGTGGTGTTCGGCACCGTGCTGCTCGGACGCCTGAGCGCGACGGCCGGCGCCGACCGTGTGACGGGCCCCTTCATCAACACCCTCCCGGTACGGGTGCGCGTGAACGACATGACGCCGCGGGCGGCGGTCGCCGCGATGCGCGATCAGCTCGCCGCCCTGCTGGAGCACGAGCACGCGCCGCTCGCCCTGGCACAGCAGGCCAGCGGCGTGCCCGGTGACACCCCGCTGTTCACCTCGCTCTTCAACTACCGGCACAACACCGGCCGGTCCGACACCCGGGGCGACGACGCCGCGCCGCAGGGCGTGCCCGGCGACGGCATCAGGTTGGTGTTCGGCCGGGAGGCCACCAACTATCCGCTCTCGGTCTCCGTCGACGACGACGGCGACGGGCTCGGTCTCGCCGTCGACGCGGTCGCCCCGATCGACCCGCAGGCGGTCGCGGCACTGCTGCGAACCACCGTGGAGAACCTGGTGGCCGCGCTGGAGGACGAGCCGGCCGACGACGCGCGGCTGCCGCTGGCAGCGGTGGACGTGCTCGGCGCGGTCGAACGCCGACGGATTCTGGTGGACCACAACGCGAGCGGCCACCGGGCCGCGGCATCGACCCTGCCCGACCTGTTCGAGGCGCAGGCCGCCCGGACCCCGGACGCGGTGGCGGTCGTCGCCGACGGTGCCGAGGTGTCGTACGCGCAGCTGGACGCCCGCGCCGACCGCCTCGCGCGGCTGCTGCTCGCGCGGGGGGCCGGTCCGGAGTCCCTGGTTGCCGTGGCCGCACAACGCGGCGTCGATGCCGTCGTGACCCTGCTGGCAATCACCAAGACGGGCGGCGCCTACCTGCCGGTCGACCCCGCCTACCCGGCGGAACGCATCGCTTTCATGCTCGCCGACGCGGCCCCCGTCCTGCTGCTGAGCACGGAGGCGACCGCGCTCCCGGCCGAGGCGCTGCCCGCCGGTCTGCCGCATCTGGTGCTGGACACGGCGGACACGGCCGCCGCACTCACCGCGCTGCCGGACACGGCGCTGACGGCCGACGAACGCCCCGCTCCCGCACACCCGGACGGCGCCGCGTACGTCATGTACACCTCTGGATCCACCGGGCTGCCCAAGGGCATCACGGTCCCGCACCGGGCGATCGACCGCCTGGTGCGCGACGGCGGATACGTCGAGCTGGACGCCGCCGACACGGTCGCCCACCTGGCCTCGGCATCCTTCGACGCGGCGACCTTCGAGATCTGGGGCGCGCTGCTCAACGGTGCGGCCCTCGCCGTCGCGCCGTCCGGAACGCCGTCCCTCACCGAACTCCGGGAATTCCTGACGACCCACCGCGTCACCACCCTGTGGCTGACGGCCGGACTGTTCCACGAAGTGGTCGACCAGGACCCCGACATGCTGCGGGACGTCCGCCGGCTGCTGGCGGGCGGCGACGTGCTCTCTCCCGCACACTGCCGCGCGCTCCTGGACCGGCTGCCCTCCCTGCGGCTCCACAACGGCTACGGGCCGACCGAGAACACCACCTTCACCGCTGTGCACGAGGTGCGTCCGGCCGACGTGGCGGGCCCGGCCGACGTGCCGATCGGCACCCCGGTCTCCGGCACCCACGTGTACGTCCTCGACGAGCGGCTGCGCCCCGTACCGGTCGGCGCCGCCGGCGAGCTGTACACGTCGGGCGCGGGTCTGGCACGCGGGTACGCGGGCCGGGCGGGTCTGACCGCGGAGCGATTCGTGGCCTGCCCGTACGAGCCGGGCGAGCGGATGTACCGCACGGGCGACCTGGCACGCTGGAACGCGGAGGGCAGGCTGGAGTACCTGGGCCGGGCGGACGAGCAGGTCAAGATCCGAGGCTTCCGCGTCGAACCCGGCGAGGTCCAGGCCACTGTCGCCGCGCACCCCTCGGTGGCCCGGGCCGAGGTGATCGCCCGCGAGGACATCCCGGGCGACAAGCGCCTGGTGGCGTACGTGGTGCCGGGTGAGGGCGAGCGCGGCGACGAATTCGCGCCTGGGATAACGCAGTTCGTGGCAGCGCGGCTGCCGGAGCACATGGTGCCGTCGGCGGTCGTCGTTCTGGACGCGCTGCCGCTGACGCCGAACGGCAAGCTGGACCGCAAGGCGCTGCCTGCCCCGGAGTACGGCACGGCATCCGGCCGCGGCCCCTCCTCCGTCCGTGAGGAGATCTTGTGCGGGGTGTTCGCGCAGGTGCTCGGCGTGGACAGTGTCGGTGTCGATGACGACTTCTTCGTTCTCGGGGGGCATTCGCTTCTTGCGGTGCGTCTGGTGAGCCGGGTGCGGTCGGTGCTCGGGGTCGAGTTGCCGCTGCGGGCGCTGTTCGAGGCGCCGACGGTGGCCCGGCTCGCGGCCCGTGTCGACGGTGCCGATCGTGCGCGGGTGGCGTTGACGGCGCGGATGCGTCCGGAGCGGGTGCCGCTGTCGTATGCGCAGCGCCGCCTGTGGTTCATCGGTCAGTTGGAAGGCCCGAGCGCCACGTACAACATGCCGACGGTCCTCCGTCTGTCCGGCCAGGTGGACGCCGGGGCGCTGAACGAGGCGCTGCGGGATGTGATCGGCCGTCATGAGGTGCTGCGGACGGTGTTCGCCACCGCCGACGGTGAGCCCTACCAGCGTGTCCTGGATCCGGCGGAGCTGGACTGGGAACTGCAGGTCGCCGATGCCGCCCCGGCGGACGTGGACGCCGCGGTGGCACAGGTGGCGCAGTACGAGTTCGACCTGTCTGCCGAAGTACCGCTCCGCGCCTGGCTGTTCCCTGCCGGGGCGGACGAGCGGGTGCTCGTGGTGGTGGTGCACCACATCGCCGGTGACGGCTGGTCGATGAGCCCGCTGGCACGGGATGTGTCGGCGGCCTACGAGGCACGCCGCGCGGGCCGCGCGCCGGAGTGGGAGCCGTTGCCGGTGCAGTATGCGGACTACGCGCTGTGGCAGCGCGAGCTGCTCGGCGACGAGAACGACCCGGAGAGTGTGCTCTCCCGCCAGGTCGCCTACTGGCGCGAGACGCTGGCCGGAGCCCCGGAGGAGCTGACGCTGCCCTACGACCGGCCCCGGCCGGCCGTCGCCTCCCACCGCGGTCACACCGCGTCGCTGGAGATCCCCCCGGAGGTGCACGCGCGGCTGCTGGAAGTGGCCCGTACCGAAGGCGTCACCACCTTCATGGTGCTCCAGGCCGCTCTCGCGGTGCTGCTGTCCCGCCTCGGTGCGGGCACCGACATCCCGATCGGATCGGCACACGCCGGACGCACCGACGAAGCCCTCGACGACCTCGTCGGATGCTTCGTCAACACCCTGGTGCTGCGTGCGGACCTCTCCGGGAACCCGACCTTCACAGACGTGCTCGCCCGCGTCCGCGAGGCCGGACTGGCGGGCGGCGCCCACCAGGACGTGCCCTTCGACCGACTGGTCGAGGAACTCGCTCCGGTCCGCTCCATGGCACGCCACCCCCTTTTCCAGATTGTCCTGACGATGCAGAACACCATCGAGGCGGTCCTGGACCTGGGAGACGTACAGGCCGGCCGGCTTGCGGCGGGCGTCAGCGCGGCCAAGTTCGACCTGGACGTCCTGGTCGCCGAGGCGTTCGACGCCGAGGGCGCGCCCGCCGGGTTCCGCGGCATCGTCACCGTGGCCGCCGACCTGTTCGACGCCGAGGCGGCCGACCGGATCGCCGCCGCTCTGGCTCGCGCGCTGGACAGCCTGACCGCCGATCCGCGGTTGCGGCTGAGTGCTGTGGACGTTCTTGATGAGGTGGAGCGGCGTCGGGTTCTGGTGGAGTGGAACGACACTGCGGTCGAGGTGCCGGCCGGCACGGTGGCGGCCAGCTTCGAGCAGCAGGTGTCGCGGACGCCGGATGCGGTGGCGGTCGTGGCCGGTGGTGTGGAGGTGTCGTACGGGGAGCTGGATGCCCGTGCCAACCGGCTTGCGCACTATCTGGTGGGTCAGGGTGTGGGCGCGGAGTCGGTGGTGGGTCTGTGTCTGCCGCGTGGTGTGGAGACCATCGCCGCGATCCTGGCGGTGTGGAAGGCCGGCGCGGGCTACCTGCCGGTGGATCCGGAACAGCCCGCCGAGCGGATCTCTTTCATGCTGGCGGACAGCGGCGCGGTGCTCCTCCTGAGCACCGAGGACATCCTGGACGAACTGCCCGTCGGCCGGGTCCGCGCGGTCGCGGTGGACGAACCGCTGGTCGGCATGCAGCTGTCCATGGAACCCGACACCGCACCGCGGATCGGCACCGCACAGGATCAACTGGCCTACGTCATCTACACCTCGGGGTCGACGGGACGCCCCAAGGGCGTCGCAGTCACACACGGCTCCCTGGCCAACTACGTCGCCACCGTCCCGGCCAGGGTTGGATTCGGCAACCCCGGCGACCGGTACGCGCTGCTCCAGGCGCAGGCCACGGACCTCGGTAACACCGTGGTGTTCGCGAGTCTGACGACCGGTGGTGCACTGCACGTTCTGGACGAGGACGCGGTCACCGATCCGGTGGCTGTCGGCCACTATCTGACCGAGCACCGTATCGATCACCTGAAGGTGGTGCCGTCCCATCTCGCGGCCCTCGGTGCCGCGGAGGGCCTGGAGAAGGTCCTGCCCGCCAAGTCGCTCGTCCTCGGCGGTGAGGCGGCATCACCCGCGTGGGTGCGGGAGTTGGTGTCGGTCGCGGGTGGGCGTGGTGTGTTCAACCATTACGGTCCGACCGAGACCACGATCGGCGTCGCCACCACGCACCTGACCGCGGAGCGGGTGGCCGACGGAGTGGTGCCGGTCGGAGCACCGGTCGGCAACACCCGCCTCTACGTCCTCGACGCCGCGCTGCGCCCGGTCGCGCCGGGCGTCGTGGGCGAGCTGTACATCGCGGGCGCCCAGCTCGCGCGCGGCTACGTACGCCGCCCCGACCTCACCGCGGAACGGTTCGTGGCCAGCCCGTTCGGCGCCGTCGGCGCACGCATGTACCGCACCGGCGACCGCGCACGGTGGACGGCCGACGGCCAGGTGGTGTTCCTGGGCCGTGCGGACGAGCAGGTCAAGATCCGCGGGTTCCGGATCGAGCCGGGCGAGGTCCAGTCCGTGCTGACCGCGCACCCCCAGGTGGCCCAGGCCGCGGTCGTCGCTCGCGAGGACATCCCCGGAGAGCCGCGCCTGATCGCCTACCTCGTCCCTGTGGACGACGATGCGGACACGGCGGAACTGGTCACCGCGGTAAAGGAGTTCGCAGCCCAGCGGCTGCCCGGACACATGGTGCCGTCGGCCGTCGTGGCCCTGGAGGCGCTGCCTCTGACGAGCAACGGAAAGCTGGACCGCAAGGCACTGCCCGCACCGGACAGCGCTGCCGCGGCCGGCACGGGCCGCGCGCCCGCCAACGCCCGCGAAGAGATCCTGTGCGCCGCGTTCGCCGACGTCCTCGGCCTCGACCGGGTCGGCGTCGACGACGACTTCTTCGACCTCGGAGGTCACTCCCTGCTGGCCGTGCGCCTCGTCAGCCGCATCAGGGTGGCGCTCGGCGTCGAACTGGAGATCCGCGTCCTGTTCGAGGCCCCGACGGTGGCGGGACTCGCGGCCCGCATCGACGAGGCCGACGGGGCCAGGACGGTTCTGACGCCCCAGGAGCGCCCGGAGCGGGTGCCGTTGTCGTACGCGCAACGCCGCCTCTGGTTCATCAGCGAGCTGGAAGGCCCGAGCCCCACCTACGACATCCCCGTCACCGTTCGTCTCAACGGCGCCGTGAACAGTGCCGCGCTGAACGCCGCCCTGCGGGACGTGATCGGCCGCCACGAGGTGCTCCGCACGGTCATCGCGACCGCGGACGGCGAGCCCTACCAGCGCATCCTCGACATCGAGGACCTGGAGTGGGACCTGCACATGAGCGAGGTGCCCAAGGCCGGCCTGGCCGACGCGATCGACGCCGCCACGCGGTACGCCTTCGACCTGTCCGCCGAAGTGCCGATCCGTGCCTGGCTGTTCTCGGCGGGCGCGGAGGACCACGTGCTCGTGGTGACCATCCACCACATCGCGGGCGACGGCTGGTCGACGCGCCCGCTGGCGCGCGACGTGTCGGTTGCGTACGAGGCTCGTTGCGCGGGCCGGGCCCCCGAGTGGGAGCCGCTGCCGGTGCAGTACGCGGACTACGCTCTGTGGCAGCGCGACCTGCTCGGTGACGACCAGGACCCGGAGAGCCTGATATTCCGCCAGGTCGCCTACTGGAGCGAGGCCCTCGCCGGTGCGCCGGAGGAACTGGAGCTGCCCTTCGACCGTCCACGCCCCGAGGTCGCCGGCCACCAGGGGCACCTCGTGCCGCTGGAGATCCCGGCGGAGGTACACGCCCGAGTGGTGGAGGTGGCCCGCGCCAAGGGCGTGACAGTGGCCATGACGCTCCAGGCTGCCCTCGCGGTGCTCCTGTCGAAACTCGGCGCAGGCACCGACATTCCCATCGGTTCGGTGAACGCCGGCCGCACCGATGAAGCCCTTGACGACCTGGTCGGGTTCTTTGTCAACACGCTGGTGCTGCGCACGGACCTGTCGGGGAACCCGACGTTCAGCGAGCTGTTGACGCGAGTACGCGAGGTGGGTCTGGCCGCCTTCGCCCACCAGGACGTGCCCTTCGAGCGCCTGGTGGAAGAACTGGCGCCGACGCGTTCCCTGGCCCGGCACCCGCTGTTCCAGGTCACCCTCGCGGTGCAGAACAACGCCGAGGCGGTCCTGGACCTGCCCGGCGTGCGCACCGGGGGAGGCGCGGCGGCGCCGACCGCCGGCACCACGGTGGCCAAGTTCGACCTGGACGTGAGCGTCGGCGAGACCTTCGACGCCCAGGGCGCCCCGGCCGGACTGCGCGGCGTACTGATCGCCGCCGCTGAGCTCTTCGAGCCCGCCACCGTCGCACGGCTCGCCGGACGCCTTGCCCGTGTCCTTGAGACGGTCACCACCGAACCCGACCTGCCGCTGAGCGCCGTAGACGTGCTGGACGGGGCCGAGCGGGGTCGGTTGTTGGTGGAGTGGAACGACTCGGCGGTCGGGGTGCCGGTGGGGACGATTCCGGAGTTGTTCGAGGCGCAGGTGGCGCGGACGCCGGATGCGGTGGCGGTGGTGTTCGAGGGTGTTGAGGTGTCGTACGCGGAGCTGGACGGACGGGCGAACCGGTTGGCGCGGTTGTTGGTGGGCCGGGGTGTGGGTCCGGAGTCCGTGGTGGGTGTGTGTCTGGAGCGTGGCATCGATCTGGTGGTGGCGCTGCTGGCGGTGTCGAAGGCGGGCGGGGCCTATCTGCCGGTCGATCCGGCCTATCCCGCCGAGCGGATCGCTTTCGTCGTGGGGGATGCGGCTGCTGACGTGGTGGTGACTTGCCGGACGCTGGTCGGGGTGCTGCCGCGAGATCGGCAGTGGCTGGTCTTGGACGAGCCGTCTGTGGTCGCGGAGTTGGCGGTGCTGGATGGTGCGCCGTTGACGGATGTGGACCGTGGTGCTGTGCTGCTGGCTGCGCATCCGGCGTGGGTGATCTACACCTCGGGGTCGACGGGTCGGCCCAAGGGTGTGGTGGTGTCGCATGTGGGCCTGGGATCGTTGGTGGCGGCGCAGGCGGAGCGGTTCGCGGTGGGCGGTGCGAGCCGGGTGCTGCAGTTTGCGTCGGTCGGGTTCGATGCGGCTTCCGCGGAGATCTGGGTGACGCTGTGTGCGGGGGCCCGGCTGGTGGTGGCACCGGGGGAGGTGCTGGTGCCGGGAGCCGGTCTGGTCGAGGTGGTGGACCGGTATGCGGTGACGCATGCCACGCTGCCGCCTGCGGTGCTGAGTGTGCTGGATCCGGGGGATGTGCCGTCTCTGTCGACGGTGGTGTCGGCGGGTGAGGCGCTGGGGCCGGAGTTGGTGGCTGTGTGGGGGGCCGGTCGGCGTTTGGTGAACGCGTATGGTCCGACCGAGTCGACGGTGTGTGTGTCGATGTCGCAGCCGCTGGTGGCGGGGGATGTGCCGTGCATCGGCCGGCCGGTGGCGAACACGCGTGTGTATGTGCTGGACCGGTGGCTGTCTCCGGTGGCGCCGGGGGTTGTTGGTGAGCTGTATGTGGCTGGTGCGGGTCTGGCGCGTGGGTATGTGGGCCGGGCGGGTCTGACGGCGGAGCGGTTTGTGGCCTGCCCGTTCGGTGGGCCCGGTGAGCGGTTGTATCGCACGGGTGACCTGGTGCGGTGGAACGTGGAGGGCCGGCTGGAGTACTTGGGCCGGGCGGATGAGCAGGTCAAGATCCGCGGCTTCCGCATCGAACCCGGTGAGGTCCAGTCCGTACTGACCGCGCACCCCCAGGTCGCGCAGGCCGCCGTGATCGCTCGCGAGGACGTTCTGGGTGACAAGCGCCTGGTGGCCTACGTGGTGCCGGTGGAGGGCGCGGGCAGCGAGCTGCCCGGGTCCGTGCGGGATGCGGCTGCCGGGCGACTGCCGGAGTACATGGTGCCTTCGGCGGTGGTGGTCCTGGATGTGCTGCCGTTGACGCCGAACGGGAAGCTGGACCGCAAGGCGCTGCCCGCCCCGGAGTACATGACCGGTTCCGGCCGCGGGCCGTCGACGGTGCGCGAGGAGATCCTGTGCGCGGCCTTCGCCGAGGTTCTCGGCCTGGACAGCGTCGGCGTCGACGACAGTTTCTTCTCCCTGGGCGGCCACTCGCTGCTGGCGATCCGGCTGGTGCAGGTCCTGCGGAGCCGTGGGGTGGCGGTGTCGGTGCGGGCACTGTTCCAGAGCCCCACGGTCGCCGGCCTTGCGACTGCCGCCGTCGGGGCGGAGGACGTCGTCGTTCCCGCCAAGGCGATTCCGGAGGGCGCGCAGGCGATTACGCCGGAGATGCTGCCGCTGGTCGATCTGAGCGCCGAGGAGATCGAGCGGGTCGTCGCCACCGTCGAGGGCGGTGCGGCGAACGTCGCCGACATCTACCCGCTGGCCCCCCTTCAGGAGGGGCTGCTCTTCCACCACCTGCTCGCCGACGGCGGCGATGACGCGTATGTGACGCCGATGGTGGTGGAGTTCGACTCCCGCGAGCGGCTGGACGCGTTCATCGAGGCGTTGCAGCGGGTCGTGGACCGGCATGACATCTACCGGACCGGGATCGTGTGGGAGGGCCTGCACGAGCCGGTGCAGGCGGTGTGGCGTCGCGCCGTCCTGCCCGTGGAGGAAGTCGAACTCGACCCCCGCAGCACGGACCTGGCAGGTGAACTGGTCGCCCGCGTGGGCCTCTCCATGAACCTGGACCAGGCCCCGCTGATCCGGATGCACACGACTGCCGCGCCGGACGGCCGGTGGCTGGCGCTGCTGCGCATGCACCACATGGTGCAGGACCACACCGCGATGGAGGTCATCCTCGGCGAGGTGGAGGCGTTCCTGGCCGGTCGGGGTGAGGAGCTGTCGGAGGCGCTGCCGTTCCGTGATTTCGTGGCGCAGGCGCGTGGCGGGGTGGAGCGGGCTGTTCATGAGCGGTATTTCGCTGATCTGCTGGCTGATGTGGATGAGCCGAGTGCGCCGTTCGGGTTGGTGGATGTGCGGGGTGTGGGTGCGGATGTGTCGCGTGTGGTGGCCGATCTGGGGTCGGATCTGTCGGGGCGGGTGCGTGAGGCTGCGCGGCGTACGGGGGCCAGTCCGGCCACGGTGATGCATGTGGCGTGGGCGCGGGTGCTTGCTGCGGTGAGTGGCCGGGACGATGTGGTGTTCGGCACGGTGTTGTTCGGGCGGATGAATGCCGGGGCGGGGTCGGACCGGGTGGCGGGTCCGTTCATCAATACGCTGCCGGTGCGGGTGCGTCTGGATGAGGGTGCGGGGGTTCTTTCGGCGGTGCGGGCGATGCGTGGTCAGCTTGCCGCACTCCTTGAGCATGAGCATGCGCCGTTGGCTCTGGCGCAGCAGGCCAGTGGTGTGTCGGGTGACACTCCGCTGTTCACCTCGTTGTTCAACTACCGGCACAACGGTGGTGCAGGGGCGGGGGAGGTTGCTGGTTCGGGTCTTGAGGGGATCCGGACGGTGTTCTCGCGGGAGCGGACGAATTATCCGTTGTCGGTGTCGGTCGATGATGACGGTGCGGGGCTGTCGGTGGCGGTGGATGCGGTGGCGTCGGTGGATGCGCGGGCGGTTGCCGCGATGGTGATCACTGCTGCGGGTGATGTGGTGGTGGCGCTGGAAGAGGCGCTGGGCGGTGGCGAGGACCTGCCGCTGAGTGCCGTCGAGGTGCTGGATGAGGCTGTGCGGGGTCGGTTGTTGGTGGAGTGGAACGACTCGTCGGTCGGGGTGCCGGTGGGGACGATTCCGGAGTTGTTCGAGGCGCAGGTGGCGCGGACGCCGGATGCGGTGGCGGTGGTGTTCGAGGGTGTTGAGGTGTCGTACGCGGAGCTGGATGCGCGGGCGAACCGCCTGGCACGGTTGTTGGTGGGCCGGGGTGTGGGGCCGGAGTGTGTGGTGGGTGTGTGCTTGGAGCGTGGCATCGATCTGGTGGTGGCGCTGCTGGCGGTGTCGAAGGCGGGCGGGGCCTATCTGCCGGTCGATCCGGCCTATCCCGCCGAGCGGATCGCTTTCGTCGTGGGGGATGCGGCTGCTGACGTGGTGGTGACTTGCCAGACGCTGGTCGGGGTGCTGCCGCGAGATCGGCAGTGGCTGGTCTTGGACGAGCCTTCTGTGGTCGCGGAGTTGGCGGTGCTGGATGGTGCGCCGTTGTCCGCTGTGGAGCGTGGTGGGGTTCTCTCGCCTGCGCATGCGGCGTATGTGATCTATACGTCGGGGTCGACGGGCCGGCCCAAGGGTGTGGTGGTCACGCATGGGAATGTGGCGCGGTTGTTCGCGGCGACCGAGGGGTGGTTTGCGTTCGGGGAGGCGGATGTGTGGACGTGGTTCCATTCGTTCGCGTTCGACTTCTCGGTGTGGGAGCTGTGGGGGGCGCTGCTGTATGGCGGTCGTCTGGTGGTGGTCCCGTTCGGGGTGTCGCGTTCGCCTCAGGACTTCCTGCGGATGCTGGCCCGTGAGCGGGTGACGGTGCTGAACCAGACTCCGTCGGCGTTCTATCAGCTGATGCAGGCTGAGGCGCTGGAGCCGGAGCTGGGTGAGGAACTCGCTCTGCGGACGGTGGTGTTCGGTGGCGAGGCGTTGGATCCGGCGCGTTTGCGGGAGTGGTTTGCCCGTCACCCGCAGGATGCGCCGCGGTTGGTGAACATGTACGGGATCACTGAGACGACGGTGCATGTCACGTATGCGCCGTTGGGTGTGGCTGCGGCGGCGGAGGGTGCGCCGAGTGTGATCGGGCGGGGGATTCCTGATCTGCGGTTGTATGTCCTGGACCAGCGGCTTCAGCCGGCTCCGGTCGGGGTGCCGGGTGAGTTGTATGTGGCCGGTGGGGGTCTGGCGCGTGGCTATCTGGGCCGTTCGGGGCTGAGTGCGGAGCGCTTCGTGGCGTCGCCGTTTGCTGGTTCGGGTGAGCGGATGTATCGCACGGGTGATGTGGTGCGGTGGACCGCGGGTGGTGAGCTCGAGTTCGTGGGGCGGGCTGATGCCCAGGTCAAGGTGCGGGGTTTCCGGATCGAGACCGGTGAGGTCGAGGCCGTACTGGCTGCTTGCCCGCAGGTGGTCCAGGCGGCGGTGGTCGTGCGTGAGGACACTCCGGGTGACAAGCGTCTGGTGGCGTATGTGGTGTCCGCCGGGGACGCGGATCCGGTCGTGGAGGACGGCATTGCCGGGACGGTGCGGCGGTTCGCTGCCGAGCGCCTGCCCGACTACATGGTCCCGGCCGCGGTCGTGGTCCTGGACGCGCTACCGCTGACCGTGAACGGCAAGCTCGACCGGAAGGCCCTGCCGGCGCCGGAGTACACCGTTGCGGCCGGCTCCAGCAGAGGCCCCTCGACCCCCGAGGAAGAGGCCCTTTGCGAGGCGTTCGCCCAGGTCCTCGGACTGGAGAAGGTCGGAGTGGACGACGACTTCTTCGCCCTCGGCGGTCACTCCCTCCTCGCGGTACGGCTGGTCAGCCGCATCCGGGTGGCGCTGGGCGTGGAGCTGGGGATCGGGACGCTGTTCGAAGCGCCGACGGTGGCGGGGCTTGCACAACAGCTTGGAAAGAAGAAATCAGCTCGGCCGGCGTTGCGGCCCATGCGTAACCAGGGGGAGTCCTGATGTTTCCGTTGTCATTCGCGCAGCGCCGTCTGTGGTTCATTCAGCAACTTGAGGGGCCCAGCGCCACGTACAACATTCCGACCGCCCTGCGGCTCTCCGGCCAGGTGGATACGGAGGCGCTGGAGGCGGCGCTGCGGGATGTGATCGGTCGCCATGAGGTGCTCCGGACGGTGTTCGGGGTGGACGAAGGCGATCCCTACCAGCGGGTCCTCGACCTCGCGGATGTCGCATGGCAGCTCCAGGACGTCGACCTGACCGCCGCCGTCGACGAATCGAGCGGCGTGGAGGGCGCGGTGGCGGAGGCGGCGCAGTACGCGTTCGACCTCTCCTCCGAAGTACCGATCCGCTCCTGGCTGTTCCGCGTGGGGCCCGGTGAACAGGTGCTCCTCGTGGTGGTGCACCACATCGCCGCCGATGGCTGGTCGATGGGTCCGCTGGCGCGGGACGTGTCGGCAGCCTATGAGGCGCGTTGCGCCGGCCGCGCTCCGCAGTGGGAGCCGTTGCCGGTGCAGTATGCGGACTACGCGCTGTGGCAGCGCGAGCTGCTCGGCGACGAGGACGACCCGGACAGCGTGCTGTCCCGCCAGGTCGCCTACTGGCGCGATGCCCTTGCCGGAGCACCTGAGGAACTGGCGCTGCCCTGTGACCGGCCCCGCCCCGCGGTGGCCGGCCACCGCGGGCACACCGTGCCCCTCGACATCCCGGTCGAGGTACACACGCGACTGGCGGAGCTGGCCCGCGCCGAGGGCGTGACACCGTTCATGGTGCTCCAGGCCGCCCTCGCGGTCCTCCTCTCCCGCCTCGGCGCGGGCACCGACATCCCCATCGGCGCAGCGGTTGCCGGGCGCACCGACGAGGCCCTGGATGACATGGTGGGCCTGTTCGTGAACACGTTGGTGCTGCGCACGGACCTGTCGGGGGACCCGACGTTTCGTGAACTCCTTTCGCGTGTACGCAAGATGAGCATCTCCGCGTTCGCGCACCAGGACGTGCCGTTCGAGCGCCTGGTGGAGGAGCTGGCCCCGACGCGTTCCCTGGCCCGGCACCCGCTGTTCCAGGTCATGCTCACCTTGCAGAACAATGCTCAGACATCCCTGGACCTTTCGGGCGCCCAGCAGGCCGGAAGGCTCTACGCGGATGATTCGGCGGCCAAGTTCGATCTTGAGCTGAGCGTGGGGGAGGTCTTCGGGCCGGGTGGTGCGCCTGCAGGGCTGCGGGGTGCGGTGATCGCGGCGGCGGACCTTTTCGATACCGCTTCGGTGGAGCGGATTGTCGAGGGCCTGGTGCGGGTTCTGGGCGCTGTGGTCGCTGAGCCCGAGCTGCGCCTGAGCGCGGTGGATGTGCTCGGTGAGGCTGCGCGGCGTCGGTTGTTGGTGGAGTGGAACGATGCGTCGGTCGAGGTGCCGGCGGGAACGATTCCGGAGTTGTTCGAGGCGCAGGTGGCGCGGACGCCGGATGCGGTGGCGGTCGTGGCCGACGGTATTGAGGTGTCGTACGCGGAGCTGGATACGCGGGCGAACCGCCTGGCACGTCACCTCGTCGGCCTGGGCGTGGGTCCGGAGTCCGTGGTGGGTGTGTGCCTGGAGCGCGGCATCGACCTTGTGGTGGCACTGCTGGCGGTGTCGAAGGCCGGCGGGGCCTATCTGCCTGTCGATCCGTCCTATCCGGCCGAGCGGATCACCTTTGTGCTGCGGGATGCGGCTGCCGGGGTGCTGGTGACCAGCCGGGCACTGGCGGAGGTCCTGCCGCAGGACACGCAGAGGATCGTCCTGGACGAGCCGTCCGTGGTCGCTGAGCTGGCGGCTCTGGACGGTGTGTCGTTGTCGGATGCGGACCGCGGTGCTGCGCTGTCGGCTGCGCATCCGGCGTATGTGATCTATACGTCGGGTTCGACGGGGCGGCCGAAGGGTGTGGTGGTTTCGCACAGGAACGTGGGCCGGCTGTTCGCGGCGACCGAGGGGTGGTTTGCGTTCGGGGAGGCGGATGTGTGGACGTGGTTCCATTCGTTCGCGTTCGACTTCTCGGTGTGGGAGCTGTGGGGGGCACTGCTGTATGGCGGTCGTCTGGTGGTGGTCCCGTTCGAGGTGTCGCGTTCGCCTCAGGACTTCCTGCGGATGCTGGCCCGTGAGCGGGTGACGGTGCTGAACCAGACTCCGTCGGCGTTCTATCAGCTGATGCAGGCCGAGGCGCTGGAGCCGGAGCTGGGTGAGGAACTCGCTCTGCGGACGGTGGTGTTCGGTGGTGAGGCTCTTGACCCCGCACGGTTGGCGGAGTGGTTCGCGCGTCATCCCCAGGATGCGCCGCGGTTGGTGAACATGTACGGGATCACTGAGACGACGGTGCATGTCACGTATGCGCCGTTGGGTATGGGTGCGGCCGGGGCGGGTGCTCCGAGTGTGATCGGGCGGGGGATTCCTGATCTGCGGTTGTATGTGCTGGACGGGTGGTTGCAGCCGGTTCCTGTCGGTGTCCCGGGTGAGTTGTATGTGGCCGGTGGGGGTGTGGCGCGTGGTTATCTGGGCCGTTTCGGGCTGACTGCGGAGCGGTTTGTGGCGTGCCCGTTTGCTGGGTCGGGTGAGCGGATGTACCGCACGGGTGATGTGGTGCGGTGGACCGCGGGTGGTGAGCTCGAGTTCGTGGGGCGGGCCGATGACCAGGTCAAGGTGCGGGGTTTCCGGATCGAGACCGGTGAGGTCGAGGCCGTACTGGCTGCTTGCCCGCAGGTGGTCCAGGCGGCGGTGGTCGTGCGTGAGGACACTCCGGGTGACAAGCGTCTGGTGGCCTATGTGGTGCCTGCCGACGATGCGGATCCGGCGGTGGACGGGGGTATTGCGGAGGTGGCACGGCGGTTCGCTGCCGAGCGTCTGCCCGGCTACATGGTCCCGGCCGCGGTCGTGGGCCTGGACACGCTCCCGCTGACGGTCAACGGCAAGCTGGACCGCAAGGCCCTGCCCGCCCCGGAGTACACGACCGGTTCCGGTCGTGGGCCGTCGACGGTCCGTGAGGAGATCCTCTGCGCGGTCTTCGCCGAGGTCCTCGGCCTGGACAGCGTCGGTGTCGACGACGACTTCTTCGCCCTCGGCGGTCACTCCCTCCTCGCGATCCGACTGGTGGAGACCCTGCGGACGCGGGGTGTCCCGGTGTCCGTGCGGGCACTTTTCCAGACACCGACGGTGGCCGGCATCGCGGCTGCTGCAACCGGTGTGGAGAGCATCGTCGTTCCGCCGAACGCCATCCCGGAGGGTGCGCAGTCGATCGGACCGGACATGCTTCCCCTGGTCGATCTGACCGTTGAGGAGATCGAGCGGGTCGTTGCGACCGTGGACGGTGGCGCGGCGAACGTCGCCGACGTCTACCCGCTCGCTCCGCTCCAGGAGGGTCTGCTCTTCCACCACCTGCTGGCCGATGGCGGCGAGGACGCATACGTCATGCCGACCATGCTGGAGTTCGACAGCCATGAACGGCTCGACGCCTTCGCAGACGCGCTCCGGCAGGTCGTGCAGCGACATGACATTCTGCGGACCGCCATCGTGTGGGACGGCCTGCGCGAACCGGTGCAGGTCGTCTGGCGGCACGCCCAACTCCCCGTCGTGGAAACCGAGCTCGATCCGAGCGGTGCCGACCCGGTCGAGCAACTGCTGGCTGTCGGTGGCTTGTCGATGAGCCTGGACCGGGCACCGTTGCTCGGGCTGCACGCGGCGGCTGTCGCGGAGGGCCGTTGGCTGCTGCTGATCCGCGTGCACCACATGCTCCAGGACCACACCGGCCTTGAACTCCTGCTGGGTGAGGTGGAGGCGTTCCTCGCCGGCCGGGGCGCGGAACTGCCCGAGCCGCTGCCTTTCCGGACGTTCGTCGCCCAGGCGCGTGGCGGGGTGGAGAGGGTCGCACACGAGCGGTACTTCGCCGACCTGCTGGGTGACGTCGACGAGCCGACCGCGGCGTACGGCGTGGAGGACGTGCGGGGTGTGGGTGCGGATGCGTCGCGTGCGGTGGCTGAGCTGGAGGCTGGGCTGGCCGGACGGCTCCGAGAGGTTGCGCGACGCGTGGGTGTGAGCCCGGCCACGGTGATGCACGTGGCATGGGCGCGGGTCCTTGCGGCGGTCAGCGGCCGCGACGACGTGGTCTTCGGCACCGTCCTCTTCGGACGGATGAATGCCGGAGCCGGTGCGGACCGGGTGCCCGGTCCGTTCATCAACACGCTGCCGGTGCGGGCGCGCCTGGGCGACGATACGGGTGTCCTCGCGGCGGTGCGAGCGATGCGCGGTCAGCTCGCTGAACTGCTTGAGCACGAGCACGCGCCGCTGGCTCTGGCGCAGCAGGCCAGTGGCGTGCCGGGGGACACCCCGCTGTTCACCTCGCTGTTCAACTACCGGCACGGCGCGAGCCCCTCCCCCCACCGCGTTGCGGGCGGAGACGAGGGCACACAAGGCTTCCGGACCCTGCTGGCGCGGGAGCGCACCAACTACCCGCTCTCGGTCGCGGTCAACGATGGCGGAACGGCTCTGGGACTGGCAGTCGACGCCGTCGGCCCGATCGACCCGCAGGCCGTTGCCAGGTTGGTCGCCACTGCCACGGAGAACCTGGTGGTTGCGTTGGAAGGTGTGCTTGACGGCGACCCCGACGTCTCGCTGGCTGCGGTGGATGTGTTGGGTGAGGTTGAGCGTCGTCGGGTGGTGTCGGAGTGGAATGACACGGTGGTTGAGGTGCCGGCGGTGTGTGTGCCGGAGTTGTTCGGGGTGTGGGTGGGTCGGATGCCGGATGCGGTTGCTGTGGTGGCGGATGGTGTGGAGGTGTCGTATGGGGAGTTGGATGTGCGGGCGAACCGGCTTGCGCATCATTTGATCGGTTTGGGTGTGGGGCCGGAGTCGGTGGTGGGGCTGTGTCTGGGGCGTGGTGTGGACATGGTGGTGGGGATTCTCGCGGTGTGGAAGGCGGGGGGTGCGTATGTGCCGTTGGATCCGGAGTATCCGGTGGAGCGGTTGGAGTTCATGGTGCGGGACAGTGGTGCGCGGGTGGTGGTGGGTCATGGAGCCATGGTTGTGGGCCTGACTGGTGTGTTGGGTTCGGTGCGGGTGGTGCGGTTGGATGATCCGGGGGTTGTGGAGGGGTTGTTGGGGTTGTCGGTGGTGGCGCCGGGTGTGGGGGTGG
>NZ_JBHVWS010000096.1:0-22353 GCF_042882185.1 Streptomyces sp. NPDC058239
ACCCGACAGGCCCCGGTGCGGCGGGCCGGCCCGGGGCGGGGACAGTGGTCCTCGCCCCGGGCCGGCGTCGTTGGCGCGGCTCAGGTGCGGATCGGGCTCGGCTGCCGGGTGCGGTTGCCAGGTGAGGGCCGGGCGTCGTTGCCGGGTGAGTGGATGTCGTACGTACGGCTACCAGACGAATGCCGCCGACTGGTTGGCCGTGGCCACACACGGAACCGTGGCCGACGTCGGGGACGAGGCCACGATCTGCAGTGACCAGTTGGTGGCGCTCGGGGGAGCGGCCAGCACCACGGAATCGGTGCGGTCACCCGCGGCCAGGGTGCCGGAGGTGAGTTTCAGTGGGCCCAGGGTGATCGGGCTGCCGCCGCTCATACCGGGGTTGGTCTTTCCGGAGAACTGCACCTGACTGGTGACGCCGCCCGAGGTCTTGGTGAGCTTGAGCGTCGTCGTGATGCTGTTCGGATCGGCGCTGGTGCCGGCCGGCATCGCGATCGCCGTGGACGTGATCTTGATGGTCTTGGACGTGCCCGAGTCGGCGGCGGTCAGGGTGGCGAGACCGCTGCCCCAGGCCCCGCAGTTGTATGTGGCCGTCGCGGTGAGCGGGGTCACCGCCTGGGCCGACGGCGCCAGGGCGAGCGCGGCGGCCGCGGAACAGGCTGCGGCGAGCACGAGCGGGACGCGTCTTCGGTTCGACGGCCGTACAGAAGTGATCGACATGACGGGAGGGACTCCTTCCGGTTGAATTCCGCGGATTCGAAGAAATCGCTGAATGCGATCTTCTTGCGGATCTGCGTGCCGGGCCCGGCATGTCGGATGCAGTGAAACTGTGATCTTCGGAGATGTCAAGAGATGTCAACAGGTGCGTGGAAAGTGCTTGTAGAAATGCTTTTCGGGCATTTCAGATAGCGATCATTCTCCGAATAAGGATCAGTTAATTCTCTCTTGACTTCTCTGCACGCGACCTCCTCAATGTGCGCAATCAATGGGCCATGGAGGGGTGTCTGGTGATCCGACGACGAAGACCCGGCGTGACCGGTCTGCTCGCTGCCTGCTTCGTACTGTCCCTGAGCTGTGTCGGGGCCACCGCCCAGGCCGCGCCACCGGCCGGACAACAGGCCGCCGGTACGGTCACCCCGACCGTCCACTGCACCCTGCCCGCCGGTCAGGGTGAGGCGACCGGGCCGCAGCAGATGACCGTCGAGCTGTCGCCCGCGGTCGTCGCCCCGGGCGGCAAGGTGCACGCGAAGGTCACGCTCGGCCCGTCCCCCGCCACCAGTGCTCTCGCGCTGGAGGATGTGCCGACCATCCCCAGCCTCGACCTCGCCATGTCGGGCGGGGCCACCGGAACCGTCACTGTGCGGGGCGCCGAGTTCACGATGGACATCCCGGCCGGGACGCCCATCGAACTCCCGCCGTACGAGGGTGACTTCCTGGTCCCGGCGGACGCCTCGGGCGACATCTCGTTCGCCCCGGTCCGCACGCTGACGCAGACCAAGGTGCTCGGCTCGGTCTTCGAGACCCCCTGCGACGTGGTCGACGGGGGCGGCTCCATCGGCACCGTCACGGTGGAGGGCACTGGTTCCGGGCCCGCCACCCTGACCGCCCCCGCCGATCCCGTACGTCCCAACACCCCTGTGACGCTGGGTGGTTCGGGATGGACGCCGAGTGGCACGCCTGTGCCTTCGCTCTGTGCGGTGGGCGGTGGCGGCTGTGATCCGCTGAAGTTCAAGGGCCACACCCTCACCATCGACAGTTACGGAACGCTGCACGGCGCGGCCACCCTCGCGGAGGCCGGGGCGGTGCCGGACGGCGCGTACGAGGTGAAGGTCAACGACGGTACGAAGGAAGCCACCGCTCCCCTCACCGTCAAGGCCGTCGCGGCAGGCGACCGCGAGATCTCGCTCTCGCGGAGCAGCGGACCGGTCGGCAGTGTGATCACGGTCAGCGGCAGGAACTACAACCCGGACCGCTGGATCAATGTCATCGGCCTCGACGCGACGGGCACCGGGCTCGACGACAGCGCGGTCTACGTCAAGAGCGGCTCGGACGGCACCTTCGCCGTGGAGTTCACCGTGATCTCCGATGCCGTCGTCGCCGTCCAGGCCGACGAGGGCAACGATCCGGCGACCGTACGGACCGCCCCGTTCACCGTCTCCACGGGCGGGGGAGGAGGCGGCACCGCCGACCAGAAGCTGAACACCTCGGTCCGGGCCGGGACGCTGTCCATGGTCCAGGACGGTGACACCGTCGACTTCGGTACGACGGTCCTGGGCACCGGCAGCGGTGTGCAGCGCTCCCGGCTCAACCGGGTCGAGGTGGAGGACGCGCGCGGCGTCAACAGCGGCTGGTCCCTGACCGCCACCCTCACCGGCTTCACCAGCGCCGACGGGGGCACCATCCCGGCGGGCGCCGTCCGCTGGACACCCAAGTGCACGGCGCAGAACGGGAGTGCGGGCGTGCCGGTGGCCGGATCGCCCGCCACGCTCGGGAGCGAGGCGGCGAGCCTCTGCCGGATGAATCCGGACGGGTCCCGTCTGTTCACCGGCGGCCGGTTCGACGCCGATGCCGATCTCGCACTGACGGTTCCCGGATTCACCCGGCCCGGAGATTACAGCGCCACCCTGACACTCACCCTTCTCTGAGGGCCGTCAGGGGAAGGACCCGGAGACGCCCGCCTGCTCCGTATCGCATCGGACCAGGCGGGCGTCGCCATTTCGAATTCGGAGAATTCCCGTAGTCATGGAGGAGCCGCATGTTCGTACGGCCGAGATCGAGAAGACCGGAAGGATCGAGAAGATCCGGAAGACCGGGTGCGGTGTTACGCCGCACCGTCGCCCTCACCGCCGGGGCCGTGCTGGCCTGGACCGGTGGAACCGTCGCACTCGCCCCCGTCGCCCACGCCGGCACGGTCACCCCGACCGTCCACTGCACCCTGCCCGCCGGACAGGGTGAGGCCACCGGGCCGCAGCAGATGAGCGTCGACCTCTCGCCGGCCGTCGTAGACCCGGGCGGCAAGGTCCACGCGAAGGTCACCCTCGGCCCGTCCCCCGCCACCAGCGGACTCAGCCTGAGCGATGTGCCCACCACCCCCAGCATCGACTTCGCCATGTCGGGGGGCGCGGCCGGTACGGTCACCGTCACCGGACCGCAGATCAACCTCGACATCCCGTCCGGGAAGCCGATCGAGATCCCGCCGTACGAAGGGGACTTCATCATCCCCGCCGATGCGAGCGGACCGATCTCCTTCACCCCGGTACGCAATCTGACGCGTACGAAGGTGCTCGGCTCCACCTACGAGACCCCGTGCGACGTGATCAGCGGCGGCGGCTCCATCGGCACCGTCACCGCCGAGGGCACCGCGGGCCTGCCCGCCACCCTGACCGCGCCCACCACCGCCGTCCGGCCGTCCACCGCGGTCGCCCTGACGGGCAGCCTGTGGACCGTCGGCGCCACCCCCGTACCGTCGCTGTGCGCGGCGGACGGCGGTGGCTGCGACACCGGAAAGTTTGTCTCCAGCACCCTCGCGATCAGCAGCTCGGGGGAGCTGACCGGAAGCGCGATGCTCGCCGCCGCCGGCACCGTGGCCGACGGCTCGTACCTGGTGAAGGTCGGCGACGGTACGAAGGAGGCGACCGCGCCCCTGACCGTCAAGGCCTATCTCCCCGGCGGGCCACGGGCCATCGCGCTCTCCCGCGCCGGTGCGCCGCTCGGCAGCGTCATCGAGGTCACCGGCAGCAACTACCTGCAGGACCGGTGGATCAACACCGTCGGCCTGGACGCGAGCGGGGCGACGCTCGACGACACCGCCGTCTATGTGAAGAGCACCCCCGATGGCACGTTCAGTGCCGACTTCACCGTTTCCGACCCGGCCATAGCCGCGATCCAGGTCGACGAGGGCAACGACCCGGCGACCGTACTGACCACCCCGTTCGCCGTGACCGACGCCTCCGCGACGCTCCGGGCGGGCGCGGCGAAGGTCAAACCCGGCGGAACGATCACCCTCTCCGGCGGCGACTGGCCGACCGGGACCACGCCCGCCGCCGCGCTCTGCGCCGCCGACGGCAGCGCCTGCGACAGCGCCCGGATCAGTGGCTCCACCCTCCGGATCAACGCCGACGGAACGCTCGCCGGTACGGTCACCGTGGCCGGATCCACCCCGCGCGCCGTGTACGCGCTCCAGGTCACCGCAGGAGGAGCGCAGGCCCTCACACCGCTGACCGTCGCCCCGACCTTTGTCGTCCTCACCCCGTCGGCCGGGCCGAAGGGCACCGCCGTCACTGTCCTCGGGCAGGGGTTCGCGAAGGTCGCCACCGTATCCGTCGTCGGGCTGCGGGCCGACGGATCGCAGACGTCCGACCCGGTGAGGACGAAGGTGGTCGGGCTGGACGGGGCGTTCTCGCAGACCTTCACGGTCAACGCCACCGACACCGTCGCGATCCGGGTCCGGGAGGTCCTCGTCAACCCGCGCACCGAGACGGCGGCGTTCACCGTCCAGGACGGAACCGTGCCCGCCGGACCGTCCTTCGCGCTCTCGCCGTCCGAGGGGCCCGTCGGCACGGTGGTCCAGGTGACCGGCCGGGGCTTCGCCCCCGTCGCCACGGTCTCGGTGACCGGCCGCACCGCGGACGGGAAGCAGAGCTCGGACTCGTACGTCACCCGGGTCATCGGACTTGACGGCACCTTCGCCCTCAACTTCACCGTCCGCGACCCGGCGACGAGGGCGATCAGAGCCTGCGAGGTGCTCGTGAACGGAAAAATTGTGCAACAGTCGTTCACGGTGAGTTAACGCCCGTTCACGTCCGGTGTGCGGAGCGTCGCCGAGCCGTCGGCCGACCTGGACGCGCGTAGACGTCCAGGCTTCGGCCGACGCCGCGCTGACCGGCGCTTATGCTTCTTCACCGCAACTCCACTTCCGCTGACGCCCGGATTCTGGACGAGGTCTTCCGCTGAGCGGACTGGCTCGCTACTGTCCAAAAAAATGCACGCCCCGTGGCAACGCCGCCGCGGAGCGCAGCCGGTTGCCTTGGCCAGGCCGGCGGCCTCTCCGTGCGTCGCCGCTGGGACCGGTGGCACACATCCCGTGGGAACCAGCCGCCGCCGCTCACCAAAGAGGAGAGGGCGTCGTGACCGCGGAGACCTCCCAGACGCTCGACCGGGGACTACGGGTCCTCAAACTGCTTGCCGACACCGACCACGGCCTGACCGTCACCGAGTTGTCCAACAAACTCGGCGTCAACCGAACCGTGGTCTACCGTCTGCTTGCCACCCTGGAACAACACGCCCTGGTACGCCGCGATCTGGGCGGCCGGGCCAGGGTGGGCCTCGGCGTGCTGCGCCTGGGCCGCCAGGTGCATCCGCTCGTGCGGGAAGCCGCGCTGCCCGCGCTGCGGTCCCTCGCCGAGGACATCGGGGCCACCGCCCATCTCACGCTGGTCGACGGCAGCGACGCGCTGGCGGTCGCGGTCGTCGAGCCGACCTGGACCGACTACCACGTGGCCTACCGGGCCGGCTTCCGTCACCCGCTGGACCGGGGTGCCGCGGGCCGGGCGATCCTCGCCGCCCGCCAGAAGCCGGTGGGTGAGACCGCCTTCACCCTCACCCACGGCGAACTGGAAACCGGGGCGAGCGGGGCGGCGGCCGCGCTGATGGGGGTGACGGGGGTCGAGGGGAGCGTGGGCGTGGTGATGCTCGCGGACTCCGTACCCGAACGCGTCGGCCCCCGAGTCGTGGACGCGGCCCGCGAGGTGGCGGACGCGCTCCGGTAGGCAATTCGAGCCCGTCCGGCGATCGAGGACGAAGCGGCCGACCGGACGACCCGGCCCCTCGCGGGAGCGTGGGCAGCCGGGCGGGCCGGGTCGCACCACCACCCGGCCCGTACCAGCGCCCCGGCGGTTAGATTGGGCGGGTGCTCACTCGTCTCTCGCGCCCCCGCACCCGCACCCTCGCCCTGTGCGCCCTGCCTGTCCTCGCCCTGTTCGGCGTGGCCGCCTTCGTGCCGCTGCCGTTCACGCTGGCGCAGCCCGGCACGACCGCGAACGTGCTCGGGGAGGATCACGGCACCCCCGTGATCAGTATCAAGGGCGCGCCCACCCGCCCCACCAAGGGTGAGCTGCGGATGACGACGATCGTCGCGACCGGGCCAACCGCCGATGTCGGCATCGGTGATGTGATCGACAGCTGGTTCCGTACGGACCGGGCGGTTCTGCCCCGCGACTCCGTCTACCCGACCGGCAGCTCCGAGAAGGAGATCGAGAAGCACAACCTCGAAGACATGAGGAAGTCGCAGAACTCCGCCGTCGACGCGGCCCTGAACTACCTCGGCAAGCCCAAGGACTCGGTCGACGTCACCCTGCACCTCGCCGATGTCGGCGGCCCCAGCGCGGGCCTGTTCTTCGCGCTCGGCATCGTCGACAAGCTCAACGGCGACGGCTCCGGCGGCGATCTCACCGGTGGCCGCACCATCGCGGGCACCGGAACGATCCAGGCGAACGGCGCGGTCGGCGCGGTCGGCGGGGTGTCGCTCAAGACTCAGGCCGCGCACCGCGACGGTGCGACCGTCTTCCTCGTCCCGAAGGCCGAGTGCCGGGAGGCGGGCGCCGAGCTCCCCAAGGGGCTCCGGCTGATCCCGGTCACGACCCTGAAGAGCGCGGTGTCCTCGCTCCAGGCGCTGGAGCAGGGGCGCAAGGTCCCGAGCTGCTGATCTCGGCGGCCGGTGACGGCGCCGAGGACTCCGCCGCCGTGCCCCCGGACCCGGAACCGGCCGTGTCCATCGTGCGCCACACCGGGAACACCAACGGGCTCAGCGTCGCCAGCAGGTACACGGTGCCCATCGCCAGCAGCGCACCTCTCGCGCCTGCGCTCTCCACCAGCAGGCCGGCCGCGAGACCGCCCACCGGCATGGCCAGTTCGCCGCCCGCCGTGAGGACCCCGGAGACCCGGCTGCGCAACTCGTCGGGCACGCTCCCGTAGACCACCGTCGTCAGGATCGGGTTCAGCACCCCGCCCGCGATGCCGCTCAGCGCCATGGTCACGGCGAGCGGCAGCGTGGTCCCGGTCAGCGCCGCGACCGCATACCTGGGCGCGCCGCACAGCACCACGCACACCGTGAAGACGGCCCGCCGCGAGAAACGGTGTCCGAACGCCCCGTACAGCAGCGCCCCGGTCAGCCCGCCCGCGCCGAACAGCGCGGTGAGCAGCCCGATGTCCCTGGCTCCGCCCAGTTCGGCGGAGGCGTGCACCGGCAGCAGGACGGCGTTCCAGCCCTGATCGGTGCCGTTCATGAAGAGGACCATCACCACGACGGCCAGCAGCAGCCGGTTGCCCAGCAAGTAGGTGTATCCCTCGCGCAGTTCGGCGCGGTACGCCCGCAGCGAGACGGGCGCCGCGGCCTTGCGGGGCTCGGCCGCGCGTACCCCGCGTACCCCGGCCGCGATCAGCAGCGCGGACGTCACGAACGTCGCGGCATCCAGCAGCAGTACGGTCTCCGCGCCGACCAGTGCGATCAGTACGCCGGCCAGCGCCGCCCCGACCATCCGGGCGCCGCGCGAGACGGCGTCGAAGAGACTGGCCGCGCGGGCGAGGGTGGTGCCGGCGTGCTCGGCGAGATCCGGTACGAGGACGTAGCGGGCCGTGTTGCCCGGGGTGTGCAGGAGTCCGCTGAGCGCCATCAGCGCGCACAGCATCCAGAACGCCAGGGCGTCCGCGTAGTGCAGCAGCGGGACGGCGGCTACGGCGATGCCGCACACCAGGTCGGAGGCGACGGAGACCCGGCGGCGTCCGATCCGGTCGATGACGGGTCCGCCGATCAGCGCGGAGACGACGATCGGCAGAGTCGCGCAGAAGGCGACGACGCCGGCCCGTCCCGCGCTGCCCGTGGTCTCCAGGACGAACCACGGGACGCCGATGAGGGTGAGTGAATTACCGGCCGTGGATATGGAGTTGGCGGACAGTACGGCGATGAGCGGGGTGCGGTTCCGGTCCCCCCGGCCGTTCATGCCGTACCGGATGCGACGGAGGTGCGGCCGGGGTGGCGGGGCAGGATGCGCAGTCCCAACTCGACGAGGACCCAGCCCAGCCGGGTGCGCAGCCCGGTGCGTGACGCAGTCGGCGCAAGGTGTAACTCCGCTGCCCGCTGCCGTAGTTCGGCGGCGCGCTGGTGGTGCAGCAGCAGATGCGTGTCGGGGTGCATGGCGGTGTCCTTTCGGTCGGAGGGGCTCGTTGCCTGCCGGGCTCGTTATTCGGCAGGGCGCGGGAAGAAGTGCACATGGCTGCGGACGGTGGCCGATCCCTCGGTGTCTTCCGGGACCCGGTCCCGGTAGCTCTCGATGAGGTCGTGGATCTTCCCGATCAGCTCCGAGGAGAGATCGGGGGTGAGGCGCACCTTGAAATCGCTGACGTCCCAGCCGCGCCGCCACTCCTCGGGCCATTCGTGCATCGTGCCGAGCCAGGTGTTCAGTTCCTGGGCGTGCGTGGTGGCGATCTCGTGGAGTACGACGCCGATGGCGCCGCGCACCTCGGGATCCGGGTGGCTCATGAATCTGCCGCTGTTGAACATGGTGCCCATGTGGACGGCCCGCCACCAGCGTTCGCGGCCCTTGCCGCGCTCCGGGTCGTCCTCGACGAAGCCGTACGTCGCCAGTTGCCTGAGGTGGTAGCTGGTGGCGCCGCTGGACTCGCCGAGCCGGTTCGCGAGACCGGAGGCGGTGGCGGGGCCGAACTCCCGCAGCGCGTTCAGCAGGCGCAGTCGCAGGGGATGGGCGAGCCCGCGCAGGGTGCGGGCATCGACCGTGTGGATCTTCGGATCGTCGACGGGGCTGTCGCCGCCGTCCTCTGTTTCGGGCATGGCTCAACAGTAGAGTTGCAAAACCATCTTTGCAACGAGTTCTTTGCAATCACTTCTTTGCGTTCTGCCCCGGAGCGCCGCCGATGGCCGCAGAGGTTCATCCCTGCTTGATGAACCCCTCCTGGATCAGCCAGTCCTTCGCCACCTCGTGCGGGTCCTGCCCGTCGACATCCACCTTCGCGTTGAGCACCTGGGCGACCTCCGTCGTCAGCTTCCTGCTGACCGGGTCGAGCAGCCCCGCGATCTGCGGGTACTTCTCGAAGGTCTTGGTGTGGATGACGGGCGCCGCGTTGTAGTTGGGGAAGAAGTGCTTGTCGTCCACGAGCACATCGAGGTCCATGGCCTTGATCCGGCCGTCCGTGGTGAACACCTCGCCCAGCAGACAGGAGTTGGACTTCGAGACCTGGGTGTAGATGATCCCGGCGTCCATCTTCTTGATGTTGGCGGCCGGGAGCGACATCCCGTACGCCTTCTCCATGCCCGGCAGCCCGTCGTCGCGCGAGGCGAACTCGTTCTCCACGCAGATCGTCACCGCCGACGGGTTCTTCCTCGCCAGCGCGGCGACATCGGAGAGCGTCCTCAAGTGGTACTTCGCGTTGTTCTTCTTGCTGATGGCGAGCGCGTAGGTGTTGTTGAGGGTGGACGGCGTCAGCCAGGTCACCCCGTTCTTCCGGTCCTCGTCGCGGACCGCCTTCCACTGCGCCAACGGGTCGGCGATCGGCTTCGCATGGCCCAGATAGGTGATCCAGCCGGTGCCCGTGTACTCGTACATCGCATCCGCGTCGCCCTTGACGATCGCCTCGCGCGCACTGATCGAACCGGGCAGGTTCGTCCGGTCCAGGACGTCTGCGCCGGCGGCCTTGAAGACCAGGCCGATCATCTGGCCGAGGATGATGTTCTCGCTGAAGTTCTTCGAGGTGACGGTCAGCGAAGCACCGTGCAGCGGCTGCCCCCGACCCACGGAGCCCGGCACCACGTCGTCCACCATCGGCGAGCCGCTCTTCAGACCGCATCCGGAGAGTGTCAGCGCCAGGGCGACCGCCCCCACGAGTCCGGCACGCACCTGCCGCGGGCCCATCTCACCCCACCTCCAGTCCACGCGGCGTCAACGCCACCTCGACCAGTGAGGCCAGCCAGTCCACCAGCAGCGCCAGCACCACCGTCAGTACGGAACCGAGCACCAGCACCGGCATCCGCTGGGTCTGGATGCCCGAGGTGATCAGGTCCCCGAGGCCGCCGCCACCGACGAAGGTGGCCAGGGTCGCCGTACCGACGTTGAGCACCAGCGCCGTCCGCACACCGGCCAGGATCAGCGGGACGGCGAGCGGCAGTTCGACCTTGGTGAGCGTCCCCATCGCCGACATGCCGATGCCGCGCGAGGCCTCGACCAGGCTCGGTTCGATCGCCTTGAGGCCGGCCACCGTGTTGGAGAACACCGGCAGCACCGCGTAGATCACCATGCCGATGATCGCCGTCGACGGGCCGATGCCCAGCCAGATGACCAGGAGCGCCAGCAGACCGATCGCGGGGGTCGCCTGCCCGATGTTGGCGACGGCCGTGACCACCGGGGCGCCCTTGCGCAGCCGGCGCCGGGTCAGTGCGATCCCCAGCGGGATGGCGATGATCAGAACCCAGAACGTCGAGATCGCGGTCAGTCTCACATGCTGCCACCAGCGCAGCTGCACATTGCCGCCGGTGAGCGAATTCCTCGCGATCGAGTCGAGGTGGGTGTTGGTGATCCACAGATAGGTGATGGCCATGACGATCGCGAGCGCGGCCGGCAGCAGTACCAGCTTGCGCCAGGTGATCCGGCGCCGCGGCCCCGCCGGTGGCGGTGGGGGCTCCTCCTCCTCGTCGCGGAAAGCATGGCCCATGACGTCGTGTTCGCCGGGCGGGCGGTCCTTGCCGGACACGGGCGCCGTGCGGGGGGAGCGCGGATTCCGCGCCGATTCGGGATTCCGCGGGAAGTTGGGATTCATGCGCCCGCACCGCCCTCCAGCTCCTGTTCGGTCTGGTGGGCGCGCATTTCCTCCAGGTCGTGCTGGTGCTCGATGGCGGCGAGCCGGTCGGCCTCCAGCAGTTCCTGGACGGAGTTCATCAGGGTGTGCATGTCGACGACCCCGATGAACTCGCCGCGCCGCCCGGTCACCGCGGCCCGTCCGCCGCTGTCGGTCAGCACCGCCTCCAGGGCGTCGTGCAGCGTCGCGTCCCGCGTCACCGTGTCATGGACCAGCTGCCCGGCACGCGCCAGCGAACCCCGCGCCCGCATCAGGTCGCCGCGCCGCAGCCACTTGTACGGGCGGTTCCTGCGGTCCAGCATCAGGAGCTCGTTGTGCGGGCCGCTGCGCAGCTTGTTGAAGATCGACTGGAGCGGGTCGTCGACCGTGACCGTCGGGAACTGGACCATCTCCACATCCCGTACGCGGGTGAGGTTGAGCCGCTTCAGCGCGGCCCCGGCACCGACGAAACCCGAGACGAAGTCGTCCGTCGGGTTGGTGAGGATCGCCTCCGGGGTGTCGAACTGCGCGATGTGCGAACGCTCCCGCAGTACCGCGATCCGGTCACCCAGCTTGATCGCCTCGTCGAAGTCGTGGGTGACGAAGACGATCGTCTTGTGCAGCTCGTGCTGGAGCCGGATCAGCTCGTCCTGCAGGTGGTCGCGGGTGATCGGGTCGACCGCGCCGAACGGCTCGTCCATCAGCAGCACCGGTGGATCGGCCGCCAGGGCCCGGGCCACGCCCACCCGCTGCTGCTGTCCGCCGGAGAGCGCACGCGGGTAGCGCCCGTGGAACTCCCGGGGGTCGAGGCCGACCAGATCGAGCATCTCCTCGACCCGGTCCTTCACCTTCGACTTCGACCAGCCGACCATCCTCGGTACGAGGGCGATGTTCTCGGCGACCGTCATGTGCGGGAAGAGCCCGGACGACTGGATCGCGTAACCGATCTTGCGGCGCAGCTTCACCGGGTCGATGTCGGTGACGTCCTCGTCGTTGATCCTGATCCGCCCGGACGTCGGCTCGATCAGCCGGTTGATCATCTTCAGGGTGGTGGACTTCCCGCAGCCGGACGGGCCGACGAAGATCACCGTTTCGCCGGCCTTGATGTCCATCGTGACGTTGTCCACCGCCGGGCTCGGATTGCCCGGATAGCGCTTGGTCAGGTTGTCCAGATGGATGGTGGCGCCGGAAGTGGTCTTCGTCGTCCTGGCGCTGTCGGCGGCCGTGCTCCCGCCGGCGGTGTCGGAGCCGGCGTTCCCGGTGCCGGCGGTCTCAGACACGGGTCCCCCCGGAAATGGTGAGCCGCCCGAGCAGTACGTACGCGGCGTCGAAGAGCAGGGCGAGGATGACGATGCCGAGCGTGCCTGCGAGCACCTGATTGATCGCGTTGGCGCTGCCCAACGAGGCGATGCCGCGGAAGATCTCATTGCCCAGGCCGGGGCCCGACGCATAGGCGGCGATGGCGGCGATGCCCATCAGCATCTGTGTGGAGACCCTGATGCCGGTGAGGATCGGCGGCCAGGCGAGCGGCAGCTCCACCCGGCACAGCCGGGCCGGCCGCGACATCCCGATGCCCTTCGCCGCGTCCACGAGCGACGGATCGACGCCGCGCAGCCCCACGATCGAGTTACGGACGATGGGCAGCAGCCCGTACAGCGTCAGAGTGATCACCGTGGGCGGGACCCCGAGCCCGACCAGCGGGATGAGCAGACCGATCGCGGCGAGGGAGGGGATGGTGAGGATCGTCGCCGTCGATGTGATGGCCAGTGTCCCCGCCCATCCGCTGCGATAGGTGACGACCCCGATCAGGACACCCAGCACGGTGGCGATGACCATGCACTGGAATACGGCACTGACGTGCTGATACGCGTCGGTGAGCAGCTGTTGATGCCGGTTGCCCAGGTACTCCCAGAAGCTCACACGCCACTCCTCGGCTCAGTCGTTGTCCCCTGCGGCCTGCTCGACGAGCGGGATGATGCGCAGCGGAACCGGGTTCTCCATGACGATGGCCGTGGAGGCCCGGACGATGCCATCAAAACCGACAACCCGGTCGATCACCCGTTGAAGGTCGGCGTTGGAACGCGCGACGAGACGGCAGAGCATGTCGCCGTGCCCGGTGGTGGTGTGCAGCTCCAGCACTTCCGGGACACCGGCCAAGTGGGCCCGCACATCGGTGCCTTGGCCCTGCTTGATCTCCAGCGTCGCGAACGCGGTGACGGGGTAGCCGAGCGCCGCCGGATCGACGGTCGGGCCGAATCCGCGGATGACTCCATTCGACTGAAGCCGGTCGAGGCGTGCCTGCACCGTCCCGCGCGCCACGCCGAGCCGGCGCGATGCCTCCAGGACGCCGATACGGGGCTCGCGGGCCAGAAGTACGATGAGCCGCCCGTCCAGATGATCGATCGCCATGGTGCGCCTCCGGGGGGTCGCTGTGGTGGTCATCATGTACAGATAGCCCGGCCATCATCCCCATCGGCTGTACAGATTGCCCAGCGGAGTCGCGAACTGTTGCGCACCTTGCAAAGCGGCGAGAGCCTTCGGGCATGACTGAGACTCTGCACACCACCCCCGACACAGCCCGGCAGGCCGACCCCTTCCCGGTGAAGGGAATGGACGCGGTCGTCTTCGCCGTCGGCAATGCCAAGCAGGCCGCTCACTACTACTCGACGGCCTTCGGCATGAAGCTGGTCGCCTACTCCGGACCGGAGAACGGCAGCCGTGAGACAGCGAGTTACGTCCTGACCAATGGCTCCGCCCGTTTCGTCTTCACCTCCGTCATCAAGGCGTCCACCGACCACGGCCGCTTCCTCGCCGACCATGTCGCCGAGCACGGAGACGGCGTCGTCGACCTGGCCATCGAGGTCCCGGACGCCCGCGCGGCCTATGCGTACGCGGTCGAGCACGGCGCCCTCGGCCTCGCCGAGCCGCACGAGGTCAAGGATGAGCACGGCACGGTCGTGCTGGCCGCCATCGCCACGTACGGCAAGACCCGCCACACCCTCGTCGAGCGCACCGGCTACGACGGCCCGTACCTGCCCGGCTACATCGCCGCGGCCCCCATCGTCGAGCCGCCGGCCAAGCGGACGTTCCAGGCCGTCGACCACTGCGTCGGCAATGTGGAACTCGGCCGGATGAACGAGTGGGTCGGCTTCTACAACAAGGTCATGGGCTTCACCAACATGAAGGAGTTCGTGGGCGACGACATCGCCACCGAGTACTCCGCCCTCATGTCGAAGGTCGTCGCCGACGGCACCCTGAAGGTGAAGTTCCCGATCAACGAACCGGCGATCGCCAAGAAGAAGTCCCAGATCGACGAGTACCTGGAGTTCTACGGCGGCGCGGGCGTCCAGCACATCGCGCTCGCCACGAACGACATCGTCGCCTCGGTGCGCGCGATGCGGGCGGCCGGCGTCCAGTTCCTGGACACCCCCGACTCGTACTACGACACCCTCGGCGAGTGGGCGGGCGAGACCCGCGTCCCCGTGGAGACCCTGCGCGAGCTGAAGATCCTCGTCGACCGCGACGAGGACGGCTACCTGCTGCAGATCTTCACCAAGCCGGTCCAGGACCGCCCGACCGTCTTCTTCGAGATGATCGAGCGCCATGGCTCGATGGGCTTCGGCAAGGGCAACTTCAAGGCCCTGTTCGAGGCGATCGAGCGCGAGCAGGAGAAGCGCGGCAACCTCTGAGCTCTCAGGGCGTGAAGGCGGGGCCTCCGGCGAACCGGGGGCCCCGTCTCATGTGTTGCCCGTGCCCGGAGGGCACGCTGTCGGGCGTACGACGCGCAGGCCGATCGGGTCCTTGACCATGCTGATCGAGTGAGGTACGAGGGGGCTCGGGGGCGAAGAGGCCGGCGGTGGGACCGATATGGGGCCGCGACGCGTCGTCGCGGACCCTGCGGCCGACCGCCGCAGGCTTCGAATGGGAGCCCCTACGCATGAACCGTCTCACCGCGTCCGTTTCCGCCGCAGTCGTGGCAACGGGCGCATCCCTCGCACTTCTCGCCCCCGCCGCCATCGGCGCGGCGGCAGCGAACACCGTACAGAAGGTCCTGCCCACCGAACTCGGGCCGGGGAAGCCGTGGATCCGGCTGCAGGACCCGCCCAACAATGTCCCCACGCCCCCCGGGATCCAGGAGGTCTCGCCGTTCGCGGACCCCGTCCGGTTCAACGGCAGCCTGCATCTGGCCATCGGCGGAGGCCAGCAGGCGCAGGCCGGGCACGCCTTCCCTCAGCTGATCCCGCTGAGCACGATCGCGGCCGCCGAGCTGTCGTACGACACCTACGTGAAGAGCGCGTCTTCGGCCACCGGCACCGGACCGAACCTCCAGCTCCCGATGGTCTGCCGAGGTGTGTTCACGACGCTCAGCTTCCGGCCGGAGAACAACACCGATGCTCAGGGGCGCCCGGGCGTGGTGGAGGACCGCTGGCAGCACTTCGCCTCCAGCGCGTCCAGCCCGTGGCGCACCTCCCAGGCGGTGGCGACGTTCCCCGCGCAGAGCGACCATCCGCTGAGCGACTACGCGGCCGCCTGCAACGCCGTCGGTGACGGGGTGGGCGGGGTCATCGCGAACGTCGGCCGGCTCGGTGACGTGAACGCCACACTCGATACGTACGTGGACAACCTGACCGTGAACGGAACCGTCTACGACTTCGCCATCGGCGGGCTCGCCACCGGCCGGGTCACTCTGCGGAACACCGGCCCGGGCGACAACTGCGACCACAGCGGATGCCGCTCGGCGGGCGGCGACCACGGCTCGGCGGCCGGCACGGTCACCTTCACCGACCCGGCCGACGGCCCCGAGTACCACGCCGTCGGCACCCGCCTGGTCATCGCCGACGGACGCTCACTCTCCCCCGGGGACCTCACCGTGACCGCGAACGGCCGGTCCGTGACCCTCACCGCCGGCCCGAACCACACGGTCATCGGTGTCGTCGCCCCCAACCCGATCGTCGACCTCAAGCCGAACGGCACCTACACCACGCCGATCACGATCACCCACCGTGACCGCCCGGGCCGGGAGGCCACGAAGGACTCCCTGACCGTCACCGCCGAACTGCTCGCCCAGGGCTACGACCCCCTCCAGAGGACCGGGGTCAAGGCCCACGCCACCCTGGGCCGATAGACGGTTCGGGGCAGCGACGGAAATCGCCGGACGGCCCGCACATCGCGGGCTGTCCGGCGACCGGACCGACGCGGAACCCGGGCGAAGAGCCGCCCGCACCCGTCAGCGGCTGCTCAGCACATGCGAGGCCGGGGCCTTGGCGGGTGCCTGCTGCTGCCGCGCCGGTGCGGCGGGCCGCGGCTTCGCCGCCGGCCCGGGTGCCCGGGCGGGCTCCATGCCCTGCGGGACGTCAGCCGGAGGACCGCCCAGGGAGTCCAGGGCCTTCCTCGCCGCCGGGCCTTCCAGCGGCGAGAAGTGCGGATTGATGCGCAGGGCCTCCGCCAGATTGCGGCGCGCCGAACCGTAGTCCTTCAACGCCTGCTGGATCGCGCCCAGGTGGGACATGTACGAGGCGTTCCGCCCATCCGTGCCGACCGCCTGCGTCGCGTACTGCAGCGCGGAGGACGAGTCGCCGGAGCGGTGCAGTGCCCAGCCCAGCGCGTCCGCCACCGCCGCACTGCGGTGCGACCGGTCCCACTCCGCCCTCAGCAGCTTCACCGCCGTGGCCGGGTCCCCGTGATCGCTCTCGAAACGGCCGCGCAGCAGTGCGTTGTCCACGCCCTCGCCGTCGTCACGAGTGAGAGCCTCGCCGAGCTGTGCGTACTGGCTCCGGGCATCTTCGTCCCGGCCCAGCGACTCGTACAACTCGCCCAGCTCCAGCATGTATTCGGGCCGGGGGAGGTTGGCCAGCGCCGCCTTGTAGTCGCGCTCGGCCTCGTCCGTACGGCCGAGCGCCACCAGCGCCCTGGCCCGGCCCGCGAGCGACGGATGAGCACGGTCGGTCCGCAGCGCCGCGCTGTACTGCGCCACCGCCTTGTCGGGCTCACCCCGCTCCCAGTCCAGTTCGCCCAGCAGATACAGGCATTCCGCCTTCTGCGCCGGTGTGGTGGCCCGGTCCGCCGCGGCCTGTGCGTCGGCCTGCGCCTCCTCGCGCCGGCCGCGGTCCCGGTACTTCTGCGCCGTCCGGATGAGCGCCGGGGCGCCGGAGTGCAGCGCCGTGAACTTCTCCACCGCCGTGTTCGCGGACGTGTAGTCACCGAGGCCGTTGTACGCGTCGATCAGGGCCGGATACACGTTCCATTGTTTCGGCTTCCGTGCCCGTACCGTCTCGCCCCACTTCTTCGCCGTGACGAAGTCGTGCCGGGCATTGGCGAGCGTCGCGAGCCCCACCCAGGCCGCCGTGTTCCCGTTCTCACCCGGCTGGACGTCCAGCGAACGCTTCAGCGCCTGTTCGGCCCGGCTGTAGTACGCCGCGTCCGCGGAACGCTGCCCCCACTCCACATAGGCCGTACCGAGCAACGCCCACGACGGCGCGTCGGACGGATGCGTGCCCACCCACTGCTGCCGGTCCCCGATCAGCGCCGTCAGATCGGAGAGCGAGGCGGGGGAGCCCATGTCCCTGGCCTTCAGGGCCCGCGAAACCGGACCGGGCGCGGGCGGCGGCGCGGACTTCTTCTCGTCCTTCGGCACGGCCACCACCGCACCCGTCACCAGTACCGCACCCGCCACCGCACCCATGGCCGCCCTGCGCAGCGTCGTACGCAGCGAAAGGGGCGGCAGTTCGGCCGGGGCCGGGTCCGGCGACGCCGGGTCCGGCGGTGCAGGGCCGGTTTCGGGAGGTTCGAGGGGAGGTTCGGTCGAATCGGGGGGCTTCGGAGGCTGCTGCGGCGTGACATCCATGCCGATCACTCTGCGTCAGTACGAAGAGCACACCGCGTCTTGCGAAGGCTGCGGCAGACGGGTTCACACCAATGGGCCCGAGTGCCACGCTTGGATCATGAACGGTCTTCTCGAACAACTGCGTGCGGGGCTGCCCGCCGAGGCCCTGATCACCGATCCGGACGTCACCGCCTCCTACGCCCACGACATGGCGAGCTTCTGCGATGCGGGCACGCCGGCCGTCGTCGTGCTCCCGCGCACGGTCGAGGAGGTCCAGCACGTCATGCGCACGGCCACGGCCCTGCGCGTCCCCGTCGTCCCGCAGGGAGCCCGTACCGGTCTGTCGGGCGCGGCCAACGCCTCCGACGACTGCATCGTGCTGTCCCTGGTGAAGATGGACCGGATCCTGGAGATCAGCCCCGTCGACCGGATCGCCGTCGTCGAACCGGGCGTCATCAACGCGGTGCTGTCCCGGGCGGTCAACGAGCACGGTCTCTACTATCCGCCGGACCCCTCCAGCTGGGAGATGTGCACCATCGGCGGCAACATCGGCACCGCGTCCGGCGGTCTGTGCTGCGTGAAGTACGGGGTCACCGCCGAATACGTACTCGGCCTGGAGGTCGTCCTCGCCGACGGGCGGCTGCTCACCACCGGCCGCCGTACCGCGAAGGGCGTCGCCGGGTACGACCTCACCCGGCTCTTCGTCGGCTCGGAGGGCAGCCTCGGCATCGTCGTCAAGGCCGTGCTTGCGCTGAAGCCCCAGCCGCCGCAGCAGCTGGTCCTGGCCGCCGAATTCCCGAGCGCGGCCACCGCCTGCGACGCGATCTGCCGGATCATGGAGCGCGGTCACACCCCGTCACTCCTCGAACTGATGGACCGTACAACAGTCCATGCCGTCAACAGGATGGCCAACATGGGCCTCCCCGACACCACCGAGGCGCTCCTGCTCGCCGCCTTCGACACCCCGGACCCGTCGGCCGACCTGGCCGCCGTCGCCGAGCTGTGCACCGCGGCGGGCGCCACCGAGGTGGTCCCCGCGGAGGACGCGGCCGAGTCCGAAATGCTGCTCCAGGCCCGGCGGATGTCGCTCACCGCACTGGAGACGGTCAAGTCGGCCACGATGATCGACGACGTCTGCGTACCGCGCTCGAAGCTCGGCGCGATGCTCGAAGGCACCGCCGCCGTCGCCGAGAAGTACGACCTCACCATCGGCGTCTGCGCGCACGCGGGCGACGGGAACACCCACCCCGTCGTCTGCTTCGACCACACCGACGCCGACGAGTCCCGGCGGGCCCGGGAATCCTTCGACGAGATCATGGCGCTCGGCCTGGAGCTCGGCGGCACGATCACCGGTGAACACGGTGTCGGTGTTCTGAAGAAGGAATGGCTCGCGCGCGAGCTCGGCGAGGTGAGCGTCGAACTGCACCGGGGCATCAAGCAGGCATTCGACCCGCTCGGGCTGCTCAACCCGGGCAAGGTGTTCTGACGGCCGGCCAGGACCGCGTCCGCTCACGCGTCGCCGTCCTGCCACTCGTCCGACGCCCAGGGGTCGCTCAGCCACAGATCGTCGGCCGGCAGCGGCGCGAGCAGCTCGGCGAGACCTTCGTCGATGCCGAGCCGCTCGGTCTCCGTACCCGGCGGAACCAGCCGCAGAGTCCGCTCCACCCAGGTGGCCACCACGGCGGACGGCACCTCCAGAAGGGCGTCGCCGTCGGGCGAAGTCAGGGCCACGAAGATGACGTTGCGCCGGTCGACCTTGGTGGGCCAGATCCGCACGTCCCCCTGGCCGCACGGCCGGAACACGCCCTCGACCAGCAGATCGCGGGCGAACGTCCAGTGGACGGGGAAGTCGGAGCCGATGTGAAAGGCGACGTGCACGGCGTACGGGTCCTCCGTGCGGTACGTCAGCCGGGCAGGGACGGGGATGCTGCGCTCGGGCGACAGAACCAGCTTGAGCTCCAGCTCGCGCTCCACGACGGTGTGCATGAGTGCGTCCTTTCGGTACCTGTGGGCCGGTCCCGCGACCGGTCCGCACAGGGAGAGAGCGCCCTCCCCGCCATCTATTACGCGACTTCCGGAAAAAATTTCTGCGTGACCGGAAAGTGGCTCAAACCCCTGGACTGGCCCAGGGGTACGCGGGCGTCTGATAGATGTGGACCCGTTGTATTGAGGCCTCGAAGAGATACGGGACCACGGTGATGAGCGCCCCAACCCCGGCACCCGGTGACGAAAGCCCCCGCGAGGGGTACTACCCCGACCCTTCCATTCCCGGATATGTCCGGTACTGGAACGGCGCTTCCTGGGTGCCCGGCACAAGCCGGCCCGCCCCTCAGCAGGGCGAGCCGATGCCCGCGACGTCGTCCGGAGCGGCGGCCGAACCGCAGCCGTCGGCCCCGGCGCCCGCGCCGGTGGACGAGACCGGTCCGGTCTTTTTCGACGAGGAGCCGTACGCGGACAACCGCCCCGAACAGGCCACCGCCTGGCAGGCCGACGCCTCCCGGCAGACCGGCTTCGGCGGCGAACGTGACCGGCGGGTCTCCTGGGGCGGCGCCGGGCAGCCCGGCGGACAGGGCGAGCAGAGCCGGCCGCCGTCGGGGCCGGAGTCCGGGGCGGGGTCCGGCCCGGGACCGGAGTCCGGCCGGGATCCGCGTATGTCTGCGGACCGGTCCCCCGCCGTCCGGGAACCCGTCGACCGGGCCCCCGCGGTCAGGGAGCCCGTCGACCGTGCTCCCGCAGATCCGCGCCGACCGGCCTCCCCGGATCCGACGGGCGGTGCGCTGCCGGGCATGCGTGACGGCAGGAGCCAGGCCCCCGAGAACACGGTCGCGATCCGCGCCGTGGGCCGGGGCGGCCGCCCGGCTGCTCCCCGGACGACGGAACAGATGCCCGCGGACGGGACGATGGCGATCCGTGCGATCGCCCCCGGGACCGGCGCGCAGCCCCCCGCACAGGCCTCGGCACAGCCCCCTGCGCCGGCCCGGAACCAGGCCCCCGCCCCGACGCAGGCCCCCGCCCCGGCCCCCGCCGAGCTCAACAGTCCTCTCACCCCGGGCCCCGGCGGCGGTGCCGCCTCCTGGGCGCAGCAGGTCCACCAACTCGCCCAGCCCGAGCAGGCAGCCCGCCCGCAGCCCCAGCAACACCAACCCCACCTCCCGCTCCAGGGGCAGCAGCCTCACCCGCAAGTCGGCGCGCACGGTGGACAGCCGGACCAGCCCGTCGTGCCCTGGAAGCCCCCGGTCGACGACCCCTTCCAGCAGCTCGCGCAGGCCCAGGCATCGGCCAGGCCCGCCGGACTCGGCAGGAGGTTCGCCGCCCGGCTCGTCGACACGGTGGTGCTGGCGGCGCTCGTCGGCGCGATCGGCTTCCCGCTCGTCTCGCGGGCGATGGACCACATCGACGAGAAGATCAGCGCGGCGAAGCTGTCCGGTGAGACGGTCACCGTCTGGCTGGTGGACTCCACCACGGCCGGTCTGTTCGGTGGGGTGCTCGGCGCGTTCCTCGTGCTCGGCGTCCTGCTGGAGGCGCTGCCGACCGCCAAGTGGGGCCGTACGCTCGGCAAGAAGCTCTGCGGACTCGAAGTGCGGGACATCGAGTCCCACGAGGCCCCGTCCTTCGGCGCCGCGCTGCGCCGCTGGCTGGTCTACGGCGTGCTGGGCCTCCTGGTGGTCGGAGTGGTCAATGTGCTCTGGTGTCTGTTCGACCGGCCGTGGCGCCAGTGCTGGCACGACAAGGTGGCGCACACCTTCGTGGCGGGCTGATTCCGCGTGAGAGCCCGCGGATCCCACTCCTCCGGCTGACGGCTCATCGGGGGAGAGGGCTTCGGGCGAGGTGCGTTCCCCCCGAACGGACCTGAGCCGTTGCGGGCGCCCGTGGGCCGGGGTGCACTGCCCCCATGAGCAACGATCAGCCGACGTCCGGTCAGCCGCCCGAGGACGACCCGTTCCTCAAGAAGCCGCAGGAACCGCAGGGGCCGCAGGAGCCGCAGGGGCCGCAGGAGCCGCAGGGGCCGCAGGGTCCGTCGTCGGGTTCGCCCTACGACAGCGCTCCGCCGCCTCCTCCGCCGCCGTACGATTCTGGTCCCTACGGCGGCGGTGGCCCGTACGGGGGCGTGGACCCGCTGGCCGGTATGCCGCCGCTCGGCGAGCCCGGCAAGCGGATTCTGGCCCGGCTGATCGACTTCCTGATCATCTCGATCCCGCTGTATCTGATCTCGTTGCCGTGGGGCGGCGCGGTCGAGATGAACGACAACAACAGCGGCAACAGCAACGTCAGCGATGTCTTCAGCCAGACGTACAGCGGGCACCAACTGCTCTGGTCGCTGATCGGTCTGGTGATCTACGTCGGGTACGACACGTACTTCACACACAAGGACGGCCGGACCATCGGCAAGCGGCTGTTGAAGCTTCGGGTCGCGATGCTCAACGACGGCCGGGTGCCGGACACCAGTGCGTCGTTCCTGCGGGCCGTGGTGCTGTGGCTGCCGGCGCTGCTGTGCTGCCCGTGCCTGTGGTGGCTGATCAACATCGTGCTCATGTTCACGGACAAGCCCTACCGGCAGGGCCTCCACGACAAAGCGGCGAAGACGGTGGTCGTCCAGACCGACTAGGGGGTGCCGGACGCTCCCCGGGCCCTTCTTGCGCCATACGGCCTCGGTCTCCGTACAGACTCGGTTTTCGAGTCTGTACGGAGAC
>NZ_JBHVWS010000097.1:0-21318 GCF_042882185.1 Streptomyces sp. NPDC058239
CGGTTGGAAGACGCCCGCCGAGGCGTTCAACGAGCAGCTACAGTTGCTTCAACAAGCTGGTGTTGCAACGACCGGTTGAATCCGGCCAGTACACGTCGTTCGCGCTGGCCGAGCATCTGGACCGAGCAGGGATCGCGGCATCGATCGGCTCGGTCGGCCCGCCCCCGGGCAGCGTTCAGCGTCGCCGGATCGTGCACGAAGTTGAACAAGTCATCGAACCGGCGGCCGGGATCGGCCACCGCCCAATGGTGAAGCTTGGTCTGCATCTCCAGTACCCGGACCCGAGGACCCGGAGCCCGCCATTCGGCGGAGCGTCTTCCGGCATTGCAGCATCCTTCCCTTCTCGATACCGCTGCCGCCCTTCCCCATGCGGCCGGCTTTCCCGGCCTCGGAGTACTACGGCGGCTCCGCCCCGTCCCGGACCGATCAGCGGTCGATGCACCCAGCCCCGGCCGCCTGCTGGACACAGGTGGCGGGGCGAGGTTCGGGACGGTTCCCGTGTTCACTGTGGTTCGCTCGATGGAGGAGGAGCCCGACTGTGTCCCTGCGGTATCGCCACGAGTACGCCGCAGGCTTTCCTCGTGGCCTCCCAAGGCAGCTTCCATAAACGCCCCGGAAGTTCTCCAGTTCACTCGGAAGAATGACGTGGATACGCACCGCTTCCGGCCCTGATCCACCAGGTTCGAGCCGGAGGCTCGTTAAGAGACGTAAGACGCCGGTTCCTCGCGTACTCCTCTCCATCACGCTCGCCGGACCCGCCCCATCTGGCAGTACTGGGCACGTCCCGGCTTTGTCAGGGCCGCTCTCACCCTCCCCGGCATCACCCGGATCAGGCTGCCCTCAGCTTCAACCCCGCTACTGCGACAGCGGGTTGGTGCAGGTCTTCCACCTCCACTCGAACCAACAGCGCCTCACGACGCAAACAGAACTTGAGCCAGAACCCAATCTCGTGGACAAAGCCAAGGAGCCCGGCATCGAGCAGGCCGGTGACGGTGACCGCCTACTTTTCGCCGGGCGTGTGCCGACGCGTGACCCGGCGGCACGCCAGGAATGCGATCGCGACGACCACCAGGTACAGCGGTACGAGCAGCACCGCGTCACCGGACGCCTGCTCCACCGTCACGCCCGCGTCGCGGTCATCGCCCTGCAGCATGATGCGGTTCACGGTCAGGACGGTCAGGTGCGTGCCGATCGCCGCCCACAGCGGGGCGTGACCCACGGCCGCACGGGCGGCGATCAGGGTCAGGCTGAAGACCGTCAGGAGGATGAGGTAGTCGACCGGGTGCTGCCCCTCCGGCACGATGCCGATGTGGCCCGGCTCGTCACCGGCCAGCCGGGCGATGCCAACCGTCACCAGCGTCGAGGTGCCCGGTACGAGCAGGAAGACCGCCGTGGTGCCGAGCGCCGCCAGTGCGGGCCCGAACCGTCTGCGCAGCGATGTCCAGGCGTAGCCGCGCAGCGTCGTCTCCTCGGGCAAGGCTTCAAGCAGGAACGCGACGGCGGCGTTGGTGACGAGAAAGCCAACCAGGGTGACGAGGTCCAGCTGCTGCCAGACGAGTAACCCCACGGCCGTGCCCGCGCCCAGGACCAGCGCCGCTGCCGCGGCCGTCACCCCAACGCCGGTGAGGAATGCCCGTAGGCTCGCGCCAGGACTGCCGAAGCCGACCGTCCGGGGGTGTGACTGACGCAGGACGAACGGCACGGCCACGACGGTGACGAGGGCCGCAGCGATCAGCCGGGCGGCCAAGCCACTGGCTCCGGTGGCGTCCGCCAGTACGGGTCCGAGGCCGTTGCCGACACCGAGCGCCACCGCCATGATCAGGCCGCCAGCCAACGCGCGGCCCATGGCCCCGGCGGCCGTGGGCGCGGGTGAGGGTGCGGGTTGTCGTATGTGCAGCTCGGTCATAGCGCTCCTGGTGACGGTAGGGCCGACTCCTATCGACAACCCCGTGTGCTTTCCAGGCTCGCCCGACCATCAGTCAGGGGCGTCGTGCGCGCGGACGACCCCCCTATACATCCTTCGGCGCAGTGGACGATAGGGGTCGACTGGTCGTTGGCCACCGGCGCAAGGGCGGGCACCTCGTGCTCGTCACCGGCCGCCAGGGCGACACGGTGTACTTCCGAAACCCGTCCGGGCACACCGAGCAGGCCCGTGCCGCGAGCCTGCCCGTGACCGCGTTCGCCGAGTTCTTCGGCGGCCGCGGCGTGTCCCTGACCCGACATCGCTGACACCCCCTCGGGGGCGCGGGTGAGGGCCTGTTCAGCGGTGGTGATCTCGGTGCGGGGGGTCTCGGGCAGGGTGAGCCACAGGTGCGGCGGCGCCCCTCACCGCGGCACGGTTCGCCTACCGGTCCGGCGTCCCGGGCGGGGCGTCACCTGTGCCCCGGCACGTCGTGCATGTGCGGACAAACGCCCGGACTGCTTCTTCGTCGCCGACAGCACGACCTTGACTCACCCGGAACATCCGCTCCTGGCCGTCTCCCTGGACGAGGACGACGAAGGGCGCACCTTCCGTATCATCCCCAGGCAGATCCCCACAATGGCGTCCACCCTCTTCATCGCTCACTCCGACTTCTCCGGGTACGCCGAAGACGTCGACGACGACGGAATCTTCCGCCGTAGCTAGGTGTGATGGTCGGGTAGCCAGGGCCCAGCAATGTTCACGGCTGATGCAACACGTGTGGTGCACGAAGCTGGCTACTAGGGCGTGTATTAGGTCGTGATCATCTGGGACGGGTCAGCCTGATCCAGATCATCAAAGCACGGTGGTGCAGTCCGGTTTGGGTGTGTTCGGGAGGTCGAGGAGTAAGCATGTTCTCCAACTACCTGCTGTCGATGATGCGGACGCTTGCGCCGATTCTTGCCGTATGGCTGATCGCCCAGGCCGTGCAGCTGGATGTGCTCCTGGACAGCATTTTGGTGGTGTCCCTGCTGACCTCGGTGTTCGCTGGCGCCTACTACCTGGTGGTCCACTCGGCTGACCTGAGTGTGATCCTTGCCGCCTGCCCCAAACTGCGGGATCACATCTCGGGCCGAAAGAACGCTCAGCAAGGGAACTTGATCCGAGTTGCCTACGTCGAACCGCGGAACACGAGGGCCTCACCATGGGCACGGTCTCATTCCCGTACTGAGCGATGGCGAGGTCACTCGGCGAAGAGGAGGCGCCTCTCTTCTTTGCAGCATCCACTGAGGGGGGACACGTATGAGCTGGACCGGGCGATCCACTGGCTTGCTGGTGGCGGCGGCCATGGTGATGTCAGTAGCCGCGTGCACGGCCGGCGGCGGGGGCGGTGGGGAGGCCTCCTGCGCCAATCTGTACACCTACCAGGACAGATCGTATCTAGACGTGGCTCCAAACGTGAAGTTCACACTCGGGAAGAAGATCGGCGTCGCAACCCAAACACCCTGCGATGACACCGGCGGCCAGGACGAGAGCGAGGAGCCGGTTTGGACGGGGACTGCCTACGAAGTAGACGGCATCTCGCCCAAGGTCGCCATCGCCATTGGGGACACACCGAAGACAGCCACGTTCTTCGCCGTTCGCTCCGGCAAAGAGATCCCGTCCGAGGTGCAGAAACTGATCGACGGCTCCTGATCTGAAACGCGGGGTTCGGTGTGGTTCCAAAGCTGACGCCACACCGAACCCCGCGCACCAGACTGGGCAGCCACGTAACGGCCGTTCGCAGCCTCGCTGTCCAACTGGGCGTGTCCAGCACGCCCACAGTCGCTATAGCGGGCGTTCTAGGGGCGTGTCGGGTCGTGATCTATCTGCGTGTTTCGCCCTCGTCGAGCGGGCGGGTCCGGTAGTCCGTAATGCATGACACGGGAACAACTGACTGACGTGGAGTGGGAGTACGTCGAGCCGTACCTGCCGATCGGCGAGTACGGTCCGTATCCTGCACGACTGCGGAAGCAGTTCGAGGGCGTGATCTGGAAGTTGCGCTCGGGAGCGCAGTGGCGTGAGATGCCGGCCAAGTTCGGCCCGTGGTCCACTGTGCACAACCGCTTCCGGCAGTGGCGGGACGCCAGAGTCTTCGAGACCCTGCTGGAAGGGCTGATCGCACAGGCGGCCGCGCGGGGTGAGGTGGAACTCTCCCTGGTCAGCGTGGACTCCACCACCGCCCGGGCCTAACACCATGACGCGGCTGGTATGCGTCTGGCCTCCGGCGTGCTCGACGCCCTGGAGAAGGCTACGGAGGAAGAGGGGCCCGGTCAAAGGGGGCGTGCAAGTGCGCCAAGGGATCCACGAGGGGTTGCAGGTTGTGGAGAACTGGAACAGCGCGAACAAGGACCTCTTCTACGGCAAGGACGGCGATCTGGCCGGTGCGGACAAGGAATCCCAGGAGGTCAGCATGCTCGCGCTATACCTGCTCCAGTCAGCGTTGGTGCACGTCAGCACGCTGCTGATGCAGGAGGTCCTGGCTGATCCGAAGTGGGCGGACAGGCTGACCGATACGGACCGGCGGGCGCTGTCGCCGCTGTTCTGGACCCACGTGAATCCGTACGGCAGATTCGAGCTGGATATGAACAGCCGCCTCGACGTGGACCTGTCCATCCGGGCGACGGTACCCGGCCCGCGCGCCCCGCAGGGGGAAGCAGCCGCAGTTCCCGCGTGAGACCTTGGGCTCCGGTCCTGGCCGGAGCCCAGGCAACGTGCGTGAGCGTCACCAGGGGTGTTGGTGGCAGTCATGAGGGGGATGCGTCGCCTCTGCCGGCCGCGGTGGCGCTTTGGACGCAGTCGCGGAGCAGGGCGCGGCGCTGGTCATGTACGTCATCGGGTTCTTGGCTGCTGGCCGCATATACGTTGCTGACCGGTGACCAGGCCATGGACATGGCGATGACCATGGCCATGATGTCGAACGGGTCACCTGCGCGGACCCGCCCGGCGGCCTGGGCCTCGGCGATGGCCGTGAGCTTGCGGTCGTCGTAGTGCTGGTGGGTCTCGACGAGGTGCCCGGCAGGCCGACGCTCCAGTCGTGTCCAGGTCGCCAGCCGGATGAGGTCGGGGCGGCGCAGGTATTCGTCGTAGAGACGAACGGCCCACTCCGCGAGATCGTCGGCGTCGATGGGCACGACGTTGGTGATGCGCTCCAGCGAGCTGAGGAAGATCGCGTCGAAGAGTCGCTCCTTGTCGCCAAAGTAGGCGTAGAGCTGTGCCTTGTTGGTGCGCGCTGCCGTCACGATGCGTTCGATGCGCGCCCCGGCAATGCCGTGCTGGGCGAACTCTTCGGTGGCGGCGTCCAGGATGCGCTGGTAGGTCGCGGCGCCTCGCGAGGTCTGGGGCTGTTGCGGCATACCCACACTCTACCAAACAGAACAGTTGGTTTGCCCTGGGGTGCGGTCGCACTTACGCTGAAGCAGACAGAACAGTCTGTTTAAGGAGTCGCATATGCGAACGACCACTGGATGGCAGGCGGCCGGCCCGACGGCGCTGCGGCGCGCGTCGCTGGAGCGCCGTGACCTGCGCCCGGATGACATCGCGGTGCAGGTCGACTACTGCGGCGTGTGCCACACCGACCTGCACGCCCTGCGCGCCTACGACCAGCACACGAAAGCGCCCCTGGTGCCCGGTCACGAATTCACCGGCGTGGTGGCCGGGATCGGCCCCGAGGTGACCACCTTCTCGGTCGGCGACCGCGTCGCGGTGGGCAACATCATCGACTCCTGCGGCGTGTGCGCCATGTGCGAAGCAGGACAGGAGAATTTCTGCCACTCTTTCCCGACTCTGACCTACGGCGGCACCGACCGGCAGGACGGGTCGACCACCCTGGGCGGCTACTCCCGCGAGTACGTCGTGCGCGACGCCTTCGCCTACCCGCTCCCCTCCGGCCTCGACCCGGCCGCAGCCGCCCCGCTGATGTGCGCCGGCGTCACCGTCTGGGAACCCCTGCGCTCCCTCGGCGTGCGCCCCGGCAGTCGCGTCGCCGTGGCCGGCCTCGGCGGCCTGGGCCACCTCGCAGTCAAGATGGCCGTGGCACTCGGCGCCACCACGACCGTCATCAGCCGCACCCAGGACAAGCGCGACGACGCCCGCAAGCTCGGGGCTCACGACCTCATCGCCTCCACCGACACCCAGCAGATGGCCACGGCACGCGACACCTTCGACGTCGTCATCGACACGATCTCCGCCCCTCACGACCTCGCCCCGTATCTGAAGCTGGTGGCGATGGACGGCACCCTCAGCCTCCTCGGGTACTTGGGCCCCGTCACCGTCGAGGCCACGGACCTGCTCATCGGCCGCAAGAAGCTCAGTTCCGCGGGCAGCGGAGGCCGCCTGGCGACAGCCGAGATGCTCCAATTCTGCGCTGACAACAGCATCGCCGCCGACATCGAAGTGCTCCCGTCGTCACAGGTGGACACTGCACTCGACCGCCTCCGGCGAAACGACGTCCGCTATCGCTTCGTGCTCGACATGTCCGACCTGGACTGAAGAGACGGTGGGCCGGGCCATGCCGTGCGGGCCGGACAACGCCGCGCGCATGGCCCGGCACCCCGCTCTCTCACAAACGACCCTTTGTCGGAGCAAGATCGAAAACGGGCCGCCGGGCCCTCGATGATCTCCGCTCGGTTCTCAGAACCCGTTCTCGCCCAAAGCGGGACGGACCCCCTTCTGAGACTTGCATTGTTCGAAGATCCGGGGTCATGACGGACCCTCAAGAGCCTTCCCCGACCGAGCGGTCGGACGCGGACGACGTCGAGCAGCACGCCTGTCCGAAGTGTGACGCGCAGCCGGGCTCGCCCTGCCGCTCGCGCGGCGGTGCGGTCGCCTCCGCCTACCACACCCGCCGGTTCACCAAGGTGCCCCGCTTGTCGAAGGTGCTGCGGGTGCCGACCCCGGCGGACCGCCGTCCCGGAAAGCCGTGGCGGCCCGGCACGCCGGTACCCGCCGCAGTCGACCCGGACCTGCCGAGCGCGGACATCCGCATCGGCTACGCCCGCTGCTCGACTCTCGGCCAGGAACTCGACTCCCAGCTCGACGCGCTCAGCAAGCACGGCATCCCCAGGGACAAGATCTTCAGCGAGAAGATCAGCACCCGAGTGCGAGTGCGCCCCCGGTTCGAAGAGGCGCTGAGGACGGCGCGGGAGGTCAAGGCGCACGCCCCGCACTGCCGCGTCGTCTTCACTGTGTACGAGATGAAGCGGCTCTGCCGCGACGCCGCCGAACTCACCGCCCTAGCTGACCACCTCACCGCCCACGGCCTGGTCCTGGAGATGCTCGCCGGGCCCCTGCCCGGCATCTACGACCCCACCGGCCCGGGGAAACTGCTGTTCGCGTTCTTCGCGGCGATGGCGGAGACCGAGCGGGAGAATATCCGGGAGTCGACGCTGGAGGGACTCGACACCGCGGCCCGCAAGGGCAAGCACGGCGACCGGCCCCCGGTCATCACCGACGACATGCTCCACACCGTGCTCCGGCGCCGCGCGGGCGGCGAGTCCGTCGAGCAGATCCAGCCCGTCCTGATCATCCCCACCGGCAAGCGCAAGGGACAGAACCCCTCCGTCGCCAGCATCTACCGGGCGCTCGCCGAGCACGCCAAACGCGAGGCGTACCCCGAAGCCGTCGAGCAGGCCCATGCCGACCTCGCCGCCCTGAAGACCGGCGCGGTCCTCGGGCCTCGCGGTACGAACGAGGCCGACCTCATGCCCGAGCACGCCACCGGCCACCAGGACGCCCCGGCCCCGGAGCCGGCGGTCACCCTCGACATGTAGGTCGCGCTGGAGTTCGCAGGCGGCCGCGAGGGTCTGCACCATGACCTTCACGGTGGACAGCAGTCTCCGGTGCGCGGGTGGCGTGCGGTGAGGCTGCACCTGGAGCCCCGTCCTGGTACTGCCTGATGGAGGCCTGCGCCTCCTGGCTGGGCTCGAACCGGTGGCGTGCTCTGGGCGGCCCACTCGGCCACAAGGTCCTCCTCGTCGAACCGGGTGGGCTTGCTCGGCGCCCTGGTGCACGCCGAGCAGCTCCTCCTCGACCGCGCATCGTTTGCCGACAGGGCGGGGTTGATCGGAATGTTCCTAAGCTCGCAGGGCCAACGGAGTTGGCTGCACGTCGATTCGCTGCGGCTGCAGCGTCGGTTCCGGCCCGACTGGGGGCCATGTCAGCGTCAACTTCGGGTCAGGTTCCTCGACTGTCAGCAGTGGATCGCCGAGCACGAAAGCAGTTCCAGCGGCGCTGACCAGTCTCAGCGGAACGCGGCGACATTGCGGGCGGCCCAGTCGGCGAAGGGGCGCGGGGCGCGGCCGAGGACCTGCTGGACGTCCGGGCTGACGCGCAGCTCGGCCGGGCTCGGGGAGCCGAGAATGTCCAGAGTGTCGTCGGCAAGCTCCGCCGGCATGCTCTGGGTCATGGCGGTCTTGGCCTCGTCGCGGGTGAGCTCGTGAAACCTCACTGGCGAGCCCAGCGCGGCGGCGATGTCCTCCGCCTGCTGGCGCGGAGTGATCACCTCTGGGCCGGTCAGCTCGTAGACGCCGCCGGTGTGCCGGTCATCCAGCAGGCAGGCTGCCGCGACCGCGGCGATGTCCGCCGGGTCGATGATCGGCACCCCGACGTCGCCGAAGGGCGCGGCGACGCCCTGTTGCGCGCGGACGGACTCGGCCCACCACAGGGCGTTGGAGGCGAAGCCGCCCGGTCGCAGGATGGCCCACTCCAGGCCGGACTCCCGCAGCATGTCCTCCAGTGCGCGCATCGCGATCCGCGTTTGGCCGGAGGGCCTGGTCACCACGCCCAGCGTGGAGAGCAGGACGACCCGGCGGACCCCGCTGGCCGCAGCTTCGCTGATGATGTCGGCAGGGTTGGCTCCAGTGGCGTGCAGGTCGCCGGACAGCAGCAGGAACAGCGCCTTCGCCCCGGCCAGCGCGGGCTTGAGGCTGGCCGGCTTGCCCAGGTCGGCCGCCACGTGGCGGACGCCGTTCGGCACCGCCGCCGCGTGCCGTGACACTGCCATCACTTGCTGGCCCGCCTCGGCCAGCGCCTGCGTCAACGGCCGGCCGATATTCCCGGTAGCCCCGGTCACTACGATCATGATCAGCTCCTTGTCGGATGTTCTGTGTGGCCTTCACGCTAGGAGCGAGGGCTAACTTTTGGTAAGGACATACCTTGAGGTAAGCTCATGAAATGATGGGAAGCGTGCAGCACAGACAGGCCGAGGCGGGGAAGCGGTATGACGTGTTTCACACCGACTGCCCCGCGCGCGATGTGGTCGACCACGTGACCAGCAGGTGGGGCGTTTGGGTGCTGATCTCGTTGCGGAGCAATGGCCTCCGGTTCTACGAGCTGCGCGAGAGCATCCAGGGCATCAGCGAGAAGATGCTCGCCCAGACCCTGCGCGCGCTGGTCCAGGACGGCCTGGTCTGGCGGGAGGTCGAGCCGACGACGCCGCCCCAGGTCACCTACGGGCTGACCGAGTTCGGCCGGGACGTCGGCGAGCCGCTGACGGAGCTGTTCGACCGGATCACACGGCGGCTGTCGCCGCGCAGCGCGGGATAGCGTGGTACTGGCTGGTGCACATCCGCGACGCGATGGACGACCTGCTGAGCCAGATCTTCGCCCGCCGGGTCCTGCCGCAGGCCACCCCGGTCGTGGACCGCTTCCACCTGGTGCAGCTGGCGAATCAGACTCTCACCGAGGTCCGCCGCCGGGTCACCGTGACCCGCCGCGGCCGGCGCGGCCGCAAGGGCAACCGCGAGTGGGAACTGCGCAACCGGCTCACCTGCTCCGCCGCCCGGATGCGCGGCGAGCACGTCGACGCTCTCCTCGACGAGCTGTCCAACCTGCCCAGGGTGATCGGCGCGCCGATCACCGCCGCGTGGAACGCCAAGGAAGACCTCCTGGACCTGCTTGCCACCGCCCGGACCCGCCCGGACCGGGAACAGGTCCACGATCTGCTGTACCGGTTCTACCGCCGATGCACCGACGCCGACCTTCCCGAACTGCAGCGCCTAGCCACAACCGTCGAGACATGGTGGCCAGAGATCCTTACGTTCTTCCTGCGCACCGGGATCACCAACGCCGGCTCCGAAGGCACCAACCGGGTCATCAAGACAATCGCCCGCGACGCCTACGGCTTCCGCAACCCCGGCAACCAGCGCTTACGCACCCGCTGCGCGACCACCCGTCGAGCCCGTGGACACCTCGATGCCCGCTAATTTCGTTGAGCCCGCACCCTGCAATCGTGTTGGCTAGCGGCACCGAACTGTCAGTACCGCAGGTGTCCGCTTGGCTGTAGCAGGGAGTTAAACGTGCAGGACATTGTTATCGACCCCGTTGCCCACAATCGGGCAGCCTGGGACAAGTATGTCCAAGAGGGCAACGAGTGGTCGAGGCCGGTGAGTGCTGAGGATGTCGAGCGCGCCCGCATGGGCGACTGGTCGATTGTTCTCATCGGGCGTGAGCCAGTCAACCGTTCCTGGCTGCCGACGGACCTGACCGGCAAGGACGTGTTGTGCCTGGCCTCCGGCGGTGGCCAGCAGGGTCCGATCCTCGCCGCCGCAGGGGCGCGGGTCACCGTATTCGACAACTCACCCCGCCAGCTCGGCCAGGACCAGATGGTGGCGGCGCGCGACGGACTCGAGCTGCGCACCGTCCTAGGCGACATGCGCGACCTCAGCGCCTTCGGCGACGCAACATTCGACGTCGTATTCCATCCGGTCTCTAACCAATTCGCACCAGACTTGGCACCGGTGTGGCGTGAGTGCTTCCGCATCCTGCGACCGGGCGGAACTCTGCTCGTGGGCTTCCTCAACCCTGATGTGTACTTGTTCGACCACGAGGCGCTCGACGAGCGCGGCGAGCTGATCGTCGTGCACAAGCTGCCCTACAGCGATGTCACGCAGTACTCCGCCGAGGAACGCGCCACGAAGTTCGGCGCGGATGCCGCTCTTGAATACAGCCACACCCTCACCGACCAGATCGGCGGGCAACTCGCCGCGGGGTTCGTCCTCACCGGCTTCGCGGAAGCGCCGCACCAATCCAACGCATCCGCTCCATACATGTCGCACTATTTTGCGACGCTGGCGGTCAAGCCGGGCTGACCCAGCAGTGGGGCCGGCCGAGACGGCCGTGTCTCCCAATGGCCAAGTGGGGTGCTGTGCCAGCCCGACCCCCCACTAACTTCGCTGAGCCCAGAAAGCCTGCTACCGCCTCGGCTGACCGGCCGGGGCTCCGCGCTCCGCCTTGGCGTGAGCAGCGGCGCCCGTCGTGCTAGTGCGGTCGGAGCATTCGGTCGCGCGGTAGAAGAGCTGGACTTGTACGTTCGGCGTTGAGCGCTCTGACAGGACTGCGCTCGTCCCTGGCCCCGCGGCCCATCACCCATACGCGGGGCCAGTTCGGCCCCCGGTATCCCTCCGCCCGAGCCCACAGGAAGTTCACGGTCTTCCTGCGGAGATCGGCGGGCACTCGGATTCTCCGTGACAGCCGCGTGTGAGTCCTGAGCCGCAACTCAGGCCAACTGTCAGTGCTGAGGGAGATCCAGCAGCATGGCGTGGAAGAGCGGCGCGTCCGGGATGCGCGGCCGCAGGCCGCCCAGCGTCTTCCAGCCCCATGACTGGTACAGCGCGTGAACCTTGGGGCGGTCCTGGACGACCAGAAGCGTCGCGCGCTGCTCAGGACGTGCGGCGAGCAGCGCGTCGTGCAGCCGCCGGGCGGTGCCGGTCTTGCGCCACGGTGTGCGGACCATCAACTCGCTTAGCTAGCGCCGCCGCGGCTTCGGCAGTCGTCATGCCGCGGGCGCGGCGCCGGACCGAGGAACGGCCGATCTTCGCGTAGTCGAACGGGACCGGGCGGCCGGCGCGGGCCTCGGGGACGCGGCGCGGCGGCCGCCACCCATCGGGGGTATTCATCAGGGCTCGCTTTCCACACGGAATCGGGAATTGCGCGGCCTGCTGTCCGGGCCGCTCCCCTGTGCCGAAGCACGATAGTTGTCACCAGCAGGCTGGTTGAGTTGGCGAATGAGACCGGCCGAAGCAGCCTGGCTGTCACCGGTGAGGCACGTGGCTTGGTACACACGCCCATTCGGCAGGCCGTCTCACCAGCACTGGGAGTACGGGACGCCTTTGGCTTGTGTGGCGAGGCGCCCGCGTGTCACTGGTTCGGGGCCGGGTCGGCCCTCATCACTAGGCTTCTGCGGCATGCTGAACGGTCCGGACTGGTAACGCTCCACCGGGTCGGCGGGAGACGTCCAGGCGCCCGGCGAGGGAACCTCCTGTTGTCTGGTTACGAGGAAGCAATAAGGGGAGACTGACTGTCTGTAGGTGGGAAGAGGTCATCACGAGTGAGGGAAGACGCGATGGGCGATGGGGATACGGGGGCGGCTGGAGGGCTGGATCTTGCCGATGCGATCACACTGTTGCGCGATCAGGTTGCCGAGGCTCAGCACCGCATCAGCGTGAGCGGCGATGCAGGGGTGCGTTTCGGCCTTGAGGAAGTGACCTTGGAGCTCGGCCTGGAATTGTCCCAGAGCCGCGGCCGGGATGGCGGCCTGCGGTTCAGCGTGGTTCAGATGGGCGCGAAGCGCGACAGCGTCCGGACCGCCACGCACACTCTGACAGTACGGCTGAATCCGCGCCTGTCTGGTGGCGGCGCCGTCGATGTCAGCGACGAGGACGACGCGTAGCACGCGGTCGCGGCCTCAGGTGCGCGAAGTAACGGGACACACGGGGGCTGGGTGTGGAGTTCGACCGGATCGTGCAGGTCAGAGTCGGCAGGCCGGAGAGCCCGGGCAGGGCGTCCCTCGCCACCGGTTACCTCGTTGCGCCTCGGCTTGCGCTGACCGCCGCGCACGTGCTGGGCGGGAGGCCCCTGCGCGGTGAGGGTCCGGTGACGGTGTGCCGCCCCGAGGCGGGCGAGCAGCGTTTCAAGGCCACGGTTGTCTGGGAGCGAAACGACCGCACGATCGACGCCGCCCTCATCGAAGTGGACCACAACGGCGGCTGGCAGCCACCAGATTGCCTGCTCGACGTCCGGACCCGGCCACCCCAACGCTGGGGCCACCTCATCGGTCCACGCCCGCACCCGGTGATTGTCTGTGGATTTGCCCGCATGCAGAAAGAAGTTACGGGCCGCCGTGAGGAACAGCTCACTGGGCACGTCCATCCGGGCACCGGTCGCTCCGCGAGCCGCTACGAGATCCTCAGTACGAATCCCACGCTCCCATGGACACCGACCGGTGGATCCACCACCAAGTGGTCCGGTATCTCGGGCGCCGCCCTGCTCTGCGGAGACCTGCTCATCGGCGTGGTCGCCCAGGACCGCCAGGCCACCGACGGCACGCGGCTGACCGCGACCCGTGCGCCTGACCTGCTCGCCGACGACGAATTCCGGTCGATCGTCAGTCGGTACTCCGGTTGGCAGCCGCTGTTGGAACCCGTCGAGCCCGACCATCTGCTCGCTCCTGCCGCTTGTGCCCGCGATCTGCGCTCCCCCGCGATGCTGCTGCGCGCCGACACCGAAGCGGTCGCCTTCTACGGCCGTACACACGAGCTGCACTGTCTCCTCGACTGGTGCCAGAACGGCCCGGACACCTTTGAAGTTCGAGCGCTTGTCGGAGCTGGTGGCCAGGGCAAGACCCGTCTGGCCCGTCACCTGGCGGGCGTTCTGCGTGGGGCGGGTTGGGTGGCCGCACAGCTGCGCGCCGACCTTGCTGACACCCCCGAAGGCCCAAGCCCCGACTGGAGCACCCTCGACACCGCAGAGCCCCTCCTGCTAATCGTCGACTACGCCGAGACCCTCCCCCGTCAAATCCGTCGCCTCATAGAGCACCTGCGGCGCACCCGGCATCGCACGCGTCTGCTGCTGATCGCCAGAGGCGAGGGCGAATGGAAGAGCGAAGCCTTCGGTGCCGGCCCAGACACCCGCGAGATTCTGGCAACCGCACCCACTGACGAACTCAGCCCCCTGAATGCTTGTTCTGGCGACTACGGGACGCGTACCTCAGCTTTCACCAGAGCCGCTCGGGATCTCGGCCAGCTCCTGGGGCAGGTACCTGGCCTCCCCCAGGCCGATTGGTCGGCCCTCGCCTTGAGCCTCCGGCCGCCCGAGGACCTGAACGACGCTCGCTACGAGTCTGCCTTGGCCCTGCAGATGGCCGCGTTGGTCGCTCTTCTGCAACACGGTCCGGATCCTGTGGAGGGCGCACCGGACCGGCCCGTCGAGGACTTCGTCCTGGGTCACGAGGCACGCTATTGGGAGGGTACCGCCGCCTCGCCGATGTTCCGGCTCGGTGACCTGCGGCCCAGCACGCTGCGGCGCGCGGTGGCCGTCGCGGCACTGTTCGGCGCCGCGACGACACAAGAGGCCCTCACCGTCCTGCGTGACGTGCCCGGTCTGCCGCCCAATCGCGAGTGGGATGTCGCCGAATGGCTCCAGAGTCTCTATCCGCCGTCGCCCGGCCGGTACTGGGGCCACCTGCAGCCTGACCGGCTCGCCGAGCGGCACGTTACGACGCACCTCACCCGCTCCGTCGACCAGGACCGAACCGTCCTGACGGGGCTGTGGGCTCATGCCTCCGGCGACCAGCAGCTGAGAGCCATCACGGTCCTCAGCCGCGCCGCCGTCTCGCCAGTCGAAAGCCACCGCCTCACGTCTGTCGCGGAAGCCTTCACCGTCCTCCAGACAATCTTGAAAGATGCACCTCCCGCGCCTCGAGTCCTGCTAGATGCGACAGTCGCACTCCCTTACCCGACCCGATCGGACGCGATCGCCTCCCTCGACCTCCTCCTCCATTACCACCTCGTCATCGCCTACCGGGACCTGGCCACGGCAAGCCCCGGGACCTACGGTTTCGATTTCGTTGTCCTGCTGAACGACCTGTCGGCCCGCTTCCACCAGTTGAGAATGCGCTCTCATGCCGTGACCCTTTTGGAGAAAGCCGTCGTCACTGGCCGCAGGCTCGTACACGCCGACCCGGACAGCACCCGTCCTGCCCTTGCCCTGGCACTGTCCAACTTGGCAGACGCGCTAGCACACATGGATCAGCACAAGAAGGCCCTCGCCCCGGCAGAGGAGAGCGTCGGCGAGGAGCGCCGTCTCTTGCGCGCGGACCCGAACGGCGACGAGTCCTATCTCGCACTGGCGCTGTACCGCCTGTCGAAATGTCTCAAACTAGCAGGACACAAGGAAAAAGGGGTGCAGGTGGCGCAGGAGGCTGTGGCTGTGTACCGGCGGGTCGCACGAGTGAACCCAGACTACGAGCCCAGCCTTGCTCGTGCACTGACCAGCCTAGATATCCAACTCGACGATCTCGGACGTCAGGAGGAGAGTTTTGCCGCATGGAGGGAATCCCTCGCCATCCGGGACCGGGCGGGCACTCTGCAGTCGTTCGAGCCATCGGCAGGCCTAGGACGGAAGTGGGCCCGGGACAGCACCACCATCCGGGACCGGGCGGGCACCCTGCAGTCGTTCGAGCCATCGGCAGGCCTAGGGCACGTATCGAGTCGTGATCAATGAGTGGGCCTTGCAGGGCCACCGATATGGGCACGCCATCAAGGCGGTGGCAACACGCCTGCCTATGTGACAACTATCGTGCTTCGACTCATCCCCCAGGTTTACAGCAGCCATGAATTCCGTGCTGCTAAAACCGGATGTTGAGCCATTCCACGTCTGCGAATTTCACCTCCAGGCCCGCACGGCCACCGCCGCCTTGACGGAAATAGGCGTCCGCGATGGCCTCCACGACCGCGTCATGCAGATCGCTTTCCGTCGCACCGTCCTCCCGCGCGGCAAGGATGGCGGCCGCGTGGGAGGAGGAGACGGCGACGTTGATGTCCCGTACCCGGCCCGCGTCCAAGGTGCCCTCCGGACCGAGGCCGAAGTGCGCCCGGCAGGAGACGACCAGCCCGCCCGAGGACGCCGCACGCTGCCTGGCCTGTGCCTTGACCTGCGGTTGCCACTCCAATTCGGTCTCCTGCACCAGCGTCTCCTGGAGCCGCTTGTTCGGCTTGGTGGAGGCACCCGAGAGGTAGCTGCACCGTCTCGCGGGAGACGCCCAGGCGCTCGGCCAGGGCCTTGGTGGAGCCCTTCTCCCGCGTGCGAAGGAATTTCATCCGGGCTCTCGCGGATTTCGGCGCGGCGCGGGTGAACAGGGCGCGCTCAGCACGGGCGAGGCCGTCCAGTGGCTCTGTTCACGAGTTGCAAATGACAGCGGCCGTGGGGCGGCTGGCCCCGGATTCGCATCCTCCGGTCGAGGACTGTGCTCGATCACAGCCTGGTGGCCAGCCAGATGGTCATGGCCGCGGTGGCGGTGAGCCCGACGTTGAGTGCGATCCGGCGGTCTTCGCCGGTCAGGTGGACGGCGATCGCACCGGTCTGCAGGAGGACGAAGCCGATGGCTGCGGCCGGCGCCAGCGAGGGCGCGATGCCGGTCAGCGGTGGCAGTACCAGGCCGGTCGCGCCGAGTATTTCGACCGTCCCCAGCGCCCTGAGGGCGGCCAAGGGTATGCGGTCGACCCAGGCCATCATCGGTCGGAGTTGATCGCGGCTGCGGATCACCTTCAGCGTGCCTGCGTAGAAGTAGAAGAGGGCGAGCAGTCCCGCGACGATCCAATAGGCGATGTTCATCGTTCCCGTTCATGGGCCACCGGTTCACGGGGCCCTCGATTGCGTCGATGGCCAGAAGAGCCCTTGAGAAGGCCTGGTCCGTCGTCCGAGGGGTCGGACCCGCCGAAAGACGGGAGTGGCACGGCCCCGCGGTCAAAAGGAGGGCGGCCGGGCCGTTCCATCCGTCGACTTCAGGCGAGGTCGGTGGCGGGCTCGGTCGCGTAGCGGCTCATCGTGTCGATGTTGGCCTGTCGCGTCAGCGGCCGGCCGCCGACGAGCACCTCCTGGAGGTCTCGGAAGTACTGCACGTACAGGTCGGGGGTGAATGTGCTGAGCATGACGGCGGGCTGGTCGGTCGGGTTGGCGAAGGTGTGAGGGGTACCGGGCGGAACCATCACGAGCGTGCCCGTGGTGGCGTCGCAGTCCTCGTCCCCGACGGTGAACCGCACGGTGCCGGAGAGGATGTAGAAGCCCTCGTCGTGTTGGGCGTGGCGGTGCTGCGGCGGTCCCTGGCTGTGCGGGGCGAGGACGGACTCGGCGATCGCGAGGCGGTGCCCAGTGTGGCTGCCGTCCTCCAGAACGCGCATGCGCGTGGTGCCCAGAACGATCGTCTCGCCGTCGCCGGGACCCACCACCGATACGGCGGGGTCGTCCTGCGGCTCGCTGGTCTTCGCTTCTTCGGTCATGCTCACGAGTGCACCACCGGGATCCCGCCAGTGTCCAAGACCCATCCCGCAGCGCCGATACCCCGTGGGTATCGTTGCAGCGTGGAGCTACGGACCTTGCGCTACTTCGTGGCGGTCGCCGAGGAACTGCACTTCGGCCGGGCCGCCACCCGACTGCACATGAGTCAGCCGCCGCTGAGCCGGGCGATCAAGCAGTTGGAGGCCGATGTCGGGGCCCTGCTCTTCGCCCGCTCGCCCACCGGCGTCACGCTCACTTCGGTGGGCACGGTGCTGCTCGACGAAGCGCGGGCCCTACTCGACCACGCCGACCGCGTCCGGGTACGCGTGAGCGCGGCGGCCGGCGTCGCGACCATCACTGTCGGCATCCTGGGCGATGGCACCGACCCGGGAGTGTCCAGGCTGGCCGCCGCCTACCGCCGAAGCCACCCCGGCATCGACATCCGCATCCGCGACACCGACCTGACCGACCCGACGTGCGGGCTGCGCGCCGGGCTGGTCGACATCGCCCTGACCCGGGCGCCGTTCGACGAGACTGCCCTGACGGTGCGTGCGCTGCGAACCGATCCGGTCGGCGTGGTCCTGCGCGCCGACGATCCGCTGGCCCGCCGCGACCGGCTCCGGCTGGCCGAGCTGAGCGACCGCCGTTGGTTCCAGTTCCCGCAGGGCACCGACCCCATCTGGCAGTCGTACTGGAACGGCGGCAGGCCGCGCGAGGGCCCAGTGGTGCGCGCCGTCCAGGAATGCCTGCAGGCCGTGCTGTGGAACGGCACGGTCGGCCTGGCCCCGCTCGGACACGACCTGCCCGCAGAGCTGGCCGTGGTACCGCTGATCGACATGGCGCCGAGCCGAGTGGTCGCGGTGTGGAACGAATGTGACACCAACCCGTTGATCCGATCCTTCGTCGAGATCGCGACAGCCGCGTACCGCCACTGAGCACCGGCAACCGGCGCTGCCGCATCCGTGAACAATTCGAACGCCGCGGCCCTCGGAACTGCCTCCCAAAGCGGTGAACATGTGCTGTCCCTTCTCGGTTCTGGCACACATTCCGTGAGCGATCTCGAGTCCCGGCTCACCGGACCCCGGTGACGCGTGGTCCGCGCAGCTCACATGACTTGGGCGCCTCCTGCTGGCGAGAGCCGGCAACCTCTTTCACGGAATGTGTGCCAGAACCCGAAGTTGGCGAACATCTGCTGTCCGTTCTCGGTTCTGGCACAGATCTTGGGGAGCGGTCGCGGAGGGTGACGATGTTGTTCGATTGAAAAGGTGGTCACGAACCCCGGCTGTCCGATTCAGTCGCTCACCTCGTAGCCTCCGCACATGACTGATGATTCGTTCCAGTGCCGCTGTGTCCTCTGCCATGACTACGGAAAGTGGTCCCGCTGCTGCAAATCGCCCCGTCGAAGACCGACGAGGAACGCGTCCTGCTGGTCACCCCCGAACTCGCCGACGTCCTGAGCGCGATCGTCTGCCGGATCCGCGGCACCAACGGGGTGGTCACCCTGGTGGTCAGCTACGAGGCCGAGAGGGTCTGGAACCCACCCATGCCGCTGCTGTTCCAATGGCGAGTCAACGGCGAGGAGCACATCCTGTCGGTCAACACGATCCGCAAGGCGCTCAACGAAGTGATCGACGCGGCCCAGCTGACCGACGCCGCGGGCGAGCTGCTGGACTACCAGCCCCACGACTTCCGCAGGATGTTCATCACCGACGCGATCATGAACGGCCTGCCCCCGCACATCGCACAGGTCATCGCCAGCCACGACGACATCAACACCACGATGCACTACAACGCCGTCTATCCCAGCGCAGCCATCGCCGCCCACCAGGCGTTCATCGCCCGGCGCCGCAGTCTGCGACCCGGCGAGGAATACCGCGTCCCCACCAGCGAGGAATGGGACGCGTTCCTGGGCCACTTCGAGCGCCGCAAGCTCTCCCTCGGCACCTGCGGCAGGTCATTCGGCAGCGAGTGCGTCCACGAGCACGCCTGCGTCCGATGCGCGATGCCCCGCGTCGACCCGCACGAGCGGCCCCGCCTCGACGAGATCCGGATCAACCTCATGGTACGGATCGCCGAAGCCGAATGCGAAGGATGGCTCGGCGAAGTCGGCGGGCTCAGCGTCAGCCTCGCCGCCGCCGAGGACAAGCTCGCCCAGCTCGACGCTGAACTCGCTCGCCGAACCACCGTCGTCCACCTCGGCCTGCCCACCTTCGCCCAGATCGCCACCGGAACCTCGTAGTTCAGAGAAGACCGTTTCGGCGCAGGTAGCCTGGTCGACCTGGACCAGGCAGGCCCGGGCAGCTTGGGTCCTTCGGCATCTGGATCGAGTACGACGACCAGGAGGAGGAGCCGGAAGCAGTGGCCGACCAAGCAGCTCACGATCCAGCTATGGGTGCCGAGCTTGTAGGCCTCGCTGTCCCGTACGTCGAGTAGCTGCACGCGGACGTCGTCGGGGAACGCCCAGCAACGGGCCGCCATCGCTTCGCCGTCGCGGGTGCGGACCTCGAAGGGGGTGATCTTGTTCCGCCAGGTTTTACGGGCTCGACGGGCGACGTAGTCCGTGTGAAACCTGAGCAGAGCGTACGCGTACTCCGCATCGACGTGCTGCTTCGGGGCGACGGTCTCCAGTAGCTGCCAAGGTTCGTCAGGTGAACGGAGCGGTCACCAAGCCCCTCGACGTCGCTTTCCATCGGCGCCGGATAACCGGTACCGCCCTTCGTGAAGTCCTTGTGGTTCTCGCTGACGAAGTAGACCGTCCCGTCGGGGTTCTTTCGGGCGTACTCCACGGCCGTGAGCCAGATCGCGACGTCCCGTGCGCCAACCTTCACCTTCTTGTCGCCGTCACCCTTCGTGCGGCCGACCGGCGATGGCTGGCAACTGGCCTGACCGTGATCCGGCCGGGCACGCAGCAGCGGTGTCACGCTCCGGCCTGCCGGACCTCGTATTCGTGATTTCGGCGTGCCGGTGGCCGTAACGCCTTACGCGTCCCGGCGTTGATCTTGGTGTGCTGCTCGCTGAGCTGCTGAGGGGGCCCGCTGTTCCGCGGATTCCGTCGTTGAGGGGTGGGGACGTCGGCGCGCATGGGTTCAGGGCTGGCAGAGCGGATCCGCGCTCGCGTCGACGGAACCGTGTACGGCGACAGTCTGCAGCTCTCGCGTCTGCAGCAGCCTGCGGGCGATCCCGGGCTGTTCGGCCCTGACAGCATGGTCTGGCGCGTCCACAGCAACATGCTCGGAATGTTCACGGGCGGATTGGCGGCACTGCTCATGCAGACGCTGCACCCGCTGGCGGTCGCGGGCGTGGACCAGCACTCCGTCTACCGGCAGGACCCGGTCGGCCGTCTCAACCGAACTGCGGGCTTCATCGCGGTGACCAGTTTCGGGCCGCGCTGCGAGGCACGGGCGGCCCTCGCCAGGGTCCGTCGGCGCCACGACCAGGTCCGGGGTACGGCCCCGGACGGGCGCCCCTACGCGGCCGGCGATCCGGCGCTGCTCACCTGGGTGCACGTCGCTGAGACCAGCTGCTTCCTGGCGGGCTATCAGGCCTACGGCGGACACCAGCTGACGGCCGCTCAGTGCGACCGCTACTTCCGCGAGACAGCCATCCGCGCCGAACATCTGGGCTCCACTGCTGTCCCCGCCTCGGAGACGGCCGTCCGCTCCTACCTGGCGTCCGTCCACAGCGAACTGGCACCCTGTGACGCGGGCCTGGCCATTGTCGGATTCCTGCGCGGCCTGGGCGAAGGCCCTCTGGAGCGCGCGGCCCTGCGCATCATCATGAACGGCGCGGGTGCACTGTTGCCGGTCTGGGCCGCTCAGCAGCTGAATCTCGACCGCCCTGGCCCGGCCCTCGGCCTGCTGCACCGCGCCGCCGCCCACGCCCTGGGGGCTGTCCTGCGCTACGCCTGCGAGCCGTCCCCCATCCTTGAGACAGCCCGAACCAGCGTGAGCACCCCGCCCGCCCACGTCGACAGCCCGCAGTTTCCCCGCCCGCTCCGCCACGGTCCGATCCCCTCGAGGACGTAGGCGGATGCCGATGCCGGTCCGCTCACGGTGAGCGGACCGGCAACGGCATCCGCCGACGGTGCGAGCCCCCCCCGGGTGACA
>NZ_JBHVWS010000098.1:0-21131 GCF_042882185.1 Streptomyces sp. NPDC058239
GTGCCGGGTTGTCAGCGCACGTCGACGTAGTCGCCTGTGGCGTTGACCGTCGACGTGGTGGAGGTGCCCGCGAAGGACCAGCGCCAGTAGCCGTCGGCCGAGGCCGTGACCGTCGTCGACAGGTTGCCCGTCGAGTTGGTCTTGACCGTCTTGATGGTCGTGTAGGTGCTGGTGCCCGCCTTGCGGAACTGCAGCTTCACGGGCTGGTTGGTGTAGCCCGCGTAGGTGCGCTTGTCCCAGTTGGCGCGGGTCAGCTTGCCCGTGACCTTGAGCGACTTGCCCTTGGTCACCGGCTCGGGCCCGGCATCGACGCTGAGCTTGCCGCGGCGCAGGACCGGGTGGGTGATGTCGCCGCCGTTGTTGTAGAGATCGCCGTCCTTGGACTGGAGCTGGACGACCACCTTCCACGGACCCGCGAGGGTGTTGCGGGGCACGCCCCAGCCCGAGTCGAGCTTGAAGGCGAGCTTGCAGGTGGAGGTGGTGGCGCTGCTCGCGGTGCACGTCGGGGTGCCGTGGTACGACCAGTAGTTGTCCCCGACCTCGCGCTTGATCTGGAAGAACGCGAGCTTGCTGCTGATCCCCGAATCGTCCGAAGCCGTCACCGAGATGGTGAACGACTCGGTCTGGGAGGTGCCGAGGACGATGGGCTTGCCGCCGTTCACGGACACCTTCTTGATCACCACACCGGTCTCCGCGGCGTACGCGGCTGGAGCGGTGACAGCGGAGGCGGAAAGGACCAGGGCGCCGGTGAGTACGGCGCCTATGGATGTTGCACGCAATGAATCCCCAATGTGTCGAGCCGGCCCCGGCCGTGTGAATCCCCCCGGCCGCAGACTTGGCAGGTGACGTGAGAATACGTCACCTGTGCGGCTCGGCCTCAGCGGTGTACGGGCCCGCCCAGGCCCCACGCCTGGTGCATCGCGTCGGCGAAGGCGGCCGCGAGACTGTGCTCGCCGGAGGTGTTCGGGCGCGTGCCGTCGTACGTGTCGCGGTGGAGGTCCCAGCCGGCGCGGCGGGAGGCGAGCAGCAGGGGCGACCGAGGGGTGTCGAGCTCGGCGACCGCCTTCGCCCGCCACCGCTCTCCCTCGCCCAGCGCACCCTCGGCCAGGCCCGCGAGGCAGCAGCCAAACACAAGCCCGCACCGGGACGGGCGGCCCGTCTTTCCCCCAGGCCGCACCCCAGCGGGCCGCCCACGTCCGCCGCACCGCCAGAGGCTGCCCCGCCAGCGGTCCCGCCCTCGGCGCCAGCGGCACCGTCGATCGAGCCATCCCCCGGTCCGCCGACGCCGACGTCCCCGCCCGGTCCGGCCGTACCGGATACGACGCCACCCGCTGAGCCGAAGCCTCCGGCACACCCGCCTCTGCTGCCGCGGCCGCCTGCACCACCACGACCGGCCGTCCCGCCCCTCCGCCGGACACGTCGGAGCTGGTGGCCCTTCGGCCGCCGCCGCTGAACCGGCGGTGGTGAAGCTACGGCGGCTGGTCGGCGTCGGGCAGAGCCGGGGGCGGGACCCGAACAACCTCCGGGAGATGGTCAGCCGTTGCGCGGTACTTCGAGCTCCGTCCAGGTCAGAGTGAAGGGCGAGGTACTGCTTTTCCGGTCCTCTTCCACGGCACGGCTCAGGCCCGCCACGGGGCGCTCGTATGCCCGGCCCGGGGACGTCACGACACCAGGCCGGCCCCCTCCAGCTCGGTCAGCCGCACGGTGCACAGACCCCCACGCTCGGCCTTCACCTCCGTCACCTTCAGCTGAGTCCCCGGCGCGAGGATGTACTCCTCCTCCCCCGTGAACGCGGAGAACCGCCGGATCCCCACCGCCCGCGCAGGCGTCACCTCGAACAGCGTCCGCCGGCCACGCCCGCCGAGGAACGCGCGGGCCACACCCAGCTCGGACGTGCACGACGACACGCCCCACCACGTCACCGTCCGCCCCAGCGGGTACTGGGACCGCAGATCCAGAGCCACACCACGCCACAGCGGCCGCGTCTGCGCCGGCAACGCCTCCATCGCCGAGAACAGCAACCGCAGGTACGGCAGGTACGGCACCACGCGCTCGCGGTCCGACGAGCGCAGCACGGCGTTGATCTCGCGGTAGAAGCCCGACTCGCACGTGTACAGGTAGAGGGCCGAGATCGCGTCGGCCGACAAGGCGCCCACGGCCTCCCCGGACAGCGCGCCCGCGGACGCCGCCTCCGCGGCCTTCGTCTCCCCGAAACGGCTCGACAGATCGATATGCCGATCCAGGTGCGCGAGTACGCGCGAGACCGGCTCGACGGCCTTCCGGAAGTCCATCAGCGGCGTGTCGAACACTCCGGTGACGGGCGGCAGGACGAGGCCCTCGTCCTTGACGCTGGTGAGCCGCTCCAGATACAGCTGGTGCAACTCCATCGTGGACGCGATGAACGCCCCCATCCGCTGCGCTACACCACCGTCCTCCGGCCCGCCGGCCCCGCCCGTCCCCCGGTCCCAGCCCTTCCGCGGCAGCCAGTCGACCGGCTCGGCCCCCACCGCCGCCAGGGCGTCGTTCACCTGGGCGAAGTGGTCGCCCTCGCAGAACAGATCCCCCTGCGCGGCCGGATTGGCGTGGTCCAGGTGACGGACCTGCACCCCCGGGTACTTCTTCTCCAGCCGCTGGACGACCCTCTTCAGACTCCGGGCGTGCGCGCCCCACCAGGCGAACACCACCCCCCGGTCGTCCTCCTCCACCGCGTCCTGCTTCGCCCGGAGGATCTCCTCGACGATCTGCTCGGCCACGGGACGCCAGAACGACGTGTGCCGATCGGTCGCCATCGCCCCGTCCGCGCTCGCCGTGAGGGAAGCGTTCAGCAGCAGCACACCCTGGGTGAGCATCGCCTGGAACCACTCGGGCGGCTGAACCGTGTCCTCCTTCTTCAGCAGGGCGCGGACGTCGGCTATCGGGGTCTTCTTGACGATGCCGTACTTCCACATCGCGGCCGCCTTGATGAGGCAGCGGATGCTGACGACCCGGCCGAACTGGCTGTCCTTCCAGTCGTTGAAGGTGTTGTCGAACATCGCGATGCCGGTCGCGCTCTCCGCCCGCGGATAGGGGTTCTGTCCGAAGACGACCACCTTCCACTTCTCCGGCGGATGCGGCTTCAACGCCTGGAACGTCAGCTCGCGCACCGGAACGACCTCCGGGCTGCGCTTCGAGCCGATGAAGTCGGCGGCTCCCGGCTGCGCCTCGATCACCGGTCCGAGCAGCGGCAGCCACGGCTCGCCGCCACCGGTGAACAGGTCGGCCAGTCCCAGCGGATCCCCGGCCGGGGAACCGGCATCGCCCGCGGCCGTCACGTCGCCATCACTCACGAGGGTGGAACTCCCGATACTCGAACCGGACGCCTCCACGGGCGCTCCGGCATGCTGAACAGATTCGGCAGGGTCGTCGCCGGTGTCCGCGCCCTGGGCGGCACCGGCCTGCGAGGCCTTCGGGTCAGTGACGAAAGGAAGGCCGCTGCGGCACGTTGATCCGGACCCGCCGTGCGGACCCCGCTCCCTCGATGTCGTCGAGCTGCCCCAGTACGGCGGCCCGCAACTCGTCGTAGTCCGCGAAACCGTGGTCGTGGAAGAGGGTGTAGCCCGTCCACATCAGGTTGGCGCACACCTTCGCGGGCACCTGCCCGGTCTGCGCGCCCATCCCGACGAGGGCCACCGACCGGATGCTGCCCGGCTTCGCCCGGTTCTGTAGATGCACCGCCTGGAAGGCGGCCGCGCAGGCCAGGGCCACGTTCATCGTGTCGCTGACGTTCTGCGACGACTGGCGCATGGTGGGCGTCGAGATCAAGTACCGGGGTACGTCCGCCCCGGACGGGACGCACACCGCGCTGCCCACCGGCAGCCGTCCGCCGAACCGGTCGCGGATCGCCCGCTGCACCCGCACCTGGATGCCCGCACCGAGGTACCGCTTGACGACGGCGTCGACCCCACCGTCCATCCGGCCACGCTCATTGGTGGGGGAGACCCAGGCGTCGGCGTCCACATCGAGAAGGGAACCCCGCCTGATCTCGACCTCCGGCGTGTCCGCGAACGCGGACCGCCAGGCCGTCACCACCTCGTCGTTGACGTCGACCAGGACGACGCTCAACGCATGCCTGACACCCACGAATTCACCCCTCTCACCCCGTGATTTCGAACAATCCCGAAGCTACCGCGCCCCACTGACAGCGCCGTTCGACAGGGTTGTTCGAGCAGGGGGCGGGGGGAGGGAGGAGCGGGAGCCGATGACGAGCGGTCAGGAACCCGCCGCCAGCGCGGCGACACCCGGCCCGGAGAGGTCGTCCGGTGCCACCCGGCGCCCCGACACGGCGAGGACCCGGGCCAGGTCGACCCCGGACACCTCGCCCCCGCTCATGCCTGCCCCCAGGTGGTGTGCTCCAGAACCAGGTGGTGCGTGCCCGAAAGGCGCTGCGCCTGGTCGACCAGCTGATGGCTGAACAACCGCCTCGCGGACGTCTCGCTGTACCGGTCGATGTGGCCGATGTGGTCGAAGACAACCTGGTGGTCCTTCATCCCCCCGCACCCGCCAGTCGCGGACCTGCTCAGGGGCCAGTTCCTCGAGGACCAGCTCCTGGTCGTCGTCGACGTCGGCGGGCTCCTGCTCCGGGGCGGGGACGACGGCGGCCGGGCGGGATGCGGGCAGCACGACCGGGGCCACCAGCGCGGTCGCCGCCTCTTCGCCCTGGAGGCGGTCGGCCGCGTCCTCGTGACCACCCTGCACGATGCCGGGGCGCTCTCCCGATAAGCGATTCGGTGCACGGCCGTGGGCAGTGGTCGTTCCGGCTGTCCACGGCCGCGCCGCTGATTCAGCGGACGTGCACCGTCACCACGTCAGAGGTTTGCAAGCGCACGGGATTCTGGTCATGCGGGCTGGTCAGGCCGTACAGCACCGCACGGAATTCCAGGTTGCCGCGGCGTGCGGACGTGCCGTGTGCAGTGACCCGCGCGTCGCCCTCGAGCGCGGCGCTGCAATTCTCCTGGTGCCACCCTTCGCCGAAGCCCTTCTCCTCCAGGCACAGCTGATGCAGGTAGCCGGCGCTGTCATCGCCGCCATGCGCCTTGACCGTGATGGTCTTGCCGACATGCGCCGTGCGCGGCGCCGTGATGTCCACGCCGCCCTTGGCGAACGCCGGCCCGGCGGCCAGAGCCACTGAGGCCAGACCCAGCGCACCGATCAAAGCCACACGGCCGCACCGCATCTTTACCCAGGTCTTCTTCGTCCTGGTCATGGACTTCCCTCCCGCAGATCCCCCACCTGGTGAGACCCACTCCTTCGCGAAGGCGCCCGGTGCGCCTCACTATCCAGATGAGCCGGCCGCCTCGCACGTTGCCCCTCGCCCAGCGCCGTTACGAATTAACGACATAACCCGCTAACCATGGCTTGATCCCACCAACAGCCGCCAAATCGCTTTTGTCGAGCTCGACTTGCCTCCGCTCTCGCGCGGAGGACCTGTTCACCCGTTCCAGCGGGACGTGTACCGGCTTCAGCACGGCGTAGATCTGCGTGCTCATCGCCGGCCGGTGTACGACGGCCGGGCGGCGGTCGGCCGAATCAGTGAGCCGCTGCCGGGGGCAGTGCTGGCGCAGCGACCTGTACCGATGCCGGTCAGCCGACGAGACGGGGCAGGGTGATGCCGTCGGGGATGGCGGCGTCGTCGATCGTGATGCCGTCCGCGTAGTCCTTGAACTCGCGTGCCGCAGCGTTCCCGAGGGGTTTGACGTGGACCAGGTCGAGGAGCTGTCTGGCGGGGGCGCGGCCGTACTGGTCATCGTGGGTGAAGACGTACAGCCCGCGGAGACTCATCTCCCCGCGAGCGGAGGCGCGGTCGTGGTCGAGCATGATCGCGAACGCTCGCCAGAATGCTGCCAGGTCTTCCGAGGTTGCCCCGGTCTTGGCGGCGAGAGGGGCGCTGAAGTGTCCTTCGCCGCGGTACAGGCCGTACGGGACGATGTGCTTGTTGCCCATCTCCGATTCCTTACCCCGGTTCTTCTCCGTCGGGTTCTTCAGGGCTTCGATGTCCTCGATGCGGGTTGGGGTGACGCGGGTGATACCGATTTCGAACGGAGTGATGGGATCGACCGAGCGGGAGAAGGTGAGCTGGATGGGGCCCTGCACGCGCCCGGCGGTCTTGCGGCCCTCGCCCTTCTTGGCTTCCCTTCCGGTGGTCATGACCGCGCCGAACATGCGCACGTCGTAGTAGGTCTGGCACATCCACGTGCGGGCGTCGGTCTCGTTGGTGACGCCGCCCTCGTTGTAAGCGCGTTCGTGCTGGGCGCAGCACGCGGGAGCCGTCGGCGAGACCTGTGATCATGATGAGCAGCAACGAGGCGATGAGGAAGACCACCATGAGGTCGCCGCATCGCGGGCGGCGTCAGCGCGGGAATCCCACGTGCACATGGTCGTGATGGGTGTCGTCGGTGAAGAACTGATTCGCCGTCGCGCCCCCGGAGAGCCGGATCGGTCCGCCGACGTTGTACGAGCCGACCGCCGCCGCGTCCCGCATGAAGGACTCGGTCAACCGGAGCGGAGTAGCCGGATCGACGACCTTGTGCCCGTCGATTCGCCATACGTCGAAGGCCCGGCCCGGTGGATGATCGCTGGGCCGGTCGGTGCCGAACACATACAGCGGATGCCCGGAGCGGAACACGGAGACGTCCATCCGGTACGTACCGGCCAGTCGCAGCAGGGCCCGTAGGACGGTCGGGTGGATGCGCCCACTGCGGACGTCGGCCTCCGCCGCGGGCGGCAGGCCGATCCGCGGGTTGTCCAGCACCTGCCTCGCCACCGCGGGCAGCGACGCCGCGGCGGCGCCGGGACGGCCGGGGTGGAGCGTGGTGACCTCCCAGCGTGGCCGCGCCCGGCTCAGCCGTACGTCGACGGTCGTACCGCCCGCATGCCCGGGGGTCCATTGCCGGCACACCACCATCACACTGGCCGAGTCCGCCAGAATCCCGCCGTACTGCGCGTCGATCACCTGGAGCGCGGCCTCGTCCGCGTCGGGCAGCAGCGGGCCCGCCCGGTCCACCAGCGACGGCGCCGCCCCCAGCGCGGCCACCCGTCTCTTGGCCGCCTCCGCACCGCCCCGCCCGGCAGGCCACTCACCGATTGCCTCCACCACCTGTACGGCGCGCAGCTTCACGGTCGGGTCCACGTCGGCGCGGTCGGGGCGCCAGGCCGTGGTCGCGGGCAGGGACGCGAGCGGAGAGGGAGACGCGGATGTCGGGGATACCGACTCGGACGGGCTGTCCGCAGTCCGGGAGGCTGCCGAGCAGCCCGTGGATCCCGCGAGCAGTCCACCGGTGCCGAGCAGCAGTGCACGCCGGCCGAGTGGTTGTTGCATGCGTTGCCCCGTTCCCGTTCGGGGTCCTCATCCACGGAGATTCGTACCCGTACAGATTTCGATGGTCAGGCATGAATAGCTTCATCATCTTCCATTCACCCGGGCGCGACTGCCAGCATCGGCGCACCGCCACCCCGTGAGGGAGAAATCCGATGAATCGTCCCCGTTCTCTGCGCTGTCTGGCAGCCCTGGCAGTAGTGGCTCTCGCGGCCACTGCGTGTGGCCGCTCCGGCCAGGGCGACGCCCCGTCCGGCAGTTCCTCGCAGGCCGCCGCCGGCCGGAGCGCAGCCGAACTGCTCCCCGCGCAGTACCGGCAGAAGGGTGTGCTCCGGGTGGCCACCGCGGTGGGATATCCGCCGATGGAGATGTACGAGCCCGGGACCACCCGGCTCACAGGTGTCGACCCCGACCTGGCCGAGGCCATTGCCGAGCGGCTCAAGCTGAAGCTCGAACTCACCAATGCGGCCTTCGACGGGCTGATCCCCGGTCTGGAATCCGGACGCTTCGACCTGGTCATGTCGTCCATGACGGACAGTGCCCAGCGGCGCCGGGCGGTCGACTTCGTCGACTACTTCCGCACCGGCGGCGTCATCATGACGAAGAAGGGCAACCCGCAGGGCATCAAGTCCCTCACGGACCTGTGCGGAAAGACCGTCGTCCTCGCCAAGGGGAGCTCGAACCTCCACATCGGCGAGGAACAGAACGCCAAGTGCAGGGAGAAGATGCGGATCTCGCAGAGCGAGGACGCGCCGACCGGGCTGCTGCAACTGGACAGCGGACGCGCGGTCGCAACCATCGTCGACTATCCCGTCGCCAGGATGTTCACAAAGAAGAGCAGCGCGTACGAGGTTCTGCCGACGCAGTACGGCACCGCCCCATGGGGCATCGCGGCCTCGAAGAGCCAGGGCGGACTGCGCGACGCCGTCCACAAGGCCCTGCAGGAACTGATCGACAACGGCGGCTACCGGAAGATCCTCGACACCTGGGGAGTCGGCGACAGCGCCGTGCCCGAGGCCACTGTCAACGACGGGCAGTGAGTGCGGACATGACCTACCGGAAGATGCCCGGCGCCGCCCTCGGTGCGGCCCCGGCAGCCACCACCGCCGCTGCGCCACCGGAGGACGACCTCTCCCTCCAGGTGACCCGGCGTCCCCGTCCCGGGCGCTGGCTGGCGGTCCTCGCCGCCGCACTGTTCGCGGTGTGGCTCGCCTACACCGTCATCGTCAATCCCAACCTGCACTGGGACATCGTCGCCAAGTACCAGTTCGACGGTGTGATCCTCGAGGGCCTCGGGGTGACCATTCAGCTCACGCTCGTGTCGATGGCTCTCGGCATCGCCATCGGGGTACTCGTCGCGGTGATGCAGCTCTCCGACAGTCCGGTTCTGCGTCTCACCGCCGGTGCCTACACCTGGTTCTTCCGGGGCACCCCGCTGCTGGTCCAGCTCATCTTCTGGTTCAACCTGGCCCTGTTGTTCCCGGTGATCAGCATCGGTGTCCCGTTCGACGGCCCGAAACTCATCAGCTGGCAGTCCAACCAGGTCATCACCGGCTTCGTGGCGGCCCTGCTCGGTCTCTCCATCAACGAGGGCGCCTACATGGCCGAGATCGTGCGGGCCGGCATTCAGAGCGTGGACCCCGGCCAGCGCGAGGCGGGTGCGTCCATCGGCATGTCGAACCGTCAGATCCTGTCCCGGATCATCCTTCCGCAGGCGATGAGAGTCATCATCCCGCCGTTCGGCAACCAGTTCATCTCCATGCTCAAGACGACCTCGCTGGTCTCGGTCATCGCGGGTGCCGATCTGATGACCGTCTCCCAGCATCTCTACCTCGCCAATTTCGAGGTGGTGGCGCTGCTGCTGGTGGCTTCCCTCTGGTACCTGGTACTCACCACGATCGCGAGCATCGGCCAGCATGCCGTCGAACGCCGCTACAGCCCGGGCGCCGCCCCGCCGCTGCGGCGCAGGGTCCTGGCGAATCTCGTACCCGGACATGACAGGAAGGAGTCCGCGGCATGAACGAGGTGATCCTCAGGGCCTGTGGGGTCCATAAGCGATTCGGTGACACCGAGGTGCTGAAGGGCATCGATCTCGATGTCCGCAGCGGTGAGGTGCTGTGTGTCATAGGCCCTTCCGGGTCCGGGAAGTCGACGCTGCTGCGCTGCTTCAATCACCTCGAGCAGATCGACGCGGGGCGGGTGTGGATGGACGGTGAGCTGATCGGCTACGAGCAGCACGGCCCGTCCGGGCGTCTCCTGCGCGAGCGACGCCCCCGTGACATCCGGCGGCAGCGGGAGCGGATCGGCATGGTGTTCCAGCGATTCCACCTGTTCCCGCACCGCACAGCGGTGCAGAACGTGATGGAGGGGCCGGTCACCGTCAAGGGCCTCTCCCGTGCGCAGGCCGAGAAGCAGGCCCGGGAGCTGCTGGACCACGTCGGTCTTGCGGACCGGGCGGACCACTACCCGGGGCAGTTGTCCGGCGGGCAGCAGCAGCGCGTGGCGATCGCCCGGGCACTGGCCATGGAGCCGGCACTCATGCTCTTCGACGAACCCACCTCCGCTCTCGATCCCGAGCTCGTCGGCGAGGTCCTGGGCGTCATGCGAGACCTGGCCCGCAGCGGTATGACGATGGTCGTGGTCACTCACGAGATGGGCTTCGCCCGCGAGGTCGCCGACCGTGTCCTGTTCATGGATCAGGGTGCCGTCGTCGAAGCCGGGAGCCCGGAGCTTCTGTTCACCGACCCGCGGCACGAGCGCACGCGGGCCTTCCTGTCGACGGTGCTGTGATGGGCCGCCCACTGGATCTGCTGCTGCGCGGCGGCACACTCGTCGACGGAACCGGCGCACCCGCCAGGGACGCGGACATCGCGGTGGTGGACCGACGGATCGCCGTGCTGCCCGCCGGCACCCCGGCCGCGGCGGCAGAGACCCTGAATGTGACCGGTCGGGTCATCGCACCCGGCTTCATCGATGTGCACACGCACTCCGACGCCCTCGCGGCACCCCACGGCGCCGCAGAGCCGGTCGACGACCTTCGCCTCGCACCACTGCTGCAGGGCGTCACCACGGAGATCTGCGGCAACTGCGGGACGAGCCTGTTCCCTTCGCTGCCGGAACGGCTGCCTTCACTCGCCGAGCATCTCAGAGTGACGTTCGGGCTCGGACCTGTACAACCCGCCGTGGACTTCGACGCGTTCGCCACCGGACAGGACCCTGCCCTGCGCCGCACCCACATCGCCTCGTTGGTCGGCCACGGCACGCTGCGTGCCGGGGTGATGGGATTCGAGGCCCGCCCGCCCCGGCCCGACGAGCTGGACACCATGTGCGCGCTGCTCGACCGGGCGCTCGGCCAAGGTGCGGCCGGCCTGTCCACGGGGCTGATCTACCCGCCGGGCACCTACGCCGACACCGAGGAGATCGTCGCGCTGGCCGGAGTCGCCGCGCGTCATGGCAAGCCCTACGTCACCCATCTGCGCGACGAGATGTCGCAGGTGGAGACCGCCCTGGAGGAAGCCCTGGAGATCGCGGTGCGCTCCGGCGCCCCGCTGCAGATCTCCCACCACAAGACCGCGGGCCGGCACGCCTGGGGCGCCACGCTGCGCACCCTGCCCCGGCTGGAACAGGCCCGTGCCGAAGGCGTGGACGTGCTGTGCGACGTCTACCCGTACACCGCGGGCAGCACCGTTCTGCACGCCATGCTGCCACCGTGGACGAGCGAGGGCGGCGTCGGTGCCCTGCTGGAACGGCTGCGCCGGGCCGATACGCGCGACCGGATCCGGACGGACATCGCTCAGGGCGTCAAGGGGTGGGAGAACACCGTGGGCAACGGTGGCTGGGACCTCATCACCGTGGCCGCCGCGCAGGCGCAGCCGGAGGCCGAGGGCCGCAGCATCGCCGACCTCGCCGCCGGACGCGGCGTCCACCCGGTCGACTACGCGTGCGACCTGCTGCTGGCCGAACAGGGCGAGGTGACGATCATCAGCCACTCCATGCGCGAGGACGACGTCCGGCGGGTGCTCGCCAGCCCGCTGTCGATGATCGGCTCGGACGGAGTCCCCAAACCCGGTCGCCCGCACCCTCGTTGGGCGGGAACCTTCGCCCGCGTACTCGGCCATTACGGCCGCGACCAGCAACTGATCCGGCTGGAGAGCGCGGTGCACAAGATGACCGGTCTGCCGGCCCGGCGGTTCGGGCTCACCGGCCGCGGCGTGGTCCGCGACGGCGCTCTCGCCGATCTGGTCGTCCTCGACCCGGCGTCGGTACGTGACACCGCCACCTTCGACCGACCGCTGCTGGCCCCCGAAGGCATCGATACCGTCGTGGTGGCTGGGCGGGTCGCGGTAAGAGGCGGCTGCCCGACCTCGGCGCGGGCGGGAGAAGTGGTGAGGATCCGATGAGTCTGGCCCAAGTGGCCGCGGCGGCGCGGCGCTCGGCAGCGCTGCCGCTCACCCTGGCCGTCGCGGCCGTCGACATCGACGGCGGCGAGACGGTGGGGGTCGACGACCGCACCGTGCTGCCGGTCGCGTCCGCCTCCAAGCTGCTGCTGCTCGCCGAGGTCTCACGCCGACTGGACACCGGGGAGCTGCTCGCCGACCGGCCCGTCGAAGTCCTCGACGAGGACATGGCGGACGGCACCGGGCTGCTGCGCCGGATGAGCAGGCGCGGCTGGACCGTCGAGGATCTGGCCTGGCTGACCGCTTCGGTCAGCGACAACACCGCCACCAACGCGCTCCTGCGCCTGGTGGGGCTCGAGTCCACGGCCCGGCTGGCGGACGAACTCGGGCTCGACCGCCTCACACTGCACGACAAGGTTCGTGACATCCGGGGCCCTGATGTGCCGCCCGTCTTCGCCACCGGCACCGCCCATGACCTGGCACGGCTGGTGACACATGCGGTACGCGGCACGATGAGCTCCCCGGCAGCCTCCGCACGGTTGCTGGAGTGGATGCGCACCAACACCGACCACGGTCTGGTCCCCGCCCTGGTGGATCACGACCCGTACGCCCCCGGCTTCCCGAACCCCTTGCCCGACGGGCTTCTGGTGGCCAACAAGTCCGGTACCGACACCGGGGTCCGCGCCGATGCCGGTGTCATCGTCGGTGCGCGCCGGCTGGCGTACGCCGTGGTGGCGCACTGGGACCCGGCGCTGGGCCCCAGCACGCAGCGGGCGGCTGTGCACGCCATCCGGGACGTCGGCCGTACCCTCGCGGCCTGTGCCCGACGCCGCGCCGCCGAGTGAGAGCGGCACGCCCCGCCGGTCAGGACCACTGCATCTCCAGCAACGACCGGATCTCCTCGGCGGCCGACCGCAGCTCCGCAAGGAAGATCCGCAGCAGCGGGTTGCGGTTGGTGGGCCGGGTGGCGACCCCGATCCGCCGGTGCAGTCGGGGATGGTCCAGTCGGCAGACGTGCACACCCGTGGTGTCGCCGAGCCCGAGGGCCGGGACGAGCGCGATACCCATGCCCGCGCGGGCCAGATTGATCGTGACCTGGTAGTGATCGCTGCGGCAGCGGACCCGCGGCCGGAACCCCTCGGCCGCACATGCGCGTTCCAGGACCGGTTCGCCGGTGTGGCCGCCGTGCGTACCGATCCAGCTCTCCCCCTCCAGAGCGGCGAGCCGGACCGTGGTGCGCCGACCGAGGCGGTGCCGCAATGGGAGGACCACCAGCTGCGGCTCGTCGAAGAACATCTCCACGTCCACGGCCGCCTGCCGGCACCAGGGGTCCAGCGGATGTTCGAAGACGACCGCCGCATCCAGCCGGCCCGCCTCCAGATCGGGCACCAGCTCGTGCGGCTGCCCCAGGATCAGCTCCAGCTCGACCTGGGGCCGCTCGGCCGCGAAGGCCGACAGCGCCCGAGGAAGCAGCTCCAGGCCCGAGGATGCGAAGAAGCCCAGCCGCAGTACCCCGGCGTCGCCTTCGGAGTGCGCCCGCAGATCGTCCTGTGCGACAGCCATCAGGTCGGCGACAGCCTGTGCGTGCTCGGCCAGCCGCACTCCGGCCGCTGTCAGCCGCAGGCTCTGCGGCTGACGTTCCACCAACGCCACCGCGAGTTCCTGCTCCAGCCGGGCGAGTTGATGCGAGACGGCGGACGGGCTCAGATGCAGCGCTTGGGCCGCGGCCACGATGGTGCCCGTGCGGGCTATTTCCAGCAGGACGAGCAGTCGGGCACTGTTCAGCATCGGGTCAGGTTAGGCCGTGCCGACGCACTGCGCCGCCCCGGCACCCGACCGTACTGACGCCGGCGGTTCGACGGGCCCGGCGGCCTCGTCCACGTCCAGACGCAGCAGGTCCTCCTCGGTCTCCCGGCGCACCACGGTGCGGGCACGGCCATCGGACACGAAGACAACTGCGGGGCGCGGCAACTTGTTGTAGTTGGACGCCATGGCATAGCCGTATGCGCCCGTGACCGGCGTGGCCAGGAGATCACCCACTGCGACCTCGGCGGGCAGGGCGGCGTCGTCGACGATCACATCGCCGCTCTCGCAGTGTTTGCCGACCAGCCGCGCCCGCAGCGGGCGCGGGGCGCGGGGACGACGCGGCAGGAACACCTCGTAGCGGCTGCCGTACAGGGCGGGGCGCAGATTGTCGCTCATCCCGCCGTCGACGCTGACGTATGTCCGCACGCCCTCGATCCGCTTGATCGTGCCCACCCGGTACAGGGTCAGCCCCGCGCGGGCGGCGATGGACCGGCCGGGCTCCACTGTCACGTCGCCGCCCCAGCCCGCATCGCGCACCGCGGTGCGCACCCGGGCCGCCCAGTCGGCGAACGAGGGTACGGTCTGCCCCGCCTCGTACGCGACTCCGAGGCCGCCGCCGACGGTGAGCCGGTGCACCCCTGTCTCCACGGCGAACCGCGCGACGGCCGCGGCTCCTGCCGCGAGCTCCGCCGTGTCCAGCACCTGGGAGCCCACATGCGCGTGGACGCCCTCCAGGATCATCGCCGGGGAGCCGGCGGCCCGCCGCACGGCGGCTGCGGCGGCTGCGCCGACGAGGCCGAAGCCGAACTTCGAGTCGTTGCCACCGGTCCGGATCGCCTCGTGTGCGCCTGCGGCGACCCCGGGCGCCACCCGCAACTGGACCCGGGCGGGCGGCAGTTGTTCCTCGGAGTGCAGGAGCTCGATGCGGTCCATCTCGTCGAAGCTGTCGACCACCACATGCCGCACCCCGGCTGACATCGCCGTGCGCAGCTCCGCCTCGTCCTTGTTGTTGCCGTGCAGCACGATCCGGCCGGCCGGAACACCCGCGTGCAGCGCCACCCGCAGCTCGCCGCCGGAGGCGACATCGAGCAACAGTCCCTCCTCATGGGCCAGTCGGGCCATGGCCGTGCAAAGGAATGCCTTGGAGGCGTACGCGACGTTGTCCTGGCCGAAGGCCGCGACCGCCTCCCGGCAGCGTCGGCGCAGGTGCTCCTCGTCGTACACGAAGAGCGGTGTTCCCAAACGCTGTGCCAGTTCGGTGAGCAGGACCCCTCCGACTGCGAGCCCTTCCGGGCGGATCTCGGAAGTGATGGGCAGCAGACCCGTTTCGATGGCTGACGACATGGTTCCTCCCCCGTAGGCCGGTTCTCCGCCATCCTGCGGCCTGCACAAGGGGTCACAAAAGCGCATTCTTCTGTGGCTGAGCCTCGCTGTTTTCGATGCTCGTGCCGCGTCGAGGGTCGTGGGACGGGCCTCGTACCGGGCCGGGGAACTCCCGTGACAAGGTCACGATCAGTCCTCCGTCGATGACGAGGTCCGATCCGGTGACGTTGCCCGAACGGCCGCTCGCCGGCAGCAGCACCAGATCGGCGGCGAGTCCAGGCTCGCCATGAGAGGCACGACGGACTCGGCGTTTTTGGTGTCGGCAGTGATAGTGCGGCCCGGACAGCAGCGGTGTGACGCAGTCGGACCGACCGGGTGAAACCGGCTGTTGGGACGGGTCCGCCCCCTCGTTGCTACGTGACACCTTGATGTGTTGTCGTCACGCGTTCTTCAGCAACGTCCAGGGCATGGCGCACCGCACCCATCGCAACGGCTCGTTCGCCGAGCACCGATGCGTTCAGCTCGACCGGCACCAGGGTGTGCGATCGCAGATGCCTGCGCACAGGGCCCAGCAGGGTGTCCCCCGCTCGCGACACCCCGCCGCCGATGACGACCCTGCCCGGATCGAGGACGAGGAGAAGCACGGCGAGTCCTCGGGCGAACCGGGCGGCCACCTGCTCCACCACCTCGACAGCAGCCCGGTCGCCCGCTTCCGCCGCTGCGAAGAGCGGTGCGATGTCATGGGCACCGCCCACGGGAGCGCCGGCCTCCAGGGCCAGCCGGTGAATGGCCTCGGCGCCGACCAGCCGCTCGAAGGGCCCCATGCCGTCGGCCGGGCGCGGTCCGGGACGGGTGTCGGGATCACCGACGAGATCGACGAAGCCCAGTTCACCGGCGGCGGCCGAATTCCCCCGGTAGGGCCTGCCATTGATGACGATGCCGGTGCCGATACGCCGCCCCCACTGAACGAAGACCAGGCAGTCGGTGCGCACACCGGCGTCGGCGCCACTGCCCGCTCCGGCGGGAGCCGCGGCTCCGCGCCAACGCTCGGCGAGCACCGCGAGGTTGACGTCGTTGTCGATGGACACCGGGCAGTGCAGCCAGTCGCGCAGCAGCGAAACAGCGGGCAGCCCGGCCCAGTCGGGAATGCTGGGAGCGAGCAGCACCTCGCCCCGCTCGCGGTCGACGATGCCCGGAGTGCCCGTACTCACCGCCCACAGGCTCGACAAGGGCACGCCCGCCTCGGCCGCTGCCGCCGTCAGTGCGGCGCGGACGGTTGCGAAGAGCTGTGGCCCGGCCACTCCCCTGTCCACGGCTGCACGATGGGTGGCCAGCACCTGACCCGCCAGGTCCGCGATCATCACCAGCACCTTGTGCGGACCGATGTCGACCCCGGCGACATGTCCCGACTCGGCGCGGAACCTGGCGTACTGGGCGGGACGGCCGAGCTGCTGCGGTCCGGCAGCCGCGGTGAACTCCACCAGGCCGCAGTCCCTCAGCTCGGTCAGGGCCCTGGTCACCGCGGGCCGTGACAGTCCGGTGAGCGATGCGAGGTCGGTGACCCGGGCGGTGGGAGTGTCCCCCTCCCGCAGTGCGGCCAGGACCGCGGCTACGTTCATCCGGCGCAGGACGTGCGGCCCGGTGGCCGCTGCTTTCCGGACTGGCATGTGCGTCAACTCCCTTGCCCGACCGTGCTGTCGGCACTGTACCCAGCGCTTCGAGAACCCGGGCTGTCGGCGCTCTTGACGACCGCGGCACACCCCGCTCATATTAACGAATGCTCCGTTAGTAAGTCTGATGCGCGTCCGCACCATGTCCTCGGCAAGCCCCCGCATCCCTTCATCGGACGAGGTCAAACCTTGAGAAGCCTCAGATCCTGGATCGTCGCCTGCACCGCCGCCCTCGCTGTGCTGGCCGCAGTGCTGAGCACTCCCGCCACTCCCGCGGAAGCCGCCCCCAGCGACGGGCTCGCCTTCGCCCCCGGGCCGGCGAAGGCAGCACTGCGCCGCCTCCTCCCCCGGCACGCCGGGCAGTTCGACCTCGTACCGGTGAGCCGTCCCGCATCCGGTGACTACTTCGCCGTCTCCGGGACCACGGGTCATGTGCGCATCCAGGGCACCAGCCCCGCCGTGCTCCTCAGCGGCGTCAACTGGTACCTCAAGTACACGGCCGAGGTGGACATCGGCTGGCCCGGCGACAGCACGTCCAGGCTCCCGAAGAAACTCCCGGCACCCGACGGCACGGTCCGCCAGGACGCCTCGGTGCCGCACCGGTTCGCCCTCAACGACACGGACGACGGCTACTCCGGTGCGTACCGGAACTGGGCTTCGTACGAGAAGCAGATCGACATCCTCGCGCTGCACGGCGTCAACGAGGTTTTCGTGCAGATGGGCGCGGACGCCGTGTACTACGACACCTTCCAGGAGTTCGGCTACGCGAAGAAGGAGCTCACTTCCTGGATTCCGGGCCCGGCACACCAGCCGTGGTGGCTGATGCAGAACATGTCCGGGTTCGGTGGCCCGGTCACCGAGAAGCTGCTGGATCAGCGCGCCGCGCTCGGCCGCAGGATCGCCGACCGGCTGCGCCGACTCGGTATGACGCCGGTCCTGCCCGGTTATTACGGCACGGTCCCGCCCGGGTTCACCGACCGCAACCCCACCGGTCCCGTGGTCCCGCAGGGCGGCTGGGTCGGTTTCGAACGGCCGGACTGGCTGGACCCGCGCAGCGAGATGTTCCCGAAGGTCGCAGCGGCCTTCTACCGTCATCAGCGCAAGCTGTTCGGCGACTCCGCCATGTACAAGATGGATCTGCTGCACGAAGGCGGCAGGCCGGGCAACGTGCCCATCGGGGACGCGGCCAAGGCCGTCATGAACGCCCTGCAGACCGCGCACCCGGGTGCCACCTGGGTCCTGCTCGGCTGGCAGAACAACCCCTCCACACAGCTCATCGACGCGGTCGACAAGAGCAAGCTCTTCATCGTCGACGGCCTTGCCGACCGCTACAACGGCCTGGACCGCGAGGCTGCCTGGCACGGCGCGCCCTATGCCTTCGGGACCATCCCCAACTTCGGCGGCCACACCACGATCGGGGCCAACACCGCTGTCTGGACAGCCCGGTTCAACGAGTGGCGTACGAAGCCGAACAGTGCGCTCCAGGGAATCGCGTATCTACCCGAAGGCACCGGCGGCAACCCCGTCGCGTACGAACTCTTCACCGAACTCGCCTGGCGCACCGCCCCGTTGGACCACTCGGCCTGGTTCGCCGACTACGCCGAACGCCGTTACGGCGGCGCCGACCCGCACGCCGCCAAGGCGTGGGAGCTGCTGCGGACCGGCCCCTACAGCACCCCGTCCGGCACCTGGAGCGAGTCCCAGGACAGCCTCTTCACCGCACGCCCCGGGCTGACCGTCGGCACGGCGGCCAGCTGGAGCCCGTCGTCCATGCGGTACGACGCGTCGACGGTCCAGCAGGCGCTCACGGAGCTGCTCCAAGTCGCCCCCAATCTGCGGAAGTCGGATGCGTACCGCTTCGATGTGGTGGACGTGGCCCGGCAGGCCCTGGCCAACCGCAGCCGTACGCTGCTGCCTCAGATCAAGTCCGCGTACGAGGGGAAGGACCTCGCCCTGTACCGGCAGCGGACCACGGAGTGGAAGCAGGACCTCGCCCTGCTCGACCGGCTGCTGGCCACCGACCGGCGGTTCATGCTGGGGCCCTGGCTGAAGGACGCCAAGTCCTGGGGCAGCACCGACGCCGAGCGGGCCGCCGCGGAATTCGACGCCCGCTCGGTCCTCACCACCTGGGGCCATCGGTCCGGCAGCGAGTCCGGCGGGCTGCGCGACTACGCGAACCGCGAATGGTCGGGCCTGGTCTGCGACTTCTACGCCAAGCGCTGGACGCTCTACCTCGACTCCCTCGACACGGCCCTGGTGACCGGGCAGCCGCCGGCCGCGATCGACTGGTTCGAGCGGGACAACGCCTGGAACCTGGAGCTCAAGAACTACCCGGTGAAGCCCACGGGCGACCCGGTGGCTCTGGCCGAAACCGTACGCGCATCCCTTCCGGCACCTGCCGCTCCGGCTGCTGGCTACTGATTGACTGGCCCCATGACGTCATCGGCATTCGAGACCGGGCCGGAGTCCGGTGATCGGCGTCGACCACGACCAGACCACGGTTCCGTCTTCCGAGATGCCCGGGCCGCCGACGAGATCCTCGGACTGGAACGCACCACACGGCGCACGGTCTACGTTCTGCATCGTGGTGGCCGAGTCGTGAGCCGCCCGCATGGCCCGCCGGCGGACGTCAGCCCCGCGCCGGGCTTCGCCGCCCGGAGGTCTACTGACTCGTGCTCCGGACCTGAGCCGACGCCAGAAGGGCCTCCTGGGCAATGAGGGCGGTGGAACCCGGAGCCGTGCAGGCATGGGCGCCCGCCACCGCGCCCAGGCGGGCGCATTCCAGGGCGTCCCGGCCCGCGAGTCTCCCGTAGAGGAAGCCGCAGACGAAGGCATCACCCGCGCCGTTGGAATCCACCACCGGTGCGGGCGGAACGGTCGCCGGAATGTGGTGCGGGACCGAGCCGCCGTCCCGGGTGAGGACGTAGGAGCCGTCTGCGCCCGCCGTGACGACGACGGTGTCCGCGCGGCCCTCGCGGAGGATCTCCCGCATCAGGGCGGTGGCGTCCTGGCCCGCGCCCGCCGCGCTGAGGAAGACGAGGTCCGAGCGGAGCGCGAACTCGCGATGGTGGTCGGCAAGTCCGTCCCAGTCGTGCAGATCCGTGGAGACAGGGACACCGAGATCCTCGATGTCGTCGTAGAGGAAGCGGGCGAAATTCATGATGGACAGGTGGACGTGGCGAGTGCGCCGCAGCCGGGGAAGGTAGAAGTCCCGGGGCATCCGCAGACCGGCCGGGTCGCGGGCATCGTAGAAGGACATCCGGCGTCCGGTCGCGTCCACCAGGTTGACCGCGCGGCGGGTGCCCGCCGCCGAGATCAGCGGGGCGAACTCCACGTCCCCCTCGGCCAGCCGCTCACGCACCTGCGCGCCCGTCCAGTCGTCGCCGATGCAGTCGAGCAACGCGACCTTCAGGCCGAGCGCCCGGGTACCGAGGGCCACATTCCCTCCGGTGTGGCCGGGCCACTCCTCGATCGGCCCGACAGGGACCGAGTCGGCGAGCGGTACCGGCAGGGAGTCGACGCGGACAATGGTGTCCACCCCGCTGCCTCCGACCACCAAGACGTCGTACTCCGTGTGCTGTTGGATCACCGTTCCGCCTCTCTGTTCCCGCCACGGGCCAGTATGGCGTGGCTACGAAACGCGGTTCGGCTCGTCGCACCCGGACTCCATGGACGTCGCACCCGTCCGAGGCCGACGGCGTGCGCCACCTGGGACCTACTGACGCGCTCTGGTCAAGCTTGGAAGCATGGTCTGTTCCTGTCCACATGGATGGTGTGTTGTGGCTCGTCCTGAGCGCCAGCGGGCTCCTGGTGATTCTGAACCTGGGCATCGGCGCCCTGGCTCTTCAATGTCACCTCGGCGGTCTGCGAGCGACGGAGCGGCTGATCGCGTCGGGCGAGCTGGATGTGTATCACGCGACATGGCTGATCGGGCCCGCATACGAACAGTCGGTGTCCTGGGGAAGAGAGCGTGAGGCGGCCGAGACGGCCCTGCGGTCGCTGACCGCGGCGGGGCTGGTACGACTCGACCAGGACGCGCGGCTCGTACCGTCCACCGAGGCGGACCAGGAGGGCGTGCAGTCTCCGGAGCATCCGCTGGCCATGGAGGCGTGGCAGTTCGCCTTCGGTTCGTGGTCCGCCGGACACGCTGTGACGGTGCGGACGCTCGCCGCTCACCCCGCTTCTGGATTCCCCCTGTCGCGCATCCCACGGGGTGACGACTGCCACTGACCCGGTCTGTGATTACTCCTCACGCAGAAAAGACGGCCCGCGAGTTCACAGATCCTTACAGGAGCCCGTGCATACAATCCGGGAAATGATCGACAACGGCGGACCGGTGGTGGCATTTCATGCTGTGAACTACACCGGCATCGGACATGTTTCCCGACAGACGGCGCTCGCACGGTATGTTCGGCAGCGGCACACGGATATCACACCCGTGATCATGAGCCCATGTACGGCACTCAGGGAAGTTGCTGATGAACGTGCCCTAGTGTCCTGCGCCCGAGATTCGTCGTTAGTTCATGCATGAGTGCTTCTTCGGGTGTGCCAGCACCGCGTCGTGGTCCGAAGCTGGAACCGTTG
>NZ_JBHVWS010000099.1:0-19781 GCF_042882185.1 Streptomyces sp. NPDC058239
CCAGATCACGCGGCGCGGCGGGCACGAGCGCGGACAACGCCACCGCGGAGAGTCTGAACGCGACCATGAAACGCGAGACGCTCCAGGGACGGAAACGGTGTGACGGGGCCCGTGAGGCCCGCCTCGCGGTCTTCCGATGGGCAACCCGCTACAACACCCGCCGACGGCACTCCCGCCTCGGCCAGATCAGCCCGATCGCCTACGAACAACGATCAACTACGCTGGCCGCCGCCGCATGACAACCGGTGTCCACGATCAAGGGGAAAGCCTCGACCGTGTACGCAGGCGCTGGACCGAAGGCCGTATCGATCGACAATGGGTAAACAAGCACGCGAAGCTCCTGGCAGACACGGGTGGTCTTGGTCGAGAACCCGTCTGCCAGGAGCTTCACCCAGCAGACAACGCTCGTACCCTTGGGGCAGGTTGGGAAAGAATCGCGGAGCTCAACCACGATCATTTTCTCGGCAACGTGACGGTTGTGGTGTGTGACGGGGTGCGGGTGCCCGCTCGCGGCCTAGTTCTGCGGTGCCAGGGTGCGTAGGACATCGAACTCGTTGCCCTCGGGGTCGGCCATGACCACCCAGTTTCGGTCTGAGCCCTGGCCCACATCCGTCGTGGTGGCGCCGAGGCCGAGCAATCTGGTGACCTCGTCCTCGGTGCTGCCGTCGATCGGGCTGACGTCGAGGTGAAGCCGATTCTTCACGGTCTTGCCCTCGGGCACCTGGATGAACAGCAGGGTGGGCGGCATCTGGCGGGCCCGAACATCCTCGACGGTCGGCACCCAGGAGCCGATCTCGACCTTGCCCTCGCTCCGGTCGATCACCTTGAAGTCCAGGACCTCGCACCAGAAGGCCGCGAGCCCCTCCGGATCGTGGCAGTCAACGGCCAACTCGGTGAACCTACTTGTCATGACTCTCCCAGATAGTGCGGACAGAACTCAGAGTATTGGCCCGTGTCGCCCGTTCGACAGATCCGGGGATCTTCCTGACCAGGGACATCAGTCGTTGACCCGACATCAGGTACGCGTCAAGCCCTGGTAGGAGCAGGTCTGCGAAGAACAGGCTCCAGGCACCGGGAGACTTCACGCGTTGACCGGTATCACCTGCACCGGCGTGAGCTGGCCGCTGGTGACGTTCCGGTGGACTTGTGTATGCGCTGCGGACGGCCAGGTGCTGACATCGGACTCGACATTGCGCTTCCGAGAACGGCAGGAGGTCGAGAGGCGGCCCGGTCCTTCAGACGTGTGATCGAACTTCAATAGTACGTATGGGTTGCACACACCTGGCCGCACGGCCGTGTCAATCCTGAGACATTCCTCGCGAGGGTTGAGGGGCAGCAATCGTGTTGACCATGGTTCTGGCGGAGAACACCCGCAGGGCCATTAAGCAAGGCAAGGAGTGTTCAGAATGCGTACGAACTGGAAGTTCGCCCTCACCGTCGCCGCCACTGCGCTGACGGGTGCTGCTGGTGCGGGAGTCGCGCAGGCTTCGCCCGCAACGGCCGGCGGCGTCGCCCCTTCGGCCTGCCGGCCGGCCAACCACACCGCGAAGATCACCGAGGCGCCCGCCGACGCAGGGCACCGCCACTACCGCGTGACGCTGACCGCGCCGCGCGGGTACGAGCCGTGCAAGCTGGCCGGTTCGCCAACCAACGTGCGGTTCTCGAACCGCGATTCGGAGATCGGGGTCGCCGCCGGCCACTACGGCAACCAGGCAACCGTAGTGACCTTCGGTCCGGGCCACCCGGTGCACTTCGATATCCAGGTTCCCAGCAGCGGCCGCAGCATCGCCGCGAGGGAGGCATCGTTCACGCTCCAGGCTCCGGACGGGGAGATCCCCGGCACGTCCGTCGCCCAGGGCAAGCTCAACGTGGCCACCGGTACTCTCATCGGTCCGGTCCAGCGCGGCGCCTGACCTCCTCCCACACCCCGGTGCGTCCCGCGGCAGTGTCACAGCGGCGGGACACACCGGGTCTTTCGTGTGCGGCGTACCGCCGAACGGCCTCAAGCGAAACGTCTTCTCGTAAGTGGGCACCTTCATCCGGTCGGCGAGGTGCTCCAGAAGAAACGCCCTGGCTGGCCCGCTGCGCCAGGTAGAGCGCTCATCACGGTGCGACGCGATGGTCGGTCCTACGGCTCCGGGCAACAGCTCACTCAGTCGTCAGCGGCGACCAGGAAGGCGAGGGTGCCGGCGTGGCGGGAACTCCTTGAAGTTGATGAAGTGACTGTCCCGGTGAGTAGCACATGCTGCATCCCGAGCAGCATCACCCAGCGCCCCGTCTGAGTAGAATCACAGGTCAGAACTGGCCGCTGCTGCCCTGCGGCCAACCTGGCGCTCACTCCGGCCACCCCGCACGCTCAGGGGCTCCCCAATGGAGAAGTCAAGTTTCGGATTCTGTGGTGGGCCCGATGGGCCGTGTCCCGGTGGGACTGACGTTGGGCTCGCCCGGTCTCGCGATGGCTGCCCAGTAGGGGACGCTTCAGTGCCGGACGGTGACGATGACCTTGCCGACCTGGCCGTTGGCCTCCATGTGACGGTGGGCGTCAGCGATAGCGGACAGGTCGAAGGTTCGGTCAATCACGGGTGCCAGTGCGCCGGTGCGCAGGCCGGCGGTGATGAAGGCATGAGCCCGGCGGGTGCGGTCGGGATTCTGGATGACGTGGTGGACGCCGTAACCGTGGACGTTCAGCGGCCAGTTCACGGGCGGCGGAGCGGGGCGTGGGTCGAGCCAGCCGTACACGATCAGCGCGCCGTCGCAGGCCACGAGTTGGGCGAGTTGGGTCAGGCCCGGGCCGCCGGTGCCCTCCCCGCCGGTGATGTCCTTGACGCGGTCGGCCAGGTCGTCGTGGTCGGTCGCGATGACATGGGCGGCTCCTGTCCGTACCAGCTGCTCGGCCTTGGCCTTGGCCTCGGCACGGGTCACGGCGATCTGAATGGCGGCCGTGCCCACACTGCTGGACGCCGCGGTGATCAGCACGTGGCCGCCCGGCCGGGCCCGGCCGACCTCGATCAGCGTGCCGTAGGCGGTGAGATAGGACCACGGTCACGCCCGCGGTCGGGCCTGGTCACTCCTGGCGGAGGCGGCATCTGGAACCAAGATCAGGACCATATGCGGGCCAGCGACCGCCGCCGATCCCGACATCCGCTGTTTCAGCAGGTCAACGCCGTGAAAGACCTGTACCACCGGCAGACGAAGAATCTCCTCGTGTCGTATTCGGCGAAGAAGATGGGCTTCTTCTGGGCGCGGCCACCGAGTCGGTGCGGCTGAGCGGCTCAGTTGTATCGTCCGCTGCCACTGCAGCTGGGCGAGTACCCGGCCGCTCGGGGTGGGTGCGGGGCCCGGGTGGGTGCGGTGGCCCGGCCCGTGGACGCGCCCCGCCAGGACCAGGACGAGGAAGACCGTTTCGATGCCGGCTGTTCCGGCGCCCAGGGGCGCAGCGCCGCGTTACGGCGGCACCCTCAAGCCGGTGATGGCCTGGGGGCGGCCGCCGTGCTTTGCGGCCCAGGAGCCGGCCCGGACCGGCGCGCGTACGCCGTCCCGGGCCGGACAGATGTCGGGTCAGCAGGCGCCGAGGTCCTGCCAGACTCCCCATTCGCCCGTGGTGCCGGGCGTCTCGTTCTGCGTCCACCACTTGGCCTTCCACGTGTGGCCCCCGTACGAGACGGTGTTACCGGCCGTGTAGACGGCGCCGCTGCTCCACGCGGCCGCGGCGCAGCTGCCGCCCGGAGGAGGGGTGGTCGGAGGGGTGGTCGTAGGCGGGGTGACTCCGGCGAACTTCACCGAGTACTTCGCGAAGTCCCAGTCCGACTGGGCCACGCTGCTGCACGTGCCGGAGGTCTGGCCGTTGTTGTCGGGCGGGGTGCACTGGCGGTCGCGGTTGAGGGACCAGAAGGTGAAGCGGTCCATGTGGTGGCTGGTGGCGAAGTCCAGCACGGTCTGGAAGTCGGCCTGGCTGAAGTACTCCCCGGTGTCGCTGCGGCCGTTCATGCCGGAGAAGCCTTCGTGCGCGTACGCGGTCGCCGCGTCCCAGCCGAAAGTGGACTGCAGGATGGAGTTGAAGTTCGTCAGGGCGCTCGTCTGTGCGGCCGCCCCGTTGAACCCGCCGTCGAAGGGCATGATCGAGAAGTTGTTCGGCGTGAAGCCCTGCGACTTGGCCTCGTTGAGCATTTGCTTGCCGAACCAGCCGGTGCCGTCGGCGGTTCCCGCGGTGGTGACCGAGACGTACAGGCCCGGGTTGTTCTGCTGGAGGATCTTGGCTGCGCCGATCTCGTGGGCGATGGCGGCGGCGTTCTCGTACTCCGGCTCCTCCAGGTCGAAGTCGATGGCCTTCAGCTGGTACTTGGTGATGACCTGTTGGTAGGCGGCCGCGGTGGACGCCGCGTCGGAGCAGGTCTGGCCGAGCTTGGTACCCCCGTACCCACCGATGGAGACCGACACGTCACCGCCCTTGGCGCGGATCGAGCTGATGACGGATGCCACGGCGGTGTCCGACGAGACCGGCGACGTACCGTCCCAAGTCGGGCTGCAACCGCCCCCGTTGGGGGCGAGGACGAACGCGAGCTGGAACGCCTTGAGACCGCTGGCGTCCATGATGGCGCCCGCGTCCGGCGGGTTGTTGTCGTGCGGCATCAGATAGGGCGCGGCGGCGAACCACCGGTTACTGAGCGCGGTGGCGTCGGTGGACGCACCCGAAGCCTGCTGCGCGGCGAAGACAGCGAGTCCTGCGGTGGCCAGCGCGGCGGTGGCGGCACCACAGAGCAGAGCGCGAATACGCTTCATGGGGACTCCTGTTGGGAGAAGGTGCCGCCAGAATCAAGGGTTGACGCAGGCACGTCAATGAGTTGGCCTAGACCATTGCGGTTTCTTGAAGATTGACGCACCGGGGAGGCGCGGGCGCCAAGGGTGCGGCCGACAGAGCGGCCGGCCTGGCCATGGTATTCAAAACCGGTCGAGTCCGCGCAGACTCGCCGGCGAGCGGTAAACGCACCCCACCCCGCCGCCCTCGTCCGCGCCGGAGCCCGCTTCGAACGCGGGCACCTCGTCGAACGCCCCAAGGCTCGCGCAGCCTGTCCCGAGACGATGGGAGACCCCTCTCACTGATTACCGAGAGGGAATCCGACTGGCGATGAGTGGGCGGTTCCGGAACCGCTGCCACCGACGAGCAACAATCGCGTCGAGGGCCTGGCGGGCAGCGGGCAGGAACGCCTCTCCGGCGGTGGTCAGCCGCACCCGGCGGCCGGTCCGCTCGAACAGCCGGGCGCCCAGTTCCTTCTCCAGTCGGGCCACTTGGCGGCTGAGCGCGGACTGGACGACGTGGCACCGCTCGGCGGCGCAGGTGAAGCTCGCGGTCTCCGCCACCGCGACGACGTAGCGCATCCGCTGGAGATCCATTGATCCATCGTGAAACACGATGGATCGGATGACAAACATGCGTTGGACCAACGGATGCCTGCTCGGCGATGCTGAAGTCAAGGGCACGCCACGGCAGTCAACGACCAGCCACCGCCTCGGACCAGCGAGGTCCGGAGCCGCCGGCCTCGTCGCACCACCACCGGCGCCCCGGCCGACCCGACCCTGCGGAGACACCCATGCGCGTGATTGCCTTCGACCACCTCGTCCTGAACGTCGCCGACATCGAGCGCTCGCTCGCCTTCTACACCGGCCCGCTGGGGCTGCAACCGGTGCGGGCGGAGGAGTGGCGGGCCGGCAAGGTCTCCTTCCCGTCCGTGCGGGTGAGCCCCACCACCATCATCGACCTCGTCGAGGCGGCCGACGAGCGGCCGGAGGGCTCCAACGTCGACCACATCTGCCTGGTCGTCGAGCCGCTCGACTGGCAGCAGGTCATCGATTCCGGCGTCTTCACGGTGCTGGACGGTCCCGGAGAGCGCTTCGGCGCCCAGGGCACCGCGGTCTCCCTGTATGTCCAGGACCCGGACGGCAATACCGTGGAACTGCGCTGGTACCCGCAGGACGCCTGAGGATCCCCACGGCGACCCATCGGACACCCCCAGCACGAGCAGCGCGAGCAGTCGTGAGGTAGCACCGGTCGCTGCCCAAGCTCGCCGCAATGCCGGACAGGAACTGACCTAATTCACGCCTATCGTCGCTGCCGGCAACCAACATCAGCGAAAGGACCGTGATGTCCGAGCACACCGCGCCGAAGGGCTACACCACCGTTGCGCCCTGGGTCGTCACCGACGACACGGGGGCTTTCCTCGACTTCGTCGCCCAGGCGTTCGGGGGTGAGGAGCTCGGGCGGGTGTCGACCGAGGATGGCTTGATCGGTCACGGTGAGATCCGAGTCGGCGACACCGTCGTGTTGGCTTTCGACCGGCACTCGGACTGGCCCACCATGCCGAGCCTGCTGCGCGTGTTCGTCGCCGACGCGGACGAGGCGTTCTCACAAGCCGTCGCAGCCGGCGGCCATGTCGTCACTTCCCTGGCCGACGACGCCTTCGGACAGCGCGGAGGGCGTATCAAGGACCCCTTCGGCAACATCTGGTGGGTGGTCAGCTGCGTTGAGGACGTCTCTGAAGGCGAGATGTGGAAGCGGCTGCAGGACCCCGTCTACGCCGACGCCATGCGCGTGGCTCAGGAAACACTCGACGCCGAGCTCAGCGGTCGAGGCGGACGCAGCAGTGCCCCTGTCAGGGCAACCAGCTGACCCGTGCCGTCCGGGGTTCGCAATGGATACGCAGCCCGCAATCCGGCTGCGGCCCGCGCGCTTGGCGCGCGGGCTCGCTGCGGACATGGCCGAGCCGGTCGATCAAGGGCAGGGCCCTCGCCCTCGTCTCGCGGCCATGGCATCGGGACGGTTGCCGACGTTCGAGACCGTGCCCACGGACACCCGGCGCCGCGAGCCACATCCCTGATACCCCCCGACCGGGCCATCGGGCAGAGACCTCTGAGAGGAGGCCTTGGGGGACACTGTCGAGTCCGGGTCGTCCCTGTTCAGCCCCTGATGCCGGTCGATGTGGTGACAAAGGTGCGCGGCAGCCTGTGTCCGGCGTGGCTGCTGCTGCGGGAGTGCAGGACGCACCATCTGTGACGTACGGCACGGGCCCCACGGCGGATCACCGTGGGGCCCAGTACGTCTACGGAGTCACGTCGGTGACCTTCCACAGTTGGTTCGCCCCGGAGTTGGGCTGCCAGGTGCTGACGGCGGCGCCGTCGTTCGTGGCCTGGCCGCCGACTTCCAGGAGCTTGCCGGTCCCGGCGTTGACGAGCGTCCAGGTGCCGTCGCCGGTCGACGACGTGATCCACTGGGTGGCCGCGTCACGCCGGCCGCTGTCGGGTTCGACGACCGGGACGTCGTCGCGTACGGCGAGACGCTTGCCGCTCGCCGCGCTCGTGAACACGTACCGCTTGCGGTTGTCCGCACCCTCGCCGCTGATCTGCCGCAGCCGCCACTGCTGGCCTGCGGCGGAGGCGCCGGCCTTGATGACGAGCTTGCTGCCGTCGTCGGCGACGGTCAGATCCTTGCCGCTCTGCACGCCAGTCAGCTCGTACGTGTGCCCCTTCCGCAGGGTCGCCGCGTCCTTCGCAACACCGGACACCCCGTCGACGACGAACGAGGTCACCGACTGCGCGGGAACCGTGAAGGTGGCCTTCTTGTCGCTGACGGGGACGGCGTCGTGCCGCGCCAGCTTGCCGTCGGCGCTGGTCACGACCGGGGTGACGGTCGCGCCCTGGCCGATGTGACCGAACTTCGACAGATCAAGCGTCACCGTGCGGGCGTCGGTGGTCTTGTTGACGTGGACGACCGTCGCGCCCTTGCCGTCCTCGGAGACGGCCGCGGCGCTGCTGGCGTCGTCGGTCCTGATCAGGCTGTCACCGGGCTGGATGTAGTGCGTGAAGTTGCGCGCGGTGTCGAACTTCGTGTTCGTGTACACCGGGCAGCTCTCGAGGGTGTCCTTCGAGGTGCAGCTGAACGGGACCTGGATGCTGCCCCAGTTGCCGCCCTTGGCGGACTCTCCGCCGGGCTTCATGTTGTCGTAGTCCTCGACCGGTTGCCAGAACACCCAGGCGGTGGGTTCCAGTTCGCGCAGGTCGTCCACCATCTGCTGGGCGAGGCCGAGGCCGGGCCGCATGTCGGTGAAGGACTGTCCGTCGCCCCAGTCGCCCTCGACCTCGCTCATCCACAGCGGCTTGTCGGCCGCCTTGGCGAGGTCGCGAACGGTGGTGCGGCCGCCCGTGCCGTAGGTGTGGACGTTCATCTGCCCGACGAGGTTCTTCACGTCGGCCGGGTAACTGTTCCAGTTCGTCGAGAAAATGCCCGGGTTGGTCTCGTCCATGGCCGAGATCTCCGCACCGCTCTTCGCCTTCTTCAGCGCGGGGGCGAGGGCGCGTATGACCTTCTGCTGGAGCTCGGGGCCTATGTGCGCGCCTTCCTGGCGACCGCCGGTCGGCTCGCCGTCGGCGCCCAACGTGGTCCTCCAGTAACCGGTGTTGGGCTCGTTGAACGGGTCGACGGTGTCGACCTTGATGCCCTCCGCCTTCTCCAGGCGCTTCGTGGCGCCCGCCATGTACGCGGCGAAGTCTTCGACCGAGTCGGCCTTGAGCTGGTCCTTGGTCGCGTCGAAGCCACCGGAGACGTACCCGCTCTCCGTCATGAAGTACGGCGGCGAGTTGCTGAACGTCTCCCAGTGGTCGATGTCGTCCTTGATCCGGTCCACCCACCAGCGCTGCGTCGCGTCGGCGTCCGGGTTCCAGTCCGCCGGGTCGTCGGCACTCCACCAGTCGGCGTCGTCGCGGGTGGTGCCCTCGGGGGCCTTCCACCACCCGTCGACCGCTCCCCCGGCCCTCAAGTAGTCCTTCACATCGGGGGCGTTGCCGCCGCCGATGTTGTAGCGGGCGATGTTCAGGGCGAGCCCGTCGTCACCGAAGAGGAGATCGGCGAGCTTCTCCCGGATTTCCTTCGGGTAGCCGCCGGTGACATTGGCGAACCAGACGAGGCTCGTGCCCCAGCCCTCGAACTTCTGCTGCTGGTACGAGGGGTCGGGGGTCACCGTGACGGCGGCGGTCGACGCTGCGGCCGTCACGGGCGGGGCGGTGGTGAGGGCGGCTCCCGAGACCAGGGCGGCGGTGCCGACGAGGCCGAGGAGTCGACTTGTGCGGGTACGGCGTGCCAACGTGTGCTCCCAAATTGTATGTATGGGCGGATAGTTGGTACTTCTGTGGTGCGATTCAGGGGGCGGGTTGCCGGAGCACGGCGACGTCCCGGGGCGGCAGCACGAGGCCGCCCTCCGTCGCGGGACCGACGAGCAGCTCACCGGTCACACCGGGCAGCGGCACCGGCACGTCGCCGCGGTTGACCAGGAAGAGGTAGCGGCTTTCGGCGTCGCGGCGTACGGCCAACTCGACCAACCCTCGTGCTGCGTCCGGGAGTTCACTGGTGACGTCGGCCGGTGCGAGCAGTTCCGGCAGCAGTGCGGCGAGGCCTTCGGAGCCGAGGCGGGTGGATACGTACGCGGCCGAACCGCGGCCCGTCGTACAGCGTGTGACGGCCGGGCGGGAGGTATACGTCCCGCTGCGGTAGCGGGCGAGCACCTCCACGTCGGGCCCGGTGACGGTGATCCGGTCGGTCCACAGGCTGCCGGTCGTCGCGTTGTCGAGGTCGACGGTGGCGCCGTCGAGCAGCGGACCGAACTCCTCGATGCGGATGCCGAGCAGCTCACGCAGGGCGCCGGGGTAGCCGCCGAGCCAGATGTGGTCGTTCTCGTCGACGACACCGGAGAAGTATGTGGTGACGAGGTGTCCGCCGCCCTCGACGTACCGGGTCAGCTCCTTGCCGAAAGGCTGGGGCACCACGTGCAGCACGGGCGCGATCACCACGCCGTACGAGGAGAGGTCGGTGCGGTGCGCGGGCACCACGTCGGCGCGGATGCCGAGCCGCAGCAGCGCGGAGTACCAGTCGAGGGCCTCACGGTGGTAGTCGAGCCGCGACGTGGGGTGGGAGTCCTGCTCGCTGGTCCACCACGAGTCCCAGTCGAACAGAACGGCCACGCGGGCGGGTTCACGCTCGGCTCCGGCGATCGGTGCGAGCGCTTCGAGGGTGCGGCCCAACTCGGTGACAGAGCGGAAGAGTTCGCTGTCGGTACCGGCGTGCGGCACCATTGCCGAGTGGTACTTCTCGGCTCCGGCCGCCGACTGGCGCCACTGGAAGAAGCAGACGGCGTCGGCGCCGTGCGCCACGTGCAGCAGCGAGTCCCGCGCCAGCTCTCCGGGTTTCTTCGCCACGTTGACCGGCTGCCAGTTCACGGCACCGGTGGAGTGCTCCATCAGGAACCACGGGCGGTGGCGCGCGATTCCGCTGGTCAGGTTGGCGGAGAAGGACAGCTCGTCGCGGTCCTGCGGGCCGGGGACGACGTAGTGGTCGTTGGCGACGAAGTCGATCGCGCCCGAGCCCGCCCAGTCCGCGTAGTCCATGCCCTTGGTGCCGCCCATCACCATGAAGTTGGTGGTCACCGGCACGTCCGGGGTCAACTCGCGCAGCACCTCGCGCTCCGCGATCAGATGGTCCTTGAGCGCGTCCGACGAGAACCGCTTGAAGTCGAGCTGCTGCGTCGGGTTGGGGTGCGAGGCGGCGAGGCGTGGCGGCAGGATCTGGTCCCAGTCGCTGTAGCGCTGGGACCAGAAGGCCGTTCCCCAGGCATGGTTGAGGGCGTCGAGAGTGGTGTAGCGGCGGCGCAGCCAGGCCCGGAAGGCGTGGGCGGCGTCGTCGGAGTAGTCGTAGACGTTGTGGCAGCCCAGCTCGTTGTTGACGTGCCAGGCGATCAGGGCTGGGTGGCCGGCGTAGCGCGTCGCCAACTCCCGGACCAGACGGAGCGCGTGGGTGCGGAAGGCCGGTGAGGTGGGCCGCCAGTGCTGGCGCGCGCCCGGCCAGAGCGTCTCGCCGGTCGCTGTCACCGGCAGGATCTCCGGGTGGGCGGTGGTGAGCCACGGCGGCGGGGACGCGGTCGCGGTGGCCAGGTCGGCGCCGATGCCGCCCGCGTGCAGCAGGTCCATGACCTCGTCGAGCCAGCCGAAGTCCCAGGTGTCGGCGGTGGGTTGGAGCCGGGCCCAGGAGAAGATCGCCAGGGAGACGACGTTCACGCCGGCCTCGCGCATCAGCCGGACGTCCTCCTCCCACACCTCCCGCGGCCACTGCTCGGGGTTGTAATCGGCGCCGTAGCCGAGGTGTCGGCTGCCGTCGCTGCCCGCCGGGTACGGGAAACGGGAGGTGAGGGGGGAGGTCATGCAGGTCCTTCCGGGATCCGATGGTGCGAAGGGGAGCTTCAAGGGCTCCGGGGGCTACTTCTCGACGGTGAAGCCCTGCTCCGTGCCGTACTTGACGGACGCGTCCTGCCACGCCTTCAGGCCCTGAGCCAGCTTTGTGCCGGAGATGTAGGCCTTGCCGACGGTGTCGTTGAAGATCGAGTTGGCGTACACCTGGTACGGCAGGTACTTCCAGTCGGCAGGCACGTTCTTCGCGGACTCGGCGAAGACCTTGTTGGCCTTCTGGCCGCCGAAGTACGGGAATTCGGTGTTCTGGAACGCCTCGGAGTTCAGGTCCTTCGTGGTCGCGGGGAACGCGCCGTTCTCGATGCGGGTCTGCACGCCCGCACCGGAGTTGGCGTACTCGACGAAGGCGTACGCGAGTTCCTTGTTCTTGCCGAGCTCGGGCAGCGCGAGCGAGCTGCCGCCGTTCTCCGAGCTGTCCGTCGCCCCCTTGGTCCACTGCGGCATCGGGGCCGCGCGCCAGTCACCGGAGGCGTCCTTCACACCGGAGGCGAAGTTGGCGGGCATCCACGCACCGGTGGGCAGCGTGGCGATGGTGCCGTCGCCGAGGCCCTTGTACCAGTCGTCGCTCCATCCGGCGATCGGTGAGACGAGCTTCTCGCCGATGAGCTTCTGCCAGGTCCCGGTGTACTTCTTCGCGCCCGCGTCGGTGAAGTCGATGCCGACCTTGGTGCCGTCGACCTTGTACGGGTGCGAACCGGCCTGCCACAGAAGGCTGGTGGTCAGGCCCGCGTCGCCGAGGTCGCTGGTGATGTACGCCTTCGGGTCCGCCTTGTGCAGCTTGCGGGCTGCCTCGACGTACTCGTCCCACGTCGTCGGCACGGCGATCTTGTACTTGTCGAAGACCTTCTTGTTGTAGAAGAGCGCCATCGGTCCCGAGTCCATCGGCAGGCCGTAGATGCCGTCACCGGCCTGCACCGAGTTCCACGGGCCCGGCGAATACGCGTCGGCCAGCTTATCGGCGCCGTACGGCTTGAGGTCGGTGACCGACTTCGTCAGCGCGTACTGGCTGAGCGCGTAGTACTCGATCTGCGCAACGTCGGGGACGCCCTTCTTGGCCGAGATCGCGTTCTGCAGGGCCTTGTACTGGTCGTTGTTGGTGCCCGCGTTGACCAGCTTGATGTCGACCTTCGGATACTTCTTCTCGAAGTCGGCGACGACCTGCTTCAAGGTGGGTTCCCACGCCCACACGGTGACGGTGCCTCCCTTCTTCAGGGCGGCCTGGACGTCGGCCGAACCGACCTTCTTCTGACCGGAGCTGTCGTCGTCGGAGCCGCCGCAGGCGGTCGCCCCGAGGGCGAGGGCGCAGACGAGACCTACGCCGCGCAGCAGGCGGCTGGGGTGCTTGGGCATGGCGATGCTTCCACTTCGTCGTGGGCCTACAGAGGGTTTTCAGAAACGGTGCAGGTTGAACTTTCCTGTTGCGTCTACTCCTTGACACTTCCGGCGGCGAGACCGGACTGCCAGTACTTCTGGAGCAGCAGGAACGCGGCGATCAGCGGCACGATGGTGATCAGCGAGCCGGTGATGACCAGGTTGAACACGACCTCGCCACCGGCCGCGTACGCCTGCTTGTTCCACGCGTCGAGTCCGACGGTCAGCGGGTACCAGTCGGGGTCCTTCAGCATGATCAGCGGCAGGAAGTAGTTGTTCCACGTCGCGACCGTGGTGAAGAGCAGAACGGTGACCGTGCCGGGTGCGAGCAGCGGCAGCGCGACCTGGAAGAAGGTGCGCACCTCGCTCGCGCCGTCGATGCGGGCGGCCTCCATCAGTTCGGTGGGGATCGCCTCGGTTGCGAACACCCACATCAGATACAGGCCGAACGGCGAGATCAGGGACGGGATGATGACCGCCCACGGCGTATCGGTCAGGCCGAGCTTGCTGAACATGAGGAACGTCGGGACGGCGAGCGCCGTGGTCGGCACCGCGACCGCGCCGATGACGACCGCGAACACGCCCCGCTTGCCCGGGAAGTCGAACTTGGCGAGCGCGTACCCGCCGAGGACCGCGAGGAAGGTGGCGCCGCCCGCGCCCACCACCACGTACAGCAGGGTGTTGAGGAGCCAGCGGCCGAAGACACCGTCCTGGTACGTGAAGGTCTGGGTGATGTTGTCCCAAAGGGCGAAGTCCCCGTCGAACCACAGGCCGAACGAGCCCGCCAGGCCCTGCTGTGTCTTGGTGGCGCTGATCAGCAGCCACAGCAGCGGTACGAGGCTGTAGAGCAGAACGACGACGGTGAGCACGGTCAGCAGGACACTCCGCCTGGGGCGTCCCGGGGTGTGGCGGCGAGGAGCCCGCAGGCGCGGAGCGGCGGACTTCGGCGGCGTCGCCGGCCGGGAAGCGGTGGTGGTACTGCTCAGTCCAGTCATTGGGCTCACGCTCCCTTGCGCATGCCGCGCAGCTGGACGACATAGGCGACGATCATGGTGATCACGCCCATGACGATGGCGACCGTCGCGGAGTAGTTGTGCTGCTGGCCCGAGAAGGACAGCGAGTACGTGTAGTAGTTCGGGGTGTAGTCGGTGGTGATCGCGTTCGGTGCCAGCTTCTGGAGGATGGCGGGCTCGTTGAAGAGCTGGAAGCTGCCGATGATCGAGAAGATGGTGGCGATGACGAGCGCGCCGCGGATGGCCGGCAGCTTGATCGCCGAGATGACGCGCCACTGTCCCGCGCCGTCGATCTCCGCCGCCTCGTACAGCGCGTGCGGGACGACACGCAGCGCGGCGTAGAAGATCAGCATGTTGTAGCCGACGAACTCCCAGGTCACGATGTTGCCGATGGACGCCAGGATCAGGTCCGAGGAGAGCGGGTCGGGCAGCTTCACGCCGAAGGCGTCGTTGATGTCGCCGACCAGGCCGAAGCGGGTGCCGTAGATGAAGCCCCACATGAGGGAGGCGACGACGGCGGGCACCGCATACGGCAGAAAGACGGATATCCGGAAGAAGTCCTTGCCGTAGAGGCGGCCACTGTCGAGGGCGAGCGCGATCAGCAGGGCGACGCCCAGCATGATCGGCACCTGGATCACGAGGAACAGGCCGACGCGCCCGACCCCGTCCCAGAACTGACCGTCCTGCAGGGCCTGTTGGTAGTTGTCGAGGCCCACGAAGGTGGTGCCGCCGATGAGCTGGGTCCTGAAGAGGCTCAGATAGATCGAGTACCCGAGCGGCGCCAGGAAGACCAGCGCGAAGACGATGACGAAGGGGCCGATGAACCCCCATCCCGCCCACGAGCGGCGCGCCCGTCGCGCCGGTGGTCCGGCCGGGCGGCGTCCTGTGGCCGCCGGCGGTTGAAGCGTCGTCATCTCGCGTCCCTCGCTCATACATCCCTCGCGGGTGGTGACCCTGATGTTTGCGTAACCATTCCGACGCGCAAGGAGCCGACGGCTGTTATGGTTACGTAAACATTCGGTGGCGGCATGTCTACACCGCCCCGTTGATCACGGTCAAGAGTCCGTCTCTCGGTATACGAACGAGACAGCTGGTGAGGGAAGACGGTGGGAGCAACGGACAGCGCCCCGGCGCGAGGCAGGGCCGGCGGCCGACGCCGTACACAGAACGCGTCGATGGCAGACGTCGCCCGGGTCGCGGGCGTCTCCTCGCAGACGGTGTCCCGCGTCTCGAACGGCTTCCCCGGCGTCAACGAGGAGACGCGGCAACGGGTCCTCGCGGCGATGAAGGAGCTCGGCTACCGGCCCAACAGTGCGGCCCGCGCGCTCAAGCGGGGCGACTTCCGCACGATCGGCGTGATCACATTCACGCTGTCCACGACGGGCAACGTGCGCACACTGGAGGCCATCGCGACATCGGCCGCACAGGAGGGGTACTCGGTCACCCTGCTGCCGGTCGCGGTCCCCACCCAGGACGAAGTGCGCGGCGCCTTCTCCCGGTTGGGTGAGCTGGCGGTGGACGCGGTCATCGTCATCATGGAGGTCCATCTGCTCGACTCGGCGAGCCTGTCGCTGCCGCCGCACGTGAAGATCGTGGTCGCGGACTCGGACGCCGGAGACCGGTACGCGGTCGTCGACACGGACCAGGCAGGCGGCACGCGGGACGCCGTACTGCACCTGCTCGACCTCGGGCACCGCACGGTGTGGCACCTCGCCGGACCGGAGGCGTCGTACGCGGCGCAACGTCGAACGGACGCCTGGCGCAGGACACTTGAGGAGGCGGGCCGCGTACCACCACCCCTCGTGCGCGGCGACTGGTCGGCGGAGTCGGGCTACCGCGCGGGCCTTCACCTGGCCGAACAGGCCGACTGCACCGCAGTGTTCGCCGCCAACGACCAGATGGCGCTCGGCCTGCTGCGCGCCCTGCACGAGCGTGGCCGCAAGGTCCCCCAGGACGTCTCGGTCATCGGCTTCGACGACATCCCGGAGTCGGGCTCGTTCCTTCCCCCGCTGACCACGGTCCACCAGGACTTCGCCGAGGTCGGCCGCCGCTGCGTGGAGAGCGCCCTGCGCCAGGTACGGCAGGGCGAGGCGGAGCGGGGAACGACACTGGTGCCGACGCGGCTCGTGGTACGGGAGAGCACGGCATACGGACGCGGCTGACGATGCGCCGGTGGCCGGGGAACGTGGAGGCGGTCACCGAATCGGCCGGCCTCCTCTCAGTCGACGTCGCGGCACACGAGGACCCAGGCCCGCGAGGCAAGCACTGGGCATTGAAGCGCTGCGGGTGGGTGATGAAGCGGCCGGAGGCATCGCCGGGGGCGTCCATGACGGAGCCGGTGGCCACGTTGACGCAGCCCACGGAGTAGGTGTTCGCAGGACTGCCGGGTCACCGCCTACCGCACCGCGTTCCTCGTCGCCGCGCTCCTTGCCGTCCCGGCCGTCCTGCCCGCACCGGCCGTCGAAGACGCCGGCGCCGTGAGTGACGCACCCTCAAGTTCGGTGAAGAACTACGAGTGATGGGCGGCGGGTCATGCCTGCCGGGAAACCACCTGTTCGCCGACCTGCGGAAACGTGATCACGTCCGGGGCTCCCGCGGAACGCTCGCACATGACCGTTCACGCGAGGCCCCTGTCATTCACGGGTGCCACGATCAGCGTGGTCGGCGTAGTCCCGCGACGAGGAACGCGACCAGTTGGCGTGCGTCGTAGCGGGGGTCGCTGTCGGCGCCGATGCAGAGATTTCCGATGCCGCGCATGAACTGGTAGGCGTCGAGGCCGGAACGGATCTCACCGGAGGCGGCGGCAGCGTCGAGGAGCTGGGTGCACACCGGCAGGAGGCGGTCGAGGAAGTAGGCATGCAGCGTTTCGAAGCCGGCGTTGTCGGTCTGCAGTGCGGCCGCGAGGCCGTGCTTGGTGACCAGGAAGTCGACGAAGAGGTCGACCCACCGCCCGAGGGCGGCGTGAGGTGTCGGGCCGGTTGCCAGCAGGGCCGGGCCGGCCTCGGCGCAGGCGTCGACCTGGTGGCGGTAGACGGCGATGACCAGGTCCGCCCGGGTGGGGAAGTGGCGGTAGATCGTGCCCAGCCCGACGCCGGCCTTGGCCGCGATGTCGCGTACCGGCGCTTCCACGCCCGAGGTGACGAAGACCGCGGCGGCCGCATCCAGCAGGGTCTGCTGGTTGCGCCGGGCGTCCTTGCGCTTGGACTGGGCTGCGTGCCCCGCGCCCCCGCCACTGTCGTTCACCGCGCCACTTCCTCTGCCGTCGAGCTTGCCAAAGCGGAACAACGTTCCGTATCGTCAAACGGAACAAGGTTCCGTTTGCTCATGATGCCAGAGCAGGGGCCCGACAACCAAGCCATGCACCGCCACCACGCTTCACCCGCAATGGAGGAACACGGTCATGCAGTACCGCACCTTGGGCCGCACCGGTGTGCAGGTCAGCTCCCTCGCGCTCGGCGCGATGAACTTCGGCAGGATCGGACGCACCACCCAGGACGAGGTCACCGCCATCGTCGATGCCGCTCTCGAGGGCGGGATCAACGTCATCGACACCGCGGACGCGTACAGCGGCGGCGAGTCGGAAGAGATGGTCGGCAAGGCCATCGCCGGCAGGCGCGACGACATCGTGCTGGCCACGAAGGCAAGCCTGCCGATGGGTGACGAGCGCAACCATCAGGGCAGTTCGCGCCGCTGGCTGGTGACCGAGTTGGACAACAGCCTGCGCCGCCTCGGTGTCGACCACGTCGATCTCTACCAGATCCACCGGTGGGACCCGAGCACCAGTGACGAGGAGACGCTGTCGGCGTTGACCGACCTGCAGCGCGCGGGAAAGATCCGTTGCTTCGGCTCCTCGACGTTCCCCGCCTACCGCATCGTGCAGGCCCAGTGGGCCGCTCGCGAGCATCACCTGAGCCGTTACGTCACCGAACAGCCGAGCTACTCGATCCTGCAGCGCGGTATCGAAACCCATGTGCTGCCCGTGACCGAGCAGTACGGCCTTGGTGTGCTGGTATGGAGCCCGTTGGCTTCGGGCTGGCTGTCGGGCGCGATCCGCGAGGGCCGGTCCATCACCACCAGCCGCTCCACGTTCATGCCACAACGCTTCGACACCGCCATCCCCGCCAACCGGGCCAGACTCGATGCCGTCGAGCAGTTGGCCGTGGTCGCCGACGAGGCCGGCCTGACCATGATCCAGCTCGCGCTCGGATTCGTGACCGCGCATCCCGCCGTGACCAGCGCGCTCATCGGTCCCCGCACACTGGACCACCTGCACTCGCAGCTCGCCGCCGCTGACACCGCGCTCCGGGCCGACGTGCTCGACGCGATCGACGCGATTGTCGCTCCCGGCACCGACCTGGCCGCGCACGAGAAGTCCGACACCCCGCCCGCGCTGCTCGACCCGGCACTGCGGCGCCGCTGACCACCGGGCCCACCGCGCCACGAAACTGAACGGAAGCACTCCATGTCCAACTCGAACACCGCGAACGCGCAGAAGATCACGGGGGCACCCACCACGGTGATATCCGCGAAGCCGGTCGTCCTGTCCGCCCCGGGCCGCGGCCGCACGTCTGGACCGGAACCGCCGCATTCGGCACCGACAGCCCGCCGCGCACCCATACCTGGATGATCGGGTACCAGGGCGGCTCCGACCTCGCATGGGCGGTGCTCCTGGAAGACGGGGGTTCCAGTGGCGCCGACGCAGGTCCGGTCGCTGCCCGGTTCCTGGGCAGCCCGGCCCGCTGAGAGGATGGCGGTCGTACGGCTCGGCGGCATCACCGCCGCAAGTCGCGACGAGTCGTGGGCGTCGGCATGCCGACCACCCGCCACCCGTGCCGCGATGCACTGTGAACACACTCCGGAACAGAAGGCCCGCGCATCATGCACTCTCGCCCCCCTGTCTCCCGTCGTGCCGCTCTCGCCACACTGGCCGGGCTCGCGGCCCTGCCACTCTCCGGATGCACGGCCACGCCGGATGCCGCCACCCCGAGTCCATCGGGCACGACTCCACCCGCCACCGAGCCCGCCACATCGACGCCGGTCGATCCCCGTACGGAGCACGCATTCGGCGAATTGGAGCGGAAGTTCGACGCCCGGGTAGGGGTGTACGCCCTCGACACCGGCAGCGGCCGGACCGTCACCCACCGGCCCGACGAACGCTTCGCCTACGCCTCCACCTGCAAGGCGCTGCTTGCCGCCGCCATGCTGGACAAGCATTCCCTCCGGCAGATGGACCGGCTCGTGCGCTACGGCCGCGCCGATCTCATCAGTAACTCGCCGATCACTGAGAAGCACGTCGCCACCGGACTGACCCTGCGTGAGTTGTGCGACGCCGCCGTCCGCTACAGCGACAATGCCGCGGCCAACCTCCTCTTCCACGAACTGGGCGGCCCCCAGGGCCTGCAGGACGCGCTCCGTGCGCTCGGTGACGACGTCACCCGCTGCGACCGCTACGAAGCCGACCTCAGCGAGGCCGCCCCCGGCGACCTCCGCGACACCAGCACACCCCGCGCCCTGGCCACGGATCTGAACGCGTACGTCCTCGGCACCACGCTCCCCGCGGACAAGCGGGCCGTGCTGACCGACTGGCTCAAGCGCAACACGACCGGCGACAACACCATCCGCGCAGGCGCTCCCGACGGGTGGCAGGTCGGGGACAAGACCGGCACGGGCGGCTACGGCACACGTAACGACATCGCCATCGTCTGGCCCCCGGGCGCCGCCCCCGTCGCCCTCGCCGTCCTCTCCCGCCGCGACACCAAGAACGCCGACCGCGACGACGCGCTCATCGCCCGCGCCGCCGAGGTCGCCCTCGACGCAATTGCCCGGAGCTCGCACTCACGAGCCGGTTGAGAGGCCCTGGTCGCACCCGGCCCGGGAACCTCCGCAGGAGCGTGATGGCGAGATCGGCCTTCAGCCGGCCGACTTCGAAGCAGGAACGCTCCACGCCGATCACGAGATCACCCCGTACGGCGAGGACGAGGAGCACACGGCGGTGGGCGGGCCCGAGGTGCGGGCCGGGCACCCGCGCGCGGCGGGGCGGGGCGAAGACGCGTAAAACGGGGGGCGCGGGACCCGCACTGGACCGCTCTCCCGGGGGGAGAAGAGGCCCCACCC
>NZ_JBHVWS010000100.1:0-18952 GCF_042882185.1 Streptomyces sp. NPDC058239
CACGAGGATGTCCAGGACGTTGCCGTCCTGGTCGACGGCCCGCCACAGGTACTTCAGCTCACCGTTGATCCTGATGAACACCTCGTCCAGGTGCCACTTGTCACCGGGCCGGGGACCCGGCGACCGCGCCGGGTCGAGTCCGAGGGCGGCCGACAGGCCCCGTGGTTCGGGCGTACAGGTCAAGGACGCGCTGGGCACGCAAGGTCGTCTCGCCCAACGACTTCACCGACTTCGACCAGGTCAGGGATCGGCTCCGAGGGTTCGAAGCGCGTTCGCCGAGCTTGCCGAGCGGCATCGGTGGGAGTTGCGTGAGCGGCCACCGGCTCCAGCAACCGGTCCGGGAACGGCTGCAGCCACCCCACCTCCGCCGATCGGCCGGACACACCCGGTGTCAGCTGCCGCGGGTGCCGGTCGAGGAAGTCCAGACACACGTTCGTCGCGATCCGCGGCCGGGCTGCCCCAGTACGCCGACACGGTGGCTGCCGCGATCGGCGACCGCACTGGTTACCTTGGCCACAGCTGCGGGCGGGGTCCTTCTCGCGGTACGGCGGCGTCGCGCGCTGGTCACGACGGCGCTCGCGGTCGCCGCGGGTGCCGCGCTGCTCGGTCTGGCCGTGTGGCTGGGCCGCGCGTTCTATCTCGACAGCCTCCCGCCCGAGGTGTCGCAGCCGGCGGCCGGTTCCGTCTTCGACGCCCTGGCCGGCCCCGTACGTACCCTGGTCCGCCTGGTGATCACGCTCGGCGTCGTGGTGGCCTTCGCCGCGTGGCTCACCGGCGACGGCCGCGCCGCCACCCGCGTCAAGGCCATCTGGAGCGGCGGAATCGGTGCCGTACGGGACGCGGCCGGTGTCACCGGCGGCCCGCTCGGCAGGTGGGTGCACCGCGCAAGGGGCCTGCTGGACTGGACGGTGGTCGCGGTGGCCGCCGCGGTCCTGGTCGCGTGGGACCGGCCGACGGGTCCGGTCACCGTGTGGATCACGCTGTGCGCGCTGTTCGTCCTCGCCGTCGTCGAATTCCTCGACGCCGGCAGCGGGCCGCGTCCGGCGGTGCGCGGGTGATGAGCCGGGGCTCCTCCCCGGCGCCCCGCGGCTCCTCCCGGTCCGCGAACCGGCTCTTCCCGCAACGGGTGCCACCGTCCCGCAGGGCGGTGGCACCCGTCGTGTTCAGTCCCGGGCGAGGGCCTCCTTCAGCTCCGCCTCGTCCGGCGGGTTGGCACCGGCCCGTGCGACGGTCACGGCTGCCGAGGCCGCGGCGTGGCGCAGGACATCGGTCACGGTGGCCCGGTCCAGCGAACGCAGCCGATCGCGGCCGTCCGCACCGAGCAGTCCGTGCGAGGCGAGGGCGTGCAGGGTGCCCGACATGAAGGCGTCGCCCGCCCCCACCGTGTCGACCACGTCGGTGGGCAGCGCGTCGACCGTCACCTGCCCGCCGGGAAGGACGGCCAGGGCACCGTCGCCGCCACGGGTGACGAGGACGACGGCCGGGCCGGTGGCGAGCCACCGTTCGGCGACCTCCCGCGGCTCCCGGTCCGGATAGAGCCACTCCAGGTCCTCGTCGCTGGCCTTGACCACGTCGCTGAGCGCGACGCAGCGCTCGACCTTGCGGACGGCCGCGTCGTGGTCTCCCATCAGTTCGGCCCGCACATTGGGGTCGTAGCTGACGGTCGCGGACGTCCGCAGCGACTCGACGGCGGCGAGGACGGTGGCCGCGCCGGGTTCCATCACCGACGCGATGGAGCCGGTGTGGACATGGTGGGGCGGCCGGTCCAGGGTCACCGAGGCGAGCGTCCAGGTTATCTCGAAGGTGTACGCGGCCCGGCCGCCGCCGTCCAGGGTCACGGCGGCGGACGGGGTGGGCGCCGTGGCACCGTCCGTGCGGACTTCGAGGCCGGCAGCGGCCAGGTGCTCCTTGATCAGCTGTCCCTCGGCGTCCGGGCCGAGCTGGGTGAGCAGGGTGGCGCTATGCCCGAGCCTGGCCAGGCCGTACGCCACATTGGCCGGGCTGCCTCCCGGGTGGACCTGGTCGGGCGCACCCGGCAGCCGGACGATGTCGGCCACGCATTCGCCGATGACCAGCATGTCGAGTCTTTCGAGCATGAGAGTGGGATCTCCTAGAGTGCGGTGACGAAGGTGTCCTGGTAGGCGGTGCGGCCTCCGAACACATTGAGCCCGATTCTGCCGCGTGCATAGCGGGTGTCGGTCACATCGATGACCGGGCGGCCGTCGACGAACGCCTCGATCCGCCCGCCCCTGGCCCGGATCCGCAGCGGAAGGGTCACCCCGGTGCGTAGCAGCAGGGGCGCTTCGGCGAGTACGGTCGTCTGTCCGCCGTCCCTGCGGAAGAGCCGGGCCGTCCGCAGGTTCGGGTCGAGGTTGAAGGCGTATCCGTCGGCCGTGTCGGGGGTGGCGCGGAACAGCACGGATCCGGCACCGCTGGTGCAGTCCGGGCCGCCGAAGCGTATCAGCGTCGTCAGTTCCAGATCGCCGTACTCAGTGCCGGAGACTGCGGTCGAGTCCCGGTCGAAGACTCCGGTCCGGCCCGCGCCGGTGGTCGTCCAGTGCCCGGCCGGGACCACGGTGAGATCGCCGAGCCCACCGCTGCGGAACGCGGCACCGGCCGGAATCGCGGGCGCTTTCGGACCGGTGTCGGTCACCCGGTGGACGTCACGGAGCTCGTGGACGGTCAGCGTGACGATGCGGGCCGTGCCTCCGGCGGCGTAGAACGCCATGCCCCGGTCGTCCGGTTCGGGGAAGACAAGGCTGCTGATGGTGACCCGGCCGTCGCCGCCGAACACCTCGACCGAGGAGGTGTCCATGAACAGCCGTACCCGCAGCCGCCGTTCGCCGTCGACCATGTCGAGAGGCAAAGGTGTGGAGGTCCGTCCCGCGAAGTGTTCCGTGAAGTCGGAAACACCTGCGCGGGTACGGTCCACGAAGAGTTTCCCGGCGTCGACGTCGTAGCCGAGGAGGATCCGCCGGTCTCCCCCGGTCCGGAGCCGGAAGCCGAGTTCGGTCGCGGCGCCCGTGCGCGGCAGGGCGATCTCCGCCTCGATTTCGTACGAACGTCCCCGCACATCCGCGAGCGGGTTGACGGAGCCCGGACGCATCGTGACGCCCTTGACGGTGGTGCTGCTCGTGCGAAGGGTCTCGACCTCGACGGCGGGGCGTTGGACAAGTCCCCTGTCGGAGAGGGTCAGTTCGCGCGGGAGGCTGAGCTGGCCGTTCCATTCGCCGGTGGGGGCACTGAACGCGTAGTCCCAGTTGCTGAGCCAGCCGAGCTGGACACGTCGGCCGTCCGGCAGTCCGTAGAAGGTCATGGCGGCGTAGTAGTCGCGGCCCGCCTCGGCACGCAGCGGGGTGCCCGCCGTATCAGTGGTCGTGAAAGCGGTGCCGTCCCAGTCGCCGAGGAAGTACTCGGCCGCAGAGCCGTCGGTCGCGCGGACCGCGCCGGTGGACAGGGTGAGCACCCACCGCACCCGGTCCGGGTCACCGTCGACCGGCAGCGGGAAGAAGTCCGGGCACTCCCAGACTCCGCCGGTCACCCAGGCCCCGTATCCGAAGGATGAACGGTACGCCCAGTGCAACAGGTCGGTGGAGGTGAAGAAGCGGACGTGGTCGCCGCCGGAGACCGCCATCACCCACTGGTCGCGCTCGACGTCGCGGACGACCTTCGGGTCGCGGAAGTCCCAGCCACCGTCCGGGCCGCCGGGATTCTCCACCACGGGTTCGGTGCCGTACCACTTCCAGGAGCGGCCCTTGTCCTTGCTGTGGGCGACACGTACGGACTGGTTCCCGCCGGGCTTGTCAGGGTGGTAGCTGGTGTAGAAGGCGATCAGCCCCGTTCCTCCCCCGAAGAGGCCGCTGGCGTCATCGGAGTCGACCACGCACGACCCCGACCAGGTGTGGCCGAAGTCCGAGACCGGCAGCGCGACGGGGAGTGCACGCCAGTGCAGGAGATCGGTGGAGACGGCATGCGCCCACTGACCCGAGTCCTGGTGGAAGAGGTGGTATTCGCCCTCGTACCGGACGAGACCGTTGGGATCGCTGGTGTGCGAGGCGAGCTGGGTGTAGCGGTATGCGGGCCGGTAGGTGTCCGTGTAATACGTCTGCGGGGTGCGGGCCCTGACTTCCTGGAAGACGGCCGTGCCGCCGGTCGCGGCGAGTCCGACACTGGATCCGCCGGTGCGGGGCACGGTGGCGGTGAGGACCTCGACGCCGTCCACGGTCACGGTGACGGCCGTTCCCAGGGCGCGGACCTCGGTCCGGTAGGTGCCTCCTGCGGCGAAGGGCCGGACAGGCGGCGCGGCGCGGCCGAGTTCGGTGGTGTTCGTCCGGTCGAGGAGTCGTACGCCGGTCGCGTCGAGCCGTACCTCGTAGCCACCCGCGCCCGCTACGTCCGCGCGGACCACGAGGCCCGCGGTGGCCGCGCCGGCCAGGCCGATGTCGGCACCGATCAGTACGTCGCCGCCGGGGAACGGGGCGATGCGCAGCGCGCCGTCGCCCTCGGCCCGCAGCCCGCGCAGATCAGGTGTCCAGCCTCCGGACACCGTCGACCAGCCCTGAAGGTCCGTCACCAAACCGGTGATGGTGATGGCTTCGAAGAGTACGGACCCGTTGTGGGCCTGGACGCCGAGTCGGCCCGCCGCGTGGGTGGAGTCCTCGGCCGTGATGACGGGGGCGTAGCCGTCGGGGGTGATGAAGTCGGTCTGCCAGCGGACCTTGAGGTGTGGACCGTCCGCCTCGATGCGGATGCGGTACACGTTGTCCACGTCGATGGTGGTGCTGTACGTGCCGAGGGTGGTGTCACCGTCGATCCGGTAGAGCCGCAGCCGGTCCTGGTTCGGGTCGATCTGGATGCCGTAGCCGGACGTTCCCTGTGCGTCGGTGCGGAGCAGCAGGGCGGCGACCGCGTACGGATCGGTGATCCGGACGTCGGCCTGGTACGTGGTGTCGTACACCCGGGTGGACGCCATGGCAAGGCAGTTGGTGTCGGCGGGGGCCTGCGCCTGCCAGCCGAGAGTGGTGGCGGTCCAGGTGCCGCCGTCGGTGGTCCAGCCGGTGGCGTCGGTGGTGACGGAGCGCAGTCCGGGTGCCCCGAAGACGACTGTGCCGTTGTACGCGTGCAGCCCGGCGGCGCCGTATTCGTACGCCGTGTCCCGTGCGGCGAGCACCTGCTTGCCGTCCAGCAAAACGGTCAGCTCCGGCCCGTCCACGGCGACTTCGAGGAGATAGGTGGTGCCGGGAGACAGTGCGACGGAGACCGCCGGTACGAGGTCACGCCCGGTGGCCAGGTCGTACAGCCGTATCCGGTGCATGTTCGGGTCGATACTCGCCGCGTATCCGGCCGATCCGTCGTCGGCGGCGCGTACGACCAGTGAGCCGACCGCGTACGGCGATCCGGGGTCGATGGTGACGCGCGCCGCGTATCCGGCGACGGCTGCGACCCGCTGCTCGGACAGGGCGAGGGCATTGCGTTCGGCCCCCGTCACGACCCGCTGCCCGCCGTCGGCGGTACGGGACCAGGTGCCGGTGAGGCCGAGTGGATCGGGAATCGCGGCGAGGTCGCTGGGCAGCGACAGCGCGCGGTGGCCGGCCGCGTCCGGGGCCGGTGGCGCGGCCGACGCCCGGCCGGCCCCCGCGAGGGGGGCCAGCAGCGTCAGACCGGCCGAGGACAGGAGTGCACGCCGGGAAATGGACATGATCGTCTCCTCAGGGTGGGGGAAAACGGGTCGTTCAGGGCCAGAGCGGGCGGGGGCCGTCGAAGACCGCGGTCATCTGCCAGGCATCGAGCCGCTCCATGGCGACCGCTCCGACGGCGGCGATGCCGACGCCCAGGGCGTCGGGACGGGTCGGGTAGATCCTGGCGGCCAGCGCAAGCCCGTTGGCGAAGATCTCCAGCGCGGAGTGGTCGACGAGCACCCGCAGGTCCACGGCGCCGTCTCCGTTCAACGGAAGCTCCCCATAGCGGGGTTCGCTGTCGACGGACGGGTCGAGGCTGCTCGCCTCCCGGTGCAGCCGCAGGGTGCCCGTGGTGCCGTCCGCGGCGCGCGACACCTCGATCACGGTCCGCTCCGAACCGTCGACGCTCTCGCGCACCACGAGCCGGGCCGCGGCTCCGGGGGCGAGGCGCAGCGTGGTCTCGATGTCGAGCTGGTCGCCGGCCACGTCGTCGAGCCGTACGTACGTCCCGTCGGTGACGACGAACGCGGCGGTGTGCACGGCCTCACGGCGCAGGCGGGCGAGTTCCGGGACGGGTGCCTGGACGAGCCGACCGTCGGCCCCCAGGGTGACCACGCGCGGCAGGGACATCACACCGCACCAGCCGGCCTCGGCCATGGCGTCCTCGTCGCGGCCCTCCTGGAGCCAGCCGAACATGATGCGCCGTCCGAGTGCGTCGCGGGTGGACTGCGGGGCGTAGAAGTAGCGCTGGCCGTAGTCGAGTCGGTGGAGTTCGCGCGGGGTGAAGGTGTCGCCCTCGTACTGTCCGGTCCAGTACAGCGGATAGTGCGTGGCGCCTTCGTCCCAGGCGGAGAAGGCGAGGATGTCGGCGCCGTCGATCCGGAACAGGTCGACGCACTCCCACATCGTGCCGGTCCAGTCGAGGTCCGCTGCCGTGCCGGTGCTCGCGTCGCCGGTGAGCAGCGGGCCCACGTACCGCCAGCCGCGCAGGTCCTCGGATTCGTACAGGAACGCGGTGCCGCCGACGCCCCGGATGCCGGAGCCGACGAGCTGGCGCCACTTGCCGTTCTCGCGCCATACACAGTGGTCGCGGAAGGCCGTGAGGTCGCCCTCGGGCGGGGCGGCGATCACGGGGTTGGCGGGATCCTTGTGCCAGCTGCGCAGATCGGGCGAACCGGTTGCCACGCACGGGAGTTCGCGCTCGCCGTGCCGGCCGGAGTAGACGAGAGTGGGTGTGCCGCCGTCGTCGACGAGGACGCCGGACCAGCAGCCGTCCCGGTCGGGGCCGTCCGTGCCGGGGACGAGGGCGACGGGTTCGTCGGTCCAGTTGATCAGGTCGCGGCTGGTGGCGTGGCCCCAGTGGATGCGGTGGTGGGCGGCGGCGAGGGGGTTGTACTGGTAGAAGAGGTGGTAGACGCCGTTCCAATGGGCAAGCCCGTTGGGGTCGTTGAGCCAGCCGCCGGGAGCGGTGAAGTGGAAGCGGGGCCGGTGCGGGTCGAGGACGGCCCGTTCGGCCAGGCTCCTGCGCGCGTCCTGGTGGCGGGCGCGGGGCAGGGTGAGGTCGTGGGTCATGATCAGGTGTTCTCGGCTTCCGGGGTGGCCGCGGTCAAGACGCGGCGCGCGGTGGGGGTGGCGGGGGCGTAGAGGTGGCAGCGCACCCAGTGGGGCTGCCCGTCGTCCTCGGCGATGACATGGCGTACGGGCTCCGTGCGGCTGCATACGCCTTCGTCCTCGTACGGGCACGACTCGGGCGTCAGCACGGCGGCGCGCAGCCGGGCCCGTTCGACGGGGTCGTAGCCGTGGTCACGCTCCGGGTCGGGCACGGCGGAGAGCAGGAGCCGGGTGTACGGGTGGGCGGGGCGGTCCATCAGGGCGAGCGAGTCGCCGCCCTCGACGAGTTCTCCGGCGAACAGCACCTGCGTGGTGTCGGCAACGTAGCGGGCCGATGCCAGGTCGTGGGTGATGTGGAGCGTGGAGATGCCGTGTTCGTCGCGCAGCCGCCGCATCAGGTTGAGGATGCCGACGCGTACGGAGACGTCGAGCATCGAGGTCGGCTCGTCGGCGAGGACGAGACGGGGGTCGACGGCGAGCGCGCGGGCGATGGAGACGCGCTGTCGCTGGCCGCCGGAGAGTTCGTGCGGGTAGGACTGGAGCATGTCCTCGGTCAGCCCGACGGTGGTGATGAGTTCGCGCAGCTCGCTCTCGCCCGCGGGACGGCCGTGCACCAGCAGGGCGCGGCGCAGGAAGTGCTCGACGCGGTGGACGGGGTTGAGGGAGCCGAAGGGGTCCTGGAAGACCATCTGGACGGTGCCCCGGTAGGCGCGGGACGCCCCGCGTCTCTGGGTTCTCAGCACGTCCCGGCCCTCCAGCAGGATCTGGCCGGCGGTCGGCTGTTCGAGCCGGGCGAGGCAGCGGGCGAGGGTGGACTTGCCGCTACCGGACTCACCGACCAGGGCGACGATCTTCCCGTGCGGGATGTCGAGGTCGACGGCGTTCAGGGCGCGGTGGCGGTCGCGGGAGAACAGCCCGCCCATCCGGAAGTCCTTGGTGAGCCCGCGCACGCTCATCAGCGGGGTGCGGGTCGCGGTGGCCGGGGCGGTCATCGCGCGCCTCCACGGGTACGGGCGACGAAGCGGCCGTCGGCCACCTCGCGCAGATCGGGGATGTTCATGGAGCAGTCCGACCGGTCGTCGGGGCAGAGTGCGTGAAAACCGCAGTTGGTCTCCGTACGCGGCAGATCGGCGAGGCCGGTGAGTTCGACGCGCGGTCCGGTGAGCGGCGGGAACGCGTTCATGAGCGCCCGGGTGTACGGGTGCAGCGGGTCGGCGAAGAGCTCCTTGGCCGGGGCGAGTTCGACGAGCCGGCCACCGTACATCACGCCCATCCGGTGGGAGAGTTCGATCATCAGGGACATGTCGTGGGTGATGAAGAGGACGGAGAAGCCCAGTTCGCGCTGGAGGTCGCCGATCTGCGCCATGATCTCCTGCTGGACGACCACGTCGAGGGCGGTGGTCGGTTCGTCCATGATGAGCAGCGCCGGTTTCAGGGCCACGGCCATCGCGAGGACGACGCGCTGGCGCATGCCGCCGGAGAGCTGGTGCGGGTACGACTTGAGCCTGGCCGGGTCGATGCCGACGAGTTCGAGGAGTTCGCCGGAGCGCTCCCGGGCCCGGCGCTTCTTCATCCGCTCGTGGGTGGTGAAGATGTCGCCGATCTGCTCGCCGATGGTGAGGACCGGGTTGAGCGAGTTCATCGCGGACTGGAACACCATGGCGATCTCGCGCCAGCGGAAGGCGCGCAGTTCGCGCGGGTCCATGGCGAGTACGTCGCGTCCCTTGAACGTGACCGTTCCCGCGGTGATCCGCGCGGGCGGCTTGAGCAGGCGCATCAGGGCGTTGGCGACGGTCGACTTGCCGCAGCCGGACTCCCCTGCGAGACCGAAGATCTCTCCGGCGCCGATGGTGAGGGAGACGTTGTCGGCGCCGACGACGCCGCGGCCTTCCCCGCCGTACTCGACGCGCAGGTTCCGTACGTCGAGGACCGGGTTGTGAGAGGGCACAGTCTGAGAGGGCACAGTCATCGTTCAGCCCTTCCGGTCACGGTTCTTGGTTCGGCGTGCGCGCAGTCGCGGGTTGGTGATCTCGTCGACGGCGTAGTTGACCATCGCGAGGGCGAAGGCGACGAGGGCGATGCAGAGGCCGGAGGGCACGAACACCCACCAGGCGCCGGTCATCAGCGCGCCGTCGTTGCCCGCCCAGTAGAGGTTGGTGCCCCAGCTGACGACGGACGCGTCGCCGAGGCCGAGGAATTCGAGACCGGCCTGGGCCCCGATGCCGAAGATGACGCAGCCCAGCAGGGTCGTCATGACGACGGAGGCCATGTTGGGAAGAATCTCCCGGAACATGATCCGGATCGGGCGTTCACCCGTGACGACGGAGGCGGCGACGAAGTCCTTGCCGCGGATCGACTTGGCCTGGGCGCGCAGCACTCGTGCCGAACCGGCCCAGCCGGTGACGACGAGGACCAGGATGACGGTCGCCGTGCCCGGCGGCATGAACGCGGCGAGGATGACGAGCAACGGCACTCCGGGTACCAGCAGGAAGATGTTGGTGACGAGGGAGAGCACGTCGTCGACGATCCGGCCGAAGTAGGCGCAGGCCATGCCGACGAGCACGGCGAGGGCGGTCGCGGCGATGCCGACGGAGAATCCGACGAGCAGCGAACTGCGCGCACCCCACAGGGTCAGCGCGAGGACGTCCTGCCCCTTGGCTGTCGTACCGAGCGGATGGGACGCCGACGGCGAGCCGGCGCCCAGGCTGTTGATCTTCGACGGGTCGCCGGGTGCGATCACCGGTGCCAGCAGGGCCAGCAGGACGAACACCACCAGGACGACTGCTCCGAACAGTGCCTTGCGGTTGGCGAGCAGCGACCGCAGCAGCCCGGCCCGGGCGCGCGGCGGCTTCGGGGTCGCGGTGGCCGGCGGTGCGGTCGGTGGCGCGGCGGGCTCCGTGTGGGAGTCGAGGACACTCATGGGTCTTCTCCTTCTCCGGCCGCTCAGCGGACGCGCACACGCGGGTCGAGACGGACATGGACGAGGTCGACGAGGAAGTTGGCGACCAGTACGGCGGCGGTGATCGTGAGGAAGATCCCCTGCATCAGCGGGTAGTCGAGGCCCTGGACGGCGGCGAGCAGCTGGAAACCGACGCCCGGGTAGGCGAAGACGACCTCGGTGAGCAGCGCGCCGCCGACCACGAATCCGAGCGCCATGCCGAAGTTGGTGACGGACGGGAGCATCGCGTTGCGTGCCGCGTACCGGAACATGATCCTGTTCGGGCTGAGGCCCTTGGCCTCGGCCATCGTGATGTAGTCCTCGGCGACCGTGGCGATCACGGTGTTGCGCATGCCGAGCATCCAGCCGCCGATCGACACCAGGACGATGGTCAGCGCGGGCAGGAAGAGGTGCGAGGCGGCGTTGGAGACGAAGGCCCAGGACAGGTCGGGGCTGAGACCGACGTCGAAGGCGTGCCGCATGGGGAACCAGCGGAGCGTCATGCCGAAGAGGTAGAGCGCGCCCATGGCGAGCCAGAAGTACGGGAACGAGCCGGCGAAGACGAGCAGCGGCGGGAACACCGAGTCGAGCAGGCCGCCGCGCCGCCATGCGGCAAGGATGCCCAGCAGGTTGCCGACGACGACGGCGATGACCAGGGCGGTGCCACCGAGCAGCAGCGTCCAGCCGATCTGGGAGGCGATGACCTCGGAGACGGGGGTCGGGAAGCGGGAGATGGAGATGCCCATGTTCCCGGTGCAGACGTCCTTGACGTAGTCGGCGTACTGCTGCCACATCGGCCGGTGGTCGAGGCCGAAGAGCCGGCGGAGCTGGTCGATCTGCTCCGGTTGCATCTGGCTCTGGGAGCGCGCGAACATCCGGGAGACCGGATCGCCCGGCATGAAGCGGGGCAGCATGAAGTTCAGAGTGATGGAGGCCCAGAAGGCCAGCAGGTAGAAGCCCAGGTTGCGCAGGATGTAACGCACTGGTCCCCTCCGTATCTATGAGGGCCGGTGGCCCGCCTGTGGTGTCGGCGCGGGCGGGCCACCGGAGTGACGGTGTGTCAGTGCGGTCAGTTCTTGACGGGCTTCAGGCTCGTCAGGACGAGAACCGTCGTGTCGCCGCGGTTGGTGAGCGTGGCGTACGGGTTGTCCTCGGTGGGCCAGCCGGTGAACCGGGTGTCGGTGTACGCGCCCCACTCCGGGCCGGGGAAGAGGGGTACGACGGGCGCGTCCTCGGCGAACAGCTTCTGCAGGCCGTCGACCGCCTCGCGCTGCCCTGCCTCGTCGGTGGCGGCGGCGAACCGGTCGAGGAGGCCGTCGGCCTTCTTGTCGCCGAAGCGGTGGTAGTTGCTGACCGCCTTGGTGCCGACCGGCTTGACCGATTCGGTGCCCATGGTGGTCCGGTAGAACTGGAAGGGAGTGGCGCCGTTGTCGCTCCAGACGATGCCGGTGTCGTAGTCCCCGGTCTCGTAACCGCTGACGACGGCGGCCCAGTCCGGTGACTTCACCTTCGCGGTGACACCGATCTCGGCGAGGTTCTGCTTGATGATGTTGGCGACGGACAGCCAGTCGGACGAGGCGGAGCCGACCGAGATGGTGAAGGTGAACGGCTTTCCGTTCCTGAGCTTCCGGTTGCCGTCGGGGCCCTTCTCGTAGCCCGCGTCGTCGAGCGCCTTAGCCGCCGCGGCGGAGTCGTGCTTCGTCCAGGTGCAGGAGGCGGCGAGCGTCTTGTCGCGCCACTTGTCGTAGCCACCGGACAGGCCCGTGCAGTCGGCAGGCTGTGTGTAGCCGTTCATGCCGACCTTGGTGACGCTGTCGCGGTCGACGGCCTGGCTGAGCGCCTTGCGCACCTTCGGGTCGTCGAACGGCGCCTTGGTGGTGTTCATCGTCCATTCGACCATCGAACCGGTCTTCGGGTACCAGTACTTGTTGTGCTTCGGGTCCTTGGCCACGAAGCTCTTCTGCACATCGGGGATGAACGACTGGGTCCAGTCCGCCTCACCGTTGACGAAGGCCAGGTTGGCGCTGTCATTGCCGGAGAAGCCGAGCACCCGGATTCCGTCGATCCGCTGCTTCTTCGGCTGCCAGTACTCCGGGTTCCTGCGGAGCTCGTAGGACTGGCTCTGGAAGTTGGCGACCTCGGTGTACGGGCCGGTGCCGACCGGGTTCGGGTTGGTGTCCTTCGCCGGGTCCTTGGCCTTCTCCCAGATGTGCTTGGGCACAATGATCTGCTTGCCCAGCTCGAACAGGCCGGGCGAGTACGGCTTGGTGAGGGAGAAGACGACCTTGTCGGTGCCTTCGGCCTTCGCCGTCCGCAAATACTCGTAGCCGCCGAGCAGCTTCTTCTGCAGGCCGAAGGTGTACGCGACGTCCTCGGCGGTCAACGGTTTGCCGTCGGACCACTTGACGCCGTCCCGCAGGGTGAACGTCACGGTCTTCCCGTCCGTCGACGTTTCCCAAGAGGTGGCCAGCCAGGGGGTGGCCCTGCCGTCGGCGGGGTTGTAGACGAGCATCGCCTCGTAGATGGCCTGGGTGGTCATGGGGGCCACCACCTGACCGGGCGCGAACGGGTTGAAGTTCCGGGTGAAGGTGGCGAAGTCCTCGCGGGGAATCGTCAGGAGCTGATGACCGGAGGTGTCCCCCGCGGCGTTCGTACCGGTGCCGCTGCACGCCGTGAGCAGCAGGGCCGCGGCGGCGACGGGGGCGACGAGCGCGGCGGGCCGGAGGCGCCGGGCACGTATCGACGGTGCCATAATATGTTTTCTTCTCTCTCTTCAATTGACCGAAGACGGGTGAGGATTCCCGTCGGACTGATTCGCGGTCAGACCGACGAGCGTTCGATCAGCGGGCAGTCGACCGTCACCTGTGTAGTGGTGAGCGGCTGTCCCGCTGTGAGAGCTCCGAGCATGTCCACGCCCTTGGCTCCCATGGCCTCGAACGGCAGGGCCACCGTGGTGAGGCCGGGCCGGAGGTAGGCGGCGATGAGTTCCTGGTTGTCGAATCCGATGACGGCGATGTCGCCCGGGATCCGCAGTCCGCGTTCCTTGATGGCGTCGTAGGCGCCCATCGCCGTCCGGTCGTTCCCGCAGAACAGGGCCGTGGGGCGGCGGCCGTTCTCGCGGTCGAGCAGTTCACAGGCCGCGGCGTACCCGCCGTCGGCGGTGGCACCTCCGGGTACGACCAGGCTGTCGTCGATGTCCAGACCGGCCTCGTGCAGGGCCTGTTCGTACCCCTGCCGTCGGCCCACGGCGGCCGGGATGCCCGTGTCGAGGTTGATGAATCCGATACGCCGGTGGCCCGCGTCGAGCAGCCGCCGGGTCGCGGTGTGGCCGCCCGCCACCTCGTCGGGCACGACGGACGGCAGGGCGCGTTCGGCGTCGAAGCAGTTCACCAGGACGACCGGCACTTCGCGGGCGGCGGGCGGAAGTGTCACCGCACGGTGCCAGGTCGTGGCGTACAGAAGCCCCTCGGCACGCTGTTCCAGAAGTTTGTCGAAGGCGGCGGCCTCCATCGCGGGATCCCGGTCCCCGGCGGTGATGAGCAGAAACTTCTCCTCGGCCCAGGCCCGGTCCTGCGCCCCCTTGATCACATCCACGGCGAACGGCGCGGTGACGATCTCGGTGATCAACCCGTACCACTCGCTCCGCTTGGCGGCGAGCGCCCGCGCTCCCGCGTTGGGCCGGTACCCGAGCTCCTCGATCGAGGCCCGGATGCGGACCCGGGTCTCCTCGGGGATCCCGGCATCGGCACGCTCGTTGAGGACGAAGGAGACGGTGGTGCGCGAGACCCCGGCATGGCGGGCGACATCGCTCATCGTCACGCGTCGCGCCTTGTTCGTGGCCACTTCCGATACCCCCTGTGTCCCGCCGATGACGGGCGTGCTTTGGTTACGCGCTTTAGTAACGCGCGTTAGTGAGATGTTGCAGGCAAGTTACGAGGGGTTGGCGGACGGTGTCAAGAGGTGTGACAGACGAAGTCCCCCGGCCCGGGAATTCGCCGTGGGGGGCGGGGGACTTCGTCCGCCAGCGGGCCGGTTCGGGTCCATTGGCGGGTCCGGTCACGGGTCCGTTCAGGTCCGTACGTGGGCCGGTTCGGGTCGGTTCAGGTCCGTTCGCGGGTCAGGAGGCGCCTTTGCGCCCCTCCTCCCCGTACCGGCGCTCGAACTTGGCGACCTGTCCCTCGGAGTCGACGACGCGGGCCTTCCTTGTGGAGAACGGGTGGCTCTCCGCGGAGATCTCCACGTCGATGACGGGGTAACTGTTGCCGTCGTCCCAGTCGATCGTCTGCTCGCTCGACGCGGTGGACCGGGTGAGAAAGGCGTAGCCCGCCGAACGGTCACGGAAGACCACGGGACGGTAGGGCGGGTGCTTGTCCTGCTGCGTGCCTGCTCCTGGGGACGTGCGGGGCCGGCTCGGGGCGCTCCTGGCCAGCCTCGCGAACCGGGACGGTCGGCGCGATCGCTGGCGTCCGTACGGGGCATCGGCGCACGCGCGCCGCGCGGCGGGCGGGACGGCCACGCGCCGGCCCTCGTACGTCATCGCCGACGGGCGGCGGCCTGGTACGGCTGGCCCCGCGCCGGGGCGCGCAGCTTTCTCAGGCCCCGGCAGCCGCGTCGACACCGAGTCCCGTCAGGAACGCCGCATCTTCCGGGGTGGGCCGGAAGCGGCTCCAGACCAGCCGTTCCGTGCGGGCGGGCGCATCGCGGACGGGCAGCACATGTACGCCGGTCAGTTCGGCCGCGAAGGCGGCCGGCAGCATGGCGAGGCGTTGTCACGTTGTTGGGTGTGTGGGCGTCTGACTGTGCGTCGAGGTGTGGTGGGGCCGGGTGCCGGCCTGGGCTCAGGCCGCAGTAAGTCGGCCGGTGACGCCGGTGATCTGCTCCCAGGTAGTGAAGCGGATGGTCATTTCGGCTCGGTGTTCGGATGCGGTCATCAGGTGGCGTCGGGGCCGGAAGCGGGGTGAGATACCGCTGAACGCGGACAGGAACCGCTGGGCCCCACCCGCGCTGCGGAAGCCCTTCATGGCCCGTTCGCGTTGCCTCGTCGGCTGGTGACTGTTCTCGGCCCGGTTGTTCAATCCCTTGTGGGAGCGGTGCTCCACCGAGGGCATGACCTCGCGGTGGGCGGCGCCGTAGGAACGCAGCTTGTCGGTGACGACCACCCGCGGCACCCCGCCCGTCGTCGTCATCAGCCTGCGGAAAAAGCGCCTGGCCGCGGCCGTGTCCCGCCGGTTCTGCACCAGGACGTCCAGGACATTGCCATCCTGGTCGACAGCCCGCCACAGATACTTCTGCTCACCGTTGATCTTGATGAAGACCTCGTCCAGATGCCACTTGTCCCCCGGCCGTGGCTGTCGGCGGCGCAGCGCGTTGGCGTACGCCTGCCCGAACTTCAGACACCAGCGGCACACGGTCTCGTGGGACACGATGACACCGCGCTCGAGCATCAGCTCCTCGACTTCACGGAAACTGAGCGGGAACCGGAAGTACAGCCACACACAGTGCGCGATGATCTCGACCGGGTACCGGTGCCCCCTGTACGACGGCGACACGCTCCCCACGGACGATCCCCCTCCACCGTGATCAACCCGAGGATCCTCCCACGCCACCCGCCAACGTGACAGCGCCGGCTGGAGAACCGATCTGGGCGATGGCCGCCCGCATGATCTGGGGACCCACTCCACCGGACGTCAACCGGCACCGGAACAACAAGCGGTTCGACCAGCGCAACCGGACAGGGGCTGCGCGCGCCCGCGTGGTCTCCCAGGCCGTGGCCGACGGCCGAGGGATACCCGTCGACTCGGACCTGTGGGCCGGCTGGCATGCATACCCACTCCAGTGCCCGGACGCCGCGCACATCCAGAGCGAGGACGGAACGTCAGCGCCATGGCGCACGCAGATCAGCGCCATTGAACTCGCCTTCGAACTGCACATGCTCAGAGCAGCGATCTACGTCTTCGTCGCGGCCTTGACCCTGATGCGCGACTCGGAAGTCCAAGAGATTCAACGCGACGCCGTACGGACTTACTTCGGATCCCCCGCCGTCTGCTCTCGCAAGACCAAGCTGGACCCCACGCGCCCGGAACTGTACTGGTGGATCATCGAGCCAGTCGCCGAGGCCCTCGCGGTCCTCGAGCACCTGTCCTGGCATCCCACCCACCTGTTCGCAACCCTGCGCCCGCCCACCGGCAAGCAGACCCACACGGAGCCCGGGATCCATTCCGACGCCGAGATCGACTTCTTCATCAACGGCGTCAACACCATCGCCCACCGGCACGGCCTGGCCAGGATCCCGCCCTCCCACGTCCGTTCCCACATGTTCCGCAAGACCATGTCGCAGCTCGCCGGACGGGAACCAGACTCCGAGGTCGCGCTCGGCCTGCAGCTCAAGCACGCCGCGCGCCGCGCGCTGGCCAACCGCACCACCCAGGCGTACGCGCAGATGGATGCGAGCTGGGCCAAGGAATTCGACACCGAACTGCAGCAGGCCGCCGCCCGCAAGCTCGTGGACCTGCTCCGCGGCCGCCGCCAGGGGGAACGCGTCGCGGTCGGCCGCGGCGCCGCCCGCCTCCACGCCGGCCTCGACAAGGTCCTCGACACCATCGACAACAACCCGCAGCTTCGGGCACAGATCGCCGACGAGCGAGTCGAAGAGGCCCTGCTCGCGGACGAATTCCCCAACCTGCACCTGGGCACCATCAACCACTGCATGTTCGACGCCCCGCAGGCCGAATGCCAAGACGAGCTCCCCGTAGCCCAACGCGGACTGGCCCCACTACTCGGCGCCTGCCAGCCGGCCCGATGCCGCAACTCGACCATCACTCGCGCCCACGCCCCGTACTGGGTCGCTGAAGAGGACGACCTGACCGCTCGGTCCAAGGAGCCGGGGCTGTCACCGCCGCGCCGGGAAGCGGTCTTCGTTCGACTTACCGACGTCCAGCGCATCACCCGCGCGCTCGAAGAGGAAGGCACTGCCTGATGCCCGTATCCGCAACGTCCGCCGACAAGCTGAGAGCGGCCATGACCCGGCTGCTGGCTGGCGTGCCCCTGCACACCGACGGTGCACTCACCAAGGAGAACCTCGCCCGTGAGGCACAGGTCAGTCACGCAACCGTGCACCGCGCCGAAGACGTCCTCGCCGAGTGGCACGCGAAGGTCACCCGCCCCGTCCTGCGCACGCCCGGCGAGGTCCAGCGCGACGAGACGATCACCGATCTTCGGAAGAAGCTGCGGGAGGCGAGGGAGCATGCTGCTGAGCAGCAAGGAAAACTCGAAGCTCTCGCAACAGTAACGGCGAACCTCTACGCCGAGAACCTCACGCTGAAGAAGCGGCTCGGGCGCAAAGGCGTGGCGGTCTTGCCCACTCATGAACACGAGTAGCCATCAGGCGCGACGGGCAACGCGGCGCCCGTCGTCGGCCTTGCGGTCAAGTGGCGGACACCTCGAGGTGACGCGCCCTTGTCATCCACCCGGCGGCGGTTCGCCGACGCCGGACTCGTCGACCACGCCTTCCTCACCTTGCCCGTGTTCGGGTGTCGTACGGGTCAACGGGCCCTCAGGACATTCCGCCATCACTCTGCTCCCCGCCGGGGCTAACTAACGGCTCATGAGAGACGCCGCGCACCTGACCCCAGCCGGACGGTGACGCCCTCGGGGGTCAGGGGGGTGTGCTCCGCCGAGCACTGGACGGTGACGTGGACCGGGGCTCCGCAGTCAGTGTGGGTCACGTCCAGGACGGGGCCCGGGCTCTCGGGGCCGACGGCGTACGTCTCGCCCCACTGGCTGAGCGCCACCAGGACGGGCCACAGGTCCCAGCCCTTACGGGTCAGGTGGTACTCGTTACGGGAGCGGCGGCCAGGCTCCCGGTAGGCGACAGCCTTCAACACGCCGGCTGCGGTCAGCTTCCGCAGGCGGTCGCTGAGGACGGCCTCCGACAGGCCGATGTGACGTTGGAAGCTGTCGAAGCGGCGCACCCCGTTGACGGCGTCGCGCAGGATCAGCAGCGTCCATTTCTCCCCGACCACATCCAGCGCACGCTGGACTGGGCAGTTCTCCGTGCTCACCTCAAGCCACTCCATCCGGTCATCGTAGAGCCTCTGGCTTCAACATTGACAGTCAGATGAGGGCACAGCTAGCTTCACTTGGGAAAGCCAGATGATCAGAAGGAAGGCGCTGGGCTGTGGGGCGAACACGTACGTACAGCTGGGACGATCCGGCGATCCCGGCGCAGGCCGCTGCGGGCATGGCCGGTCTCGACTTTCTGCGCGAGGTGCAGGCGGGGCGGCTTGCCGCGGCGCCCGTCGGCCGGACCCTCGACTTCGCCCTGGACGAGGTGGAACACGGCAGGGCGGTCTTCTCTCTGGTGCCGGGCGAGGAGCACTACAACCCGATCGGCAGCATGCACGGCGGCGTGTTCGCCACGCTGCTCGACTCCGCGGCGGGCTGCGCCGTCCAGTCCACGCTTCCGCAGGGGATGGCGTACACCTCGCTCGATCTGACCGTAAAGTTCCTGCGACCGGTCACCGTGGACACGGGCCGGGTGCGCGCCGTCGGCACGGTGGTCAGCGGTGGTCGCCGAACCGCCCTCGCCCAGGCCCAGTTGGTCGACGCGGCGGACCGCCTGCTCGCGCACGCCACCAGTAGCTGCCTGCTCTTCCCGGTGCCCGTGTGACGTTCTGAGTCAGCGAGACACCGCGATGCCGGTGACCGGTTCATCGGTCACCGGCAT
>NZ_JBHVWS010000101.1:0-18288 GCF_042882185.1 Streptomyces sp. NPDC058239
CGCTCGGTTGGAAGACGCCCGCCGAGGCGTTCAACGAGCAGCTACAGTTGCTTCAACAAGCTGGTGTTGCAACGACCGGTTGAATCCGGCCAATATACGAGTCGAATCTTCGCTGAAGTCTGCAGGTCAGCCGGGGTGCGGCAGAGTATGAGCGCGGTCGGGTCCAGCGCGGACAACGCCGCCGCCGAATCGTTCAACGCCAGCTTTAAAAGAGAGACGTTGAAAGGCCGAAAGGACTGGTCGAGCGAGCGTGAGGCCCGACTCGACGCCTTCCGCTGGCTGACCCGATACAACACCCGACGCCGGCACTCCCGCCTCGGACAACGCTCCCCGATCGCTTACGAGAACACCTTCCAAACAACATCAACTACCCTGACCCGAGCCGCATAGACGTGTTCAAGATCCGGGGTCAAGGCCCGTCCTCGGGTCCCCCACGAAGCTGACCAAGGACACGTCGGTGGCGTTCGCCGCGGCGGTCAGCGGCTACATCCTGACGTGGTTCGGTGACAACACGCCGCCCGACGGAAGGCTGCGGTTCAGCCTCACACTTCCCGACCCTCAGCGCCGGCCGCCTGCCGTTGCTCCAGCTCAGCCGGCTGCGCCTCGCCCGCGCCGACGTATCGGAGTTGTGACGACGTCGTAGTAGCTGTTGTCGTACCGATCCTGGGGTTTGTCGATCGAACGGGAGTCCCGACTGGGTGGTCGCGGGGTACTCGGTGCATACGAGCAGGGCCTCCTGAGCAGCCCGCTGGTGTCGAATCACCGAGCAACATCAGGAGACCCTGCTGCCGCAGTGTTCCGTGTTGATGGGCGGGCAGTCCAGTTCAGTCACGCTGGAGTGTGACTGTCTGCCTCACCGGTTCGGAATCGCCGCGGACAACGGGTCCCGGCAGCCGCGTCATCCGACGGACATGACGGACGCGGAGCAAACACCCGCGCCGCGTACGAGCAGTACGTTCGCAGTCGTCTTCCTGCTGGGCCGCATCTCGTGCACGGTCGCGCCCCCGCTGTGCTCACCGCGCCCTTCCTTGGCCGCCTTGACCGAGGCGTTCAGAGCGGCCATCAGGTCCATGACCTTCCCGGGCGCCCGCTCCTCGCCCTCGGCCGGCTCCGTGAGCTCCTTTCCCTCCGACTTCGCCTCGATCAACCCCTCCAAGGCATCACGGTACTGGTCCCGGAAGGTGCTGATGTCGTCCATGGCCATGGTGTCGGTGAGCTGGACGGCCCGCTCGATCTCGTCCTCGTCCAGATCGGTGGCCTTGGGCGTGAGGGATTCAGGGCTGGATGTGTGCCGAGAAGGGCGAGGATGCCTGGCGAACGGCTCGCGGCGGACGCCAGGCATCCGCTTTGCCCGCGACCTGCTTCTCCGGCCCTGACCGTTCCTTCACCTCGATGACGAAGGTGCTCGGCGTCCGGCCGGCAACCACCGGCGCTGCACGTTTGGCAGAGCGTCCGGTAGCGGGACGAGTGGCCGCCGGTCCTTCCGGCCTGTGAGTACCGGGCCGAAGCCGAGCCAGCGCAGGGTCGCCCCATCGCAGTCACGGTGTGCCGGCCGGCGACCGGGGCGGCCGGCGACCAGCCCCCGTCGTCCGGCGCCGCGTTGACGTAGTCGAGCGTGGCCGCCTGCACCTCCGCCTCGGCGTTCTCCTCGGGTGTCCGGCGCTCCGGGCAGAGCAGACCGAAGGACAACTCTGCCGTGCGCGGGGCTTCCCGTGTACAACGAACGGCCTCTCAGCGGTTCGGTGACCGTCGCACAGTCAGTACCGCCACGTCGTCGTGCTGGCCGCCGCCCCCGGCGAACGCACGCGCGTCGTCGTAGAGCGCACGCGGCAACTCGGTGGGCGAGAGCGACACACGCCGGGTGAGGCTTTCGGCGAGGGGGTAGAACGCACCGTCCGCGACGCGGGTCTCGGTGAGTCCGTCCGTGGTCAGGAGCAGGGTCGCGCCGGGCGGGAAGACGAACCAGTCGACCGTCGCGGGTTCGTCTGCGAGTTCGGCGAGACCGAGGGGGACGCCGGACGTGAGGGCCGGCGTCGTAACGGTGGCGTCCTGTAGCACCTGTGGCAGGACGTGACCGCAGTTGATGGCCCGCGCCTCCGCACCCGCATCGATGTTGAGGATGAGCGCGGTGACGAACCGTTCGTCGTCGCCGGTCTGCGCGGCATAGGAGTTGTGCCGTACGACGGAGGCGTCCAGGGCATCGACAAGCGCGGGCAGAGTGGGCTCCCGGTGGGCCGTCGCACGGAAGGCACCGATGACAGCGAATGCGGCGCCGACCGCCGGGAGTCCCTTCCCCTGGACGTCTCCGATAAGCACCCGGGTCCCCCACGGTGAGTCGACGACGTCGTAGATGTCTCCGCCGACCAGACGGTCCTCCTGTACCGGCTCGTACACGCCATTCACCAGGACGTCGTCAGTGAGCATGGGCAGGAGGCGCAGGATGTGGCGCTGCATCGCGGCCGCAGTGGAGCGCAGTCGCAGCATCTCCTGCTCACGGCTGATGCGGCGGTGGCACGCGTAGACGGAGGCCGCGCCCAGGACGAGGGTGAGCAGGACCATGAGGATCCTGTCCAGCCACGGCCGCCCGTCCCCCTGACGGACCAGCATGGTGACGATGACGACGAGCCCGGTCCAGGCGAACACGAACTTCGTCTGGCGAACGGTGCACAGTGCTGACGCCGCCCCCGGAAGGAACACGAGCAGTCCAAGAAGCCACACCGGGGACTCCGACAGAGCCCCCAGAATCATCACCAGCAGGGTCACCGAGGCGACGACGACCACCACTTCGGCCTCGCTCGGCGGTGCGATGGCCTCGACCGAACGCCTCGGCTTCTTCGTATGCGTACGGAGCACGGGACCTCCCGGACAGATGGCGCATTTCTCCCTCACCGTAGGCAGGCCCCGACCACGGGGCGACCGCGCCTCGCCAGACTGCCGCGCCTCTCCAGGCTGCAGACAATGCGGGCCGGCGCAAGGCGCACCGGGCGGCGGGGATAGAGTTCCCCCCGAGGGGGAACTGGATGCTGCAGGCACTGGGGCTGAGCCCAGCCGAAGAGGCCGTCTACACCGCTCTGCTGCCCCGGCCGTCCGCCTCTGCGCAGGACCTCGCCGGGCAGACCGGGCTGGGGCGAGCCGAGATCGCCCGCGTCCTGCGCGACCTGGCGGCACGCGGACTGGTCGCGGTGGTGTCCGAGGCAGTCGGCGAGACACCCGACTCGGCCAACCGGCGAGCCGACGGCGGACCCGCCACCCAGTACCGGCTCACGCCACCGTCCGTGGCCCTCGCCCCGCTCCTCGTCGAACAGCGCAACGCGCTGCAGCGGGCCGAGACCGCCTTCTCGATGCTCACCGAGCAGTACCGGAGCGCCGCCGCACACCCCGCGGGCAGTGTCGTGGAGGTGGTCGTCGGCGTGGAGCAGGTCGCCCACCGGTTCCACCAGCTGCAGCTCGGCGCGCAACGGGAGTTGCTCGTGTTCCTTGTAGGCGCGCCGACCGCGGTGCCGCGCGAGGACACCGACATGGCGGAGAGTTCCGCGCTGGACCGCGGGGTCGAATTCCGGGTCGTGGCCACCAAGGACTACCTCGGCGGGCACGAGGTGGCACCGGACATGCGGGCGGCCATCACAGCAGGGCTGGAACTCCGCCTGGTCGAGACCTTGCCACTGAAGATGGTCGTATCGGACCGGGAGCGCGCCATGGTGCCGCTGGAGATGGCCGGTCCTTGTGGTGAGCCGAGTGCCATCGTGGTGCACCGCAGCGGCCTGCTCACCGCCCTGGTGCACCTGTTCGAGAAGGAATGGGACCAGGCCCGGCCGCTGTACCCCACTACCACGGGTGTACGGGTGCAGGCGGCAGCGGAGCAGTGGCCGACCGAGGGCGAACTCGAAGTTCTGGCACTGCTGTTGGCGGGGGTCTCCGACCGGCGTACGGCTTCGCAGCTCGGCGTCTCCATTCGGACCGTGGAGCGGCGGACGCGCCGCCTGATGGACCTTGCGGGAGCGGATTCCCGCCTGCAGCTCGGCTGGCACGCCGCCCGCGCGGGCTGGCTATGACCGGCACCCTGTCGTGACCGCCTGACGGAAACCCGACATGCGGGAACACGTCACGCGCGGGCGCCCCTATGCCCTCCCCACCTCTGCCAGGCCGCAGCCGCACCACGGCATTCGATGGCGTCAAACAGGGAGACTCATGCGCCCCATCACGCGTATACCCATAGGCGCGGCGTCCGCCGCAGCCCTGGCCTTCAGCGCGGTCACACCGTCCGGGCCCAGGGCGAGCCCGAAGGCGCGGATCGTGGCCGGGGCGTCCTCGGGGAGGACGCCAAGGGCCCGCAGCCGCAGGTAGAAGTCGGCCTTCTTCTGCCCGCCGCGGGCATGCACCCGGCGCTGGGCATCGACGAGTTCCACACAGTCGCCGACGGTGATGTTGTTGATCCCTCCGCCTTTGCAGGCCAGCAGGGTCGCGATCCGTGTGGCGGCGATCTGGGCGTCCTTGCCCGAGCTCGCCGGCCCTGATGCGGCCAGCTTGTGCAGGCGCGCGAACCCGTCAGGGTCTCGGACCTCGGCCATCACGGAGGCGAGATACCGGTGCGTGCGGGTGAGCATCCACGGCAGGCCGGGACGGATGACGTCTCCGCGGATCAGCATGAGCAGCCCGGAGGCCAGGTCCTCGCGGTCATGTGACGGCGAGGGTCCGTGCTCGCGCAGCCACCGCAGTGGGAGATCCAACCAGCTGGCACCGGGGAGGTCTTCCGCCCCGGTGGCCGTCCATCGCTGCTGCCAGGTATCTCCTGGCAGGCTCGACAGCCAGCGCAGCAGCTTGGTCACTGCGCGGCGGCGTCCGGCTCGGGTGCCGTTTGCAGCTGGGAGGAATGGCGGTGCCATCAGCCGTCGCAGCGTCTCCTGCACTGTCTCGCTGTGCGCGACGGTGGCCGGGGCATAGCCGGGCCCGGTCGGTGGCTTGCCGGTCACGGGGTTCGAGGCGTGGCCGACCTGTCCCGATCGGCGCCTCGAGGTCTTGCCTCTGCTCGGCTTGACCGTCAGCTGAATCCAGCGGCTGAAGTCCCGGGCTTCGGCCCGGGTGGCCCGGTCCCAGGGGACGCCCACGGCTTGCAGGAACCTTCTCTGCACATTGCAAGTCGCCGCGCCTGGCAGCACCAAACCAGTGGCCCGAGGCTCTTGAGGTTCCGTAGCGTGTCAGTCATGCCGATGCCTGTCCTGTACTGCCGTGATCCGTTGAATCCTCGACGCGTGGACGAACACTTCGCGCAGGAAGCACAGGAGGTGCGCGCCTGTGGCGGGGTGGTCGGGTTGGTCGACCACGATGCGTTGCTGCAGGGTGACGCACAGCAGGCTGTTGCACACGTTCCGGCTGGGCTGGGGAGTGCCTGGTACCGGGGCTGGATGATTCCGGGCGATCGATACACCGCGTTGGCTGAGGCGCTGAGCCGACGCGGCACCGCGTTGCTCGTCGCTCCAGAGCAATACCGGGCCGCTCACGAACTGCCTGGCTGGTATCCGATGTTCGTCGACATCACGCCCGCGAGCGTGTGGCGTCCCACCAAGCCCGGTGAGATCTTGGCCGCCGAAGACCTGGCTGTTCTCGCCGAGCCGTTGCTGCCGGGCTCGGGAATCGTGAAGGACTACGTCAAATCCCGCAAGCACGAGTGGGAGCAGGCGTGCTTCATTCCCGATCTTGCCGACGCGGTGGGGCTGACACGGGTCGTGCAGCGCTTCGTGGACCTGCAGGAGGAGGTCCTTGCTGGTGGGGTCGTTCTGCGCAGCTTCGAGCCGTTCTCGAAGCCGGAGTCCGTTGCGGCTGAAGTGCGCGTGTGGTGGCTGGATGGTGAACCTAGGCTGCTCACGCCCCACCCGGATAGCCCCTTCGAGCGTGGGCTGGTGCCCGACCTTGACCATATCGGGCCTGCGGTGCAGCGCCTGGGATGCCGGTTCGTCACAACCGACGTGGCCCTCCGCTCGGATGGAGTGTGGCGAGTCGTCGAAGTCGGTGACGGCCAAGTCAGTGACCTGCATCCGTCGACCAATCGAGGCGAGTTGGCCACTCTGCTGGTCGGTCCGTAGCACTTGCGGAAGCGGCCCCGCGCTGTCATCACCCAGACCGGTTCAGAGAACTCCGAGCAGTACCTGGGTATGCCGAGGGGCTCATGACGGCCCCCCAGGCCGGACGCCCGGCATGCCGAGGTTGACGGGCTCGAAGCGTGTCAGCCTCTGGGTCTGTTCGCGCTTCTGCTGGAGGAAGGTGAGGGTGAGGTCGAGCCCTTCGACTTCTCCAAGCCAACCCTCGTGCGAGGCTCGGCTGCGGCGGGCTTGGAGGTGGGAGGGGCAAGGTGCGGCCTGGTGCGCCGTCGCGGTTCCTCCGGACTGGTTGGAGTGCGACGGGCCCGCCGTTGAGTGTGGCCTCCAGACCATCGCGGACATACCCACCGCGTAGGCCAACCTCCTGGCGGCCTCGGCCACTGCGGGCTTCTCGCGGTGGCGGACGGCCGTCAGTGGGAACCACACCGTGGCGGCTGCGAAGAAGAGCGTGAGCCCTGCCTCCGGCAGGGCCTTCCCCCAAGGCATCGCCGCCATGACTGTGGCCATGGCGGCGTGCAGGAGATGGTCGACTCGGCTGCGCCATCCAGAGCCGGCCGACAGTACAGCGTGCCGTAGCCCGTGCACTGCCGCAGCCACGAACAGCGTGGTCAGCATGCCGTACACGATGTCGGTGGCACTCATGCCTTGTCGCGCCCTCCTACGGTGCGGCAGGGCTCCGTCTGAAGCCGACGAGTTCGCACGTTGCAGGTCAGGCGGTCGGCCGCGGGGCGCGTAGATGGGCGCGCTGTTCCAGCTCCTCCTTGTCGACGAGTTCGAGCATGGGCTTTCCCGGCGCGCACATCATGGTCACGACGAACCGGGTCCGGGCATCGGTCAGCGCATTGCCGTCCTGGTAGTGGATCACGTCACCGCCCGGCTCCCAGAACGTTCCGCCGGCTTCCACCACCTGCTCGGGCTCGCCCTCGAGTTCGAAACGGACCGCGCCCTCGATGACGTATCCGAAGGCGGGCCCGGAGTGGCGGTGCGGCGGGGTTCCCGGGTCGCCTGGCTCCCACTCGACCTGAATGGTCATCGCCGATGCGCCTTCGGGAATCGTCAGCGGCGCGGCGTCCTGCAGCACTTGCGCCGCGGTCATCCAGCTCTCCGACGCCGCCTGGTCGCCGGCTCCGTGCATGTGCGCTGCGTGGTTGTCTGACACTGTGTGCACCTTCCTTGGGTCGCCATGTCATGGGCGGGGTGCCCCGTCGGGTGCCCGGTCGCGGCCCCATGACCGTTCATCAGTGTTGACCGGCCGGCGTGTGGATCTGTGACAGGTAGGGCGGTCCACGGTCAAGTTCATCCGGCGGTGTCACAACAGCGGTGCAAACGCTGTTCCAGGTGTTGTGAGCAGCTGACGTCGCCGTCACGAACGCATCCGTGGGGTCACCGACCCGCGATGGGAAGAGACCCAGATGAGAGTCGTTGTTGCAGGGGCCACAGGCCTGATCGGTTCCAGGACTGTCGCCGGGCTCCGGGACCACGGTGTGGAAGTCGTACCCGTCTCACGCCGCGAGGGTGTCGATGTCATCACGGGGCAGGGGCTCGCCGGGGCCTTGCGGGGCGCCGACGTGATCGTGGACGTCACCGACGCGCCCTCCCGCGCGGAGGCGACGGGCGTGGAGTTCTTCGGCACGTCGACCGCCAACCTGCTGCGGGCCGCCGCCTCCGCAGGCGTCGAACACTGTGTGGCGCTGTCCGTCGTGGGTACCGACCGGGTACAGCGGGGCTGCTTCCGTGCGAAGGCAGTCCAGGAGGAGCGGGCCCGGCGCTCGCCGATCCCGCACTCCCTCGTCGCGCCACGCCGTTCTTCGATTCCGTGGACGCCCTGTCCCGCTCGACCGCGCACACGGACGGCGTGCACGTCGCGCCCGTGCAGATACGCCCGGTGTCGACGGACCATGTCGCGGCCGAACTCGCCCATGTCGCAGTGGAGTTGCCGATGTTCGGCGCCCTGGAGATCGCCGGGCCCGAGGAGTTCCCGCTCGACGAACTCGCCGCGAAGCTGCTGGCCGCCCGCGGCGACCTGCGGGGCGTGGTCACCGCCGCGCGCGCTCCGTTCTTCGGCGCCGTGGTCGGGGAGCGGTCGCTGCTGCCCCGGACAACGGCCCACCCGGGTCACGAGACGCTCACGCAGTGGCTCGGGCGGCGCTGACGGCTGCGGCGGAGTCCGCCCCACGCCCCGCGTGTCTGCGCGTTCCCCGCCGCCCGGCGTCGGAGCCCGTCTCCGGTGCCGTGGTCGGCCCCTCTTCTCCCCACGCCGTGACAGGAAGGCTGGCATGACACCGCACATCGCAGTCTTGGTCCGGGCCTCCCGAAACCCATGGGATAAAGGCGGCGGGAGAGGAGAGGCCATCGGATAGAGCACTCTCCAGCACCGCAAAGCGGCCCATCCACCAGATTCGGCAGGCCGCTACGGACTCCGGTGGGTTAGGTGTTGGTGTCGAATGCGGCACTCACGCACAGTCCGGTCCCTCTCCTTCAGGGCGGCGCCTGCCTTGCCCTTGGTGAACGTGCGCGTCGCAGCGGCGGGCACGACGGACTGCAGCTCTGTGGTCGTGGCAGTTCAGTAAGGGCAGGGCATCCGCCCCTGGAATCTTGGCTCGGGCGCTTTTCGCTGACCGGGCTTACGGCTGAACCGCCAGGGCTACGCGTCGCGGAGCAGGCGTAGTTGAAGGGTCCTCTCCAGGGCCTGGGAAGCGGCCGAGCGTGGGCGGCCAGGCGCAGCAAGGACGGGTGTGGCGCTGGTTGGGCTGGGTTTTTTGTGAGGCTGGAGGCGGTGGGCCGGGCGTTCGTAGCGTCGCGGGATCCGGATGGGCAGGCCGGAACGAGTCTGGCCTGCTGGCGGGTGGGGACGCTGCGGGCCCTTCCAGATACGGGGCGTGTCGGTGTTCATGTAGTCGCTCACCACTTGGTCACGAAGGTAGTCGTAGTCGGGGCCGTTCGCGGCTGCGGTCATCAGTAGGACGGGGGGTTGGGGTGGCACGGCCTCGGGGCCGTCCACGACGCGGATCTCGACCACAGCCGGAGGCTGGCGGGCGTGGGTTCGCGCGATCCGGTCCCAGGCTCGTTCCCACGGTCCGACTTTGCGGGGGGAAGCGCCGAGGGCTTCCATGAACGCGGTGACGTGCTCGCGGGAGGGGACCGCTTCCCCTCGCAGGACAGCGCTCAGGCTGCTTTTCGGAAGCCGGAAGTGCCGGCCATCAGCGGTGCGCCCGGCCTCGGATTGCAAGTAGCCCAGAGACGGCTGGCCTTCCCGAGCACGGACCTGGATCATCGCCCGGCGTAGCTGGCCGAAGGTCTCGATCAGTTCCGGGTGAGTGAGTGCGGAGCGCACCGAGGTGGCGAGGTCCTGAAACTCTGTGGTGGTCTCTTCGCGACGCCGGAGTTCTTCCTCGGAGCGGCGGGCGGCTTTCCACAGGCGGATCGCTTCTGCGGGGTCGGCGTCGCAGGCGCGTGCGTAGGCTTCGACGAGTTTGCGGGAGGGGACTTTCCCGCTGGCGCCGCGCGAGAGCATGGACGCGGTGAACCGGTTTCCGATCAGTTTGGCCATCGCCGCGTAGGTGACGCCTCGGCGCTCGCGCTGGGCACGTAGCCACAGCGCGAGCGCTTCGGACTGCCGGGTTTCTGCGGCGACGGCGTTCTCGCGCCGTCCCATAGGTGGGTCAGACTGCCTCGGGCGACGGCGCTGTCGTCGTGCGTATCGCCTTCAGCGAACTGACGGCGACGTAGAGGGCGCCTGCGATGAACTCAAGAGCGCCGAACATCGGCAGGCCGGCCAGGGCGAGGGCTCCTGCTACGAGGATGACGACGAGGATGGTGATCACTTCGCCGGGCGTCAGCGCGCCCGGGGAGGCGTTGGACGGGGACTGCGGGAAGAGCGATGAACGCATGCATGTCTCCAACTGATGTCGTGTCAGGACCCTGTTCAGGGCGTGGACTTGGGCTGCACCGTGACAGCTGACGGGGACTTCCAGGTCTGGTCCGTCAACCTGCGGCGATCCTCTCACCGGCAACCCGGCCATCACAATGCGAGGCCCGTCGGGCAAGGGCGTTGATTCACGAACGTCCAGAGCGCGGGTCCACGATGCGGGCGAACGGGTGGACGAGCCGGCAGCCGGTTACCAGGAGGCCGCAGGTCAGGAGAATGAAACCATTTCTTTCATTCGTTTCCGTCCATCCGGCGTTGCCGAAGGCACGCACGCGATGACACCCTCCTGGCAACGCTGCCTCGGGTACTCGTACCCGAGGTCTCCCTGGCGTCGTGGCTGCACCATGGAACAGGGACCGGGCATCACCGCGTTCCAGCGCGGCGCCCCAGAGGGTGCCCGCGTCCTCACCGGACGCGGCCACCCTCCGCACCCTCATAAGCCGAAGCAGTCAACCGATTCAACGGCCGAGCACGGATTCCGGCGCCGCGCATCTACGGCTTCACCCCTGGCACACTTCGGTGCGCGGAAAGGGCGAGACAAGTTGGCGACGTGCGAGGCATGGGTCCTGGAGGTTCTCGGAGCGGTGAAGCGGCCGGGGTGGAGTAGGGTTTTCGCCGGGTCGACCGGGCCCCGGCGGTTCCCATGCAGGTGGGCCCGGGTGGTGCACACCCCTGGTGGGGACGATCCCCACATCACGCTGGATCACACCGCATCGAGGATCAGCCTTTGACTCCGCACTCCCTGGCGTTCTACGTGGACGTCGTCACCACCGGCACCTTGCTCGGCGTGGGCCCCGCGGATGCTCCCGACCACGTCACCAAGGTCCTTGGGTCGGACTTCGGGGAGAACGCCTTCGGCGACCACAGCATGTGCCGTGACTATGGCCTCGCCGAGTTCTACTGGGACCGCGCTTCCGCCGACCACCCCTGGTCGGGCCACCACTTCACCCTGCAGGTGCACCGTCTCGCGTACCGGGACCGCACCCTCGTCAACGACGCGCTTCGCGCCCGGTACGGGCGGTTCACTCCCAGGCTTCGGTTCAAAAAGCTGCAACGCCTACTGGAGCGGCGCGGTGTCCCCTTGTTGGAGATCCCGGAAATCCCGGCGCACGCCCCGTATTTCCGTACTTTCTGGCAGCCCGATTCCCATGTGGCCCTCTCCGTCATAGGCACCTACGGCGAGTACAGCACGCCGGACAATCTGCGGGTCGGCGACGTGTACAGCGTCCAGGCCCCGATGGCTGCCGAGGAAGTGGAGTGGCGGAGGGCGCGGGTCGGGTAGCACAGAGGGCGGGCGGGGGGCTTGCCAATTTCGCGCAACCCTGCGGCCAGTGGTTCGTGGACGGACGCATGCTTGGCGCGGGTGTGGTCGGCGAAACCATGTCCGGTAGGCCGGGGCGAGCCGGACGGATCTTCGAACTTCTTCGGCTCGGGGACGGACTGGGCTGGATCTGGCGTCAGGACCCACAGGCACCCGCTGTGGGCTGCGACGCACCGCTCGGCGGCCTCGCTCAGGTTGTGCCTGGCTTCACAGGTCAGATGGAAGAGCAGATGTTGATGAATCTCAGCAGCGGTCCCGGTTCTGAGAGGCTGAAAATATTGATGCGAAGCAGCAATACCTGAGCTCACCGGCGCTGTCGGGTGGCGTCTGGACGTAGGTCGTCATCTGAGCCGGCGCTTCCACCATGGCTCGAAGGCAGGCGCGAAGGGATCTTGCAGTGTCCGCGCCAGGAATCGGTCGTCCAGAGGCGCGACCGTCGTGAGGAACTCGCGACGCGCCTTCCGTCGCATGGATGCGGCCGCCCCTTCCAGGAGCGTTCGGGCATGCATGTCTCTCCAGCACGTGGTTCCGTGTCCACGGTTGGATCCATGGTGTGGCCACTCATGAAGCGCCAAGGCCCATGCCCGAAAAGCGTGGGCGACGGACCCCGGGGGCAGCCGGTGTCGCGCCTCGAACTGTGCGATCTGTCGATTTGTCGCAGCGGACAAGCCCGTGATGACTTGCTTGGTGCCGGCTGCCCTGCGCGAGGACTGTTCGGCCCTGATCTCGCCTGGTGAACGGCGAGGCATAAAGACTTCCAGATGGTCAGAACACAGGTGTCTTGACGATAGGCCGTTGTCTTCGACGGCCTCAAGGGGGCTCCGCGCGGCAGTGGCGAAGCCCGTGAGTCGATCAGCCGGCGCGCCTGTTCGGCTCGGGCGCGGGTGGTGGCGAGTCGGTAGGCCCACACCCGGTAAGGGTCAATTCCAGGCAACTTCCCGAGGGTCCGCCGAGCGGGTCACCGTCACTCAGCGTGCTTGCTCCACGGAAAGTGAGCCAGAACCCGAGAAATGACGACACGACTTGGGCCGCCCGCCGTCTGCGACAGCTCCTTCAAGCCTCCTCGTGACCGAGTAGAGATAGTGAAAGGCTCCGCAGGGGCGGACGCTCCCTCACCACAGACGCCTGCCCAAACCGCGCAAACCTCACAGGTCGGAACACTGGGTAACCCAATTTCTGACCGGTCACGGGCGCAGCGATGACTTTTCTCGGCCCGGCAAGTCTCACCACCGTTGTCGACAACACAGGAGGAGCACGTGGCTCAGCTACTGAGAGTCCAGAACTTCAACATCTCGAGTGACGGGATCGGTGCCGGTGAGGACCAGACCCTTGAGAGGCCATTCGGTCATGTCGAGCCCGAGAGGCTGTTCGCCTGGGCCGGTGCCACGGCGAGCTGGCCCATGCGCACCGACCCCGGGGGGAGCCGGGGCCTGGACGACTACCTCACGCGGGACTACGCGCGCAACATTGGCGCCGAGATCATGGGCCGCAACAAGTTCGGGCCCCAGCGCGGGCCCTGGCGCAACCATGAGTGGCAGGGCTGGTGGGGTGACGAGCCCCCGTTCCGCACCCCGGTATTCGTCCTGACCCACCACAAGCGTCCTTCACTCACGCTTTCCGACACCACGTTCCACTTCGTCGACGGCGACCCTGCCACGGTCCTCGAGCAGGCCCGGGAGGCGGCGCAGGGCAAGGACGTCCGACTCGGCGGCGGGGTTACCACCATCCGGCAGTTTCTCGACGCCGACCTCGTCGACACCATGCACGTGGCGGTCTCGCCCGTGAAGCTCGGATCCGGAGTACGACTCTGGGAGTCCCCCGATGAGCTGCTCGACCGGTTCCACCTGGAGGTCGTTCCCAGCCCGAGCGGGGTGACGCACCACCTGTTCTGGCGAAAGTGACCAGTCCTCAGGGCTGGCCCCGGCGAGCTGTTTTGCCTCCCGGGGCCGCCCCGAGGCGGGCCGTCGAGTCGCGCCTCGGGCGGTCAGCCGGCCTTGGCGGTTTCCTCAGCTCGTGCCCAGGTGGAGGCGAGCCGGAATGGATCGGTCGCGCGAAGAATCTGGCTGTGGCCGGGCCCTCCGGCACCGGGAAAAGCCATCTCGCCGAGGCCATGGCGAACAAGGCGATCGACGAGGGGATGAAGGTCTCCTGGTTCACCCTCGAATCGCTCACCGCCCATCTGGGCCGGGCGACCGTCGACAACACCGTCTCCAAGGCCGTCGCAAAGATCACCCGGTGCGACCTCATCATCATCGACGACATCGGCATGCTGCCCTCCGGACAGGCCACCGCCGAGGCGTTCTACCGAGTCATCGACGCCGCCTACGAACGCCGGTCGGTGATCGTCACCTCGAACCTGCACCCCTCAGGATTCGATTCGATCACGCCCAAGACCCTGGCCACCGCCGCCGTCGACCGGCTTCTGCACCATGCCCACATCGTCCTGACCGAGGGCTCCAGCCTGCGGTTGACCCAGGCCACCAGCGGTCAGGGGTCATCCCGCTGGCTTCGCCATGAGTGATCAACCATCAGCCGTCAGAACGTCCCATCGCCTCCGGTCAACCGGCCAGCCATGCGCTGCCGGAACTCGTCGAACAGGCGGAAGAACGTGTCCAGCGGCGGCTCGTCGGGAAGATGCCGTTCAATCGCGCTGGCCCAGCCCAAGGACATCGGCAGGCCGTACTCCCGACTCAGCCACGAGGCGAACGGTCCGGAGGAGGGATGGAAGGCGAAACTCTCATCCACTCCGTGGACCTGCAGGGCGACTGAGTAGCCGAACAACATCATGCTCAGCTCTTCCAGCGAGCCGCCACGAACCCACATGCCGGGCCGCAGTCGCACCTGTTCCACGAACTCGAAGGCGTCCCGCCACTCGGCTATCGGCCGGGGCCGCAGTTCCCGATCATCTGGCACCCGTCCACCCTACGCAGAACGCACCCACGGCGATAGCCGCAGGCCAGTCGCCGGAACGTTGAGCCGCACGGGCGATGAATTGTCATACCGGACAAGGAGATCAACTGTCCGCCAGAAAGGATCTGGCCTGTCCGCTCACCCGGATGTCCCACTGTCCGTGGACAGCTCGTCATCACCTCGGGCAAGAACCAGGGGCAAACGCCCCTCAGCCGCCACGGCCTGCCTCATCCTCGCCGAAGGCGAAACGGTCGGCCTCAGGACCTGACCCGCTTCGGGGCCTACACGCCTTGGCCTGCGAGTGTGACCTTCCGCCCGGTGCGTGCCGCTTCTCTGATCCGCTCCAGCATGCCGTGCCGCCGGACGGCGTGCCGGAAGTCGGGAACGCCGTCCTCGTCCGGCGCGAGGCTCCCGGTGATCTGGTCGCGCAGAAGCGCGTACCCGTGGGCGACGTTATAGGCGGGCTCGGCGGATCGCTCGGTCCAGTGTGTCAGCGACCGCTGGTAGCGGGCGGGGACCGGAAGTTCGACCAAGCCGCGGTCGTCGCCTCGGGCGCCGTACAGCCGCAGCCGCCCCATCCACCACAGGTCGTGGTCGGCCTTCACGACGAGATCGCCCTGGGTGCCGTTGATCTCCCAGTGGAACCCGGTGGCCCGGGATGTGCCGCCGCGGAAGTGCATCGCGGCCACCGCCCCCGATTCGAGCAGACCGGTCACGGCGATCTGGTCCTCGGTGCTCTTGGCCGCGACCGCACCGCTGGTCACGTGGGTGACCTCGGGACGCAGGTTCTCGATGTGAGCCGATACCTCGCGGAACTCGCCGAGCACCATGGTCAGCGCGTCGACCGAGTGCCCGAAGGGGATCGACAGCAGTGTGGCGCCGCTCGTGACGTCCAGCAGGTACGCATGGTCGTCGTCGTACGTGGCGCCCCAGGGCCCGCCCCAGCCGAGCATGCTGGTCGACAGCACCCGCCCCACGTAGCCGTCGGCGACCAGGTCCCGCAGATACCGAAGCGGCGGAGCCGACCGGGCCTGCAGGCCGACTCCTGTGAGCACACCTCTGCGCTGCGCGAGGTCGGCCAGTTCCTCGGCCTGCGCGAGGTCGGCACCGAGCGGCCACTCGCTGAACACCATCTTCCCCGCTTCCAGCGCGGGTCGGATGAGTTCCAGGTGGTGCGGAACCTTCACTGTCACGACCACGAGGTCGACTTCCTCACTGCGGGCAAGCTCCTCTGCGCTGTCGAAGGCCAGCGGCACCGCGTACTTCTCGCCGGCGGCACGCGCCGATTCGGCGCTGCTGGCGCTCAGCGCCCGCAACTCGTATCCGTCGAGCCCGGCCAGCGCCGGCGCATGGGCGCTGGCCGCCCACCCGCCGCTCGCGCTCAGACCTACGACACCGACACGAATCAGCTCTCCATGAGGGGAAGTGGACGTCATGTGCACCCCAGTGTTCGCAACCGTCTGCTCTTCTACCCCAAAACGGCCAATAGCCATGAAGGACACGGTCCAAGCATCACGTTCAACTACATGCCGATTGATTCACCGTTCGCTATCGGCACCTCAACTCGGCGAGTGAGCTTCCCCGCACCCTGCCCTGCGGCTCGTCGGTACCGCGGAACCGGCCAAGGAACGACCGAACGATTGATCGGCGCTGTACGCCGCCGAAATGTGCGGACGGCACCAGGCCGTGATGCCATCGGCGTACCGATAATTTCCGTTCCGAGTACTCCCCGAGGGCCTCGACGGTCTGCAGACAGACCCTCTCGCTTCACTCCTGTTGCGGATCAATGCTGTTGGGCGTCTCCCTGGGGATCGGCTCTTCACGTCCCGCCTTCGGCAGCGCGTGGACGGAGGCGGGCCCGGAGCCGGTCGGCACCCCTGTGAGTCCTTGAACTCCCTCAATCATCAGGGAAGCACAAGGAACGCGATCACCTCTGCCACGTCCTCGGGATCGCCGGGCCGGCCCATCGGCACATTCAGGTGCTCCACGACCTGCTGCTGTACCTCCTCCACGCCGACGCCCTGTCGATCGGCGATCCGCTGGAGGTGCTCGACGGCGCCCTCGGTGGCCACAAAGCCCGGCAGGACGCACACCACGCGCACGCCGTGCTCGCCCACCTCGGTTGCCGGCTCACGGCTGTAGGCATTGTGAGGGGGCGAAGGCCCACTGGTATCCGGCGTGGTTGAGCCGGTTGTTCTTCACGAAGCGACGGCCGACGTACTTCCGTTTACCCGAGGCCCTGGTGATGGGGGCCGCGCCTGTCATGCTCGTTGTCAGCATTGTCTTCATCTGCCTTGGCGTTTCCTTCCTCTCCGCGCACGGTGCCGCCTGGGCCCGCGACCGGGTCGAGAAGCAGCGCAAGAGCCGGGTCTCGACGCATCCTGGTCCGCCGCCATGGACGTACGGCCACGAAGCCCGGCTCACCCGCCTCCTCGCTCTCATCTGGCTGATCGCAGGCTCGGCCATCGCCGTCATCTGCTCCATCGTGCTCACCCTCGGATGAGCTGCCCTTGCCCAGGCATGGAGCAGCACGACAACTGCGTGCCGGCCTGGACACAGCCAACGGCAAACGTCAAACGGCAAGCCGGCTGAGCGCCACTTGTGGTCCCTTCAGTCGGCCACCTCGGACGGACGGCGGGACAGAGCGCCCGAAGTGGCTGTGACCGCTCTTTCGTTCGTCGGTCACAGGCACGTGATGAGGTCGTCGAGCGGTGCCGGTACCTGTCCGTGGTCGAGGGTCTCCACCAGGAGACGGCCGTAGCGGATCTTGCGGCCCTTCTTCGTGCCGAGGAAGCGCCGCAACTGCTGCTGCCGGGGCCGACCGTGGTGTGCGGGCTGACGCAGGAAGGTCTGCCAGGCCCGCAGGTCGCCCTCGGCCCGGATGATCTCCTCGACCCGCGCCGTGCCCAGCGCACGAATGAGCTCGTCCTCCAGGTCCGCCACGCACACGAAGAAGCCCCGGTGCGGCGCCCGGGCCCGCTTCAGACCGCGGTCGTAGAAGCGCTGCTCGCCCTCGTCGCACAGTCCCCTCAGTTGCAGGCCAAGGCCGGGTGGCCCGAGAAGACCGGCGTAGCGGCCGATACTCATCGCCCCGCCCATCGGCACGACGCACACCCCTTCGGCGGCCAGGTCCCGGCCGCGCCGTGCAGCCAGTGCCTCGACGGCCGCGAGGTCACTCGGTCCTTCCAGCAGCACCGCCGTCCGCAGTCCCAGTTGCACAGCCAGATCACTCGCCGGTTCGCCGGGACCGCCGGCTGCCCAGCTGCCGACCGCGTCCCGAAATGCCTGTATGTCCACCATGGAGCGAGTCTGCACTTTCACCGGCCTGCACTGCACGGAATATTTCGACGGCCCCGCTCGACATGCCCGGCACCCTCGTCACCTGGGCCCTGTGACAACGCGGCCAGATACCGCTGCCCAAGAAACCCGTGATCTGGAGCCCACGGATGCGAACCGGCCACCTACCACTGACGGTCACACCACGATCCCTCGGGAGGTGCGACTGAGTACATCAGTTGGCCAGACGGGCCAAGCAGCGCGCCAAGAACTCCTGAGCCGACGGCACCACCCGCTCGAACAGTTCCCACAACTGGTCCCGGACCAGACGCTCCACGATCGTCACCACCACAGACTACCGATCAAACCAAATGAGACGATCTCCAAGTACACGCCAACTGCGTCTGCCCCGGCCTGGCCATCACCGACAGGGTCGACGCCATCATGAACGACGACGCCCTCCTCGATCGCGCCTGGAACCGCATCCCCCTGCGCCGCGCCGCCCAAGCCGACGAGGTCGCCTCCCCCCTTCGCCTACCTCGCCGGCGACGAAGCCGCCGTCATCACCGGCATCACCCTCCCCGTCGACGGCGGACACACCTGCACACACGGATGCGCGCATCCACATGCGTTTTCAGGGGGCAGGTGGGCCGCGGGCCTTGACCCAAGGCCGGGAAGTTAACGAACGCCCGCTGATTGCAAGGTAGTTGGTGACCAGGTTGTGGCTGCGTAGAGGCCGGGTCCGATCTTGTGGATGA
>NZ_JBHVWS010000102.1:0-17075 GCF_042882185.1 Streptomyces sp. NPDC058239
GCCCGCGCGATCTCCTTCACCTTGTCGTCGAACTGCTTGATGTTCCCCGGATTCACCCGCACCGCCGCACAGCCCGCATCAATCGCCGCGAACACGTACTTCGGCTGGAAATGAATGTCCGCGATCACCGGGATCTGCGACTTCCTCGCGATCGTCTCCAGCGCGTCCGCATCGTCCTGCGTCGGACAAGCCACCCGCACGATCTGACAGCCCGACGCCGTCAGCTCCGCGATCTGCTGCAACGTCGCACCGATGTCCGACGTACGCGTCGTGGTCATCGACTGCACCGACACCGGCGCATCCCCGCCGACCGCAACCGACCCGACCTGGATCTGGCGGCTGACCCTCCGGTCGGCGAGCTTGGTCGGAACGGACGGCATTCCGAGAGAAATCGCAGTCATGCGCTGAGCATCCCCAAGGTGTGGATCAAGGTCCCGAGATCGGCGGGCTCCGGGCTTCGAGGTTACGGCACCGGCGACACCCCGGAGCACACCGCGTCCAGGAGTGCCGCGCAACGGGGCGGGCCCGTACACACGCTGTGTGCCGGGCCGTCACCCATGGTTCACCGGGCCGGTCGGGAGATCAGGAGATCTTGACCGGGTTGACGATGTCGGCCACCAGCACCAGCAGTGTGAAGCAGATGAAGACACCTGCGACGACATAGGCGACCGGCATCAGTTTGGCCACGTCGAAGGGGCCCGGGTCGGGGCGCCTGAAGACCCGTGCCACATTGCGGCGCAGGGCCTCCCAGAGTGCTCCGGCGATGTGCCCGCCGTCGAGCGGCAGCAGAGGCAGCATGTTGAACAGGAACAGCGAGAGATTGAAGCCGGCCAGCAGGAACAGCATCATCGCGATCTGGTTCGTCGCCGGGACGTCGAGCGTCATCACCTCGCCGCCGATCCTGGCCGCACCGACCACGCCGACCGGGGAGTCCGCTGCGCGCTCGCCGTCGCCGAAGGCTGCGCTCCACAGGTCCGGGATCTTGGAGGGCAGGGCGATGATCGAGTCGACGCCGTTCTCGATCATGTCTCCCATGCGGACGACCGAGTCGCCGAAGGAGAGCGGAACGATCTCGGTCTGGGCGGCGAAGCCGAGGTAGCCGGCCGTCACGTACTGACCGGGGACCACCTCTCCCTTGGAGTCCTTCTTCGCCACCGCGTTCTTCTTCAGCACCGCGTGGAGGGTCTGCTCCTGGCCGTCGCGCCGGACCGTGATCGTGGCGGGGCCGATGGTGTCGCGGATCTTGTCGGAGAGCGTGGCCCAGTCGTCGACCTTCTGGCCGTCGAAGGCGACGATCTTGTCGCCCTTCTTGAGTCCTGCGGCCTGTGCGGGCGAGACCGGGTCGGACTTCTTGCAGGTGTCGCGGTTCGCGCTCTGGGCGATCACGCACTTCTGGACACCCGCCACCTCGGTGGTCTGGGTCTGGAACCCGAAGGTCATCGCCACACCGAGGAAGATCGCGACGGCGAGGACCAGGTTCATGAACGGTCCGGCGAACATCACGATGATGCGCTTCCACGGCTTGCGCGTGTAGAAGAGCCGCTTCTCGTCACCCGGTTCGAGCTCTTCGAAGGCCGCGGACCTGGCGTCCTCGATCATTCCGCGCCACGGCGACGTGGAACGCGCCTCCAGGCGCCCGTCCGGACCCGGCGGGAACATGCCGATCATGCGGATGTAGCCGCCGGCCGGAATGGCCTTGATCCCGTACTCGGTGTCGCCCTTCTTCCGCGACCAGACCGTCGGTCCGAAGCCGACCATGTACTGGGGGACGCGGATGCCGAAGAACTTCGCGGTCGACAGGTGCCCCAGCTCGTGCCAGGCGATCGAGAACAGCAGCCCGATGGCGAAGACGACGATGCCCAGAATCGTCAACAGGACCGTCGTAATACTCATGCGCGCGCCTCCGCTGTCGCTTTCGCCGAGAGTTCACGGGCCCGGGCGCGTGCCCAGGTCTCCGCTTCGAGGACGTCTGCGACCGTGAGCGAAGTTCCCGTGGCGGGGGTGCCGTGTTCGGCCACCACCGCCGTGACCGTATCCATGATTCCGTTGAACGGCAGCCGTCCTGCCAGGAATGCGTCGACGCATTCCTCGTTCGCGGCGTTGAACACGGCCGGGGCGGTGGCACCGAGCGTGCCCACGTGCCTGGCCAGTCCCACGGACGGGAAGGCCTCGTTGTCGAGGGGGAAGAACTCCCAGCTGGACGCCTTCGACCAGTCGAAGGCCGGTGCGGCGTCCGGGATGCGCTGGGGCCAGCCGAGGCCGATGGCGATCGGGCCCCTCATGTCCGGGGGTGTGGCCTGGGCGAGGGTGGAGCCGTCGGTGAACTCCACCATGGAGTGAACGTACGACTGGGGGTGGACCACGACCTCGATCCGGTCGAACGGAATGTCATAGAGCAGATGCGCCTCGATGACCTCCAGTCCCTTGTTGACCAGGGTGGCGGAATTGATCGTGATGACCGGGCCCATGGCCCAGGTGGGGTGCGCGAGGGCCTGCTCGCGCGTGACGTCCGCCAGCTCGCTCTTCGTACGCCCGCGGAACGGGCCGCCGGAGGCGGTGACGACGAGCTTGCGTACGTCGGCTCGGGTGCCCGCGGCGAGCGCCTGGAAGAGGGCGGCGTGCTCGGAGTCGACCGGGATGATCTGGCCGGGCTCGGCCAGCGCCTTGACCAGCGGGCCGCCGACGATCAGCGACTCCTTGTTGGCCAGGGCGAGCGTGCGGCCCGCTTCGAGTGCGGCGAGCGTGGGAGCGAGACCGATCGATCCGGTGATTCCGTTGAGCACGGTGTGGCAGTCGCCGGCGGCGAGCTGGGCGGCGGCCTCGGGCCCTGCCAGGATCTCGGGGAGCGGCTCGCCCGTCCCGTACTGCTCGCGCAGCGCCTCGCGGAGGGCCGGTACGGCTTCCGGTGCGGCTACTGCCACGGTACGCACCCGCAGCTGCCGCGCCTGCTCGGCGAGGAGTGCGACCCGGCCGCCCGCGGCGGAGAGCGCGGTGACGCGGAAGCGGTCGGGGTTGCGCAGCACCAGGTCGATGGCCTGGGTGCCGATCGAGCCGGTGGAGCCGAGGATGACGAGATCCCGGGGGCCTTCCGTGGCATCGAAGACGACGTGCGGGTCGGCGAGGGGGGCAGGGCTGTCGGTCATGCCCCCCATTGTTGCCGCATCGGCTGTGGGTGTGGACAGTGCGTCCCTCGCGCCGGTTCGGCGCGGTCCGCCCGGGGCCGGTCTCAGCCGTCCCGGCGCGGAACCTCGTCCGCCGGGCCGCTGTGATCCGTGGAGTCGCCGGGGGCGGTCATTTCGACATGGGGTGAGCGCACAGGGTCTTCTTCTCCGCGCTGTACTCCAGGTAGAGCAGCCAGTCCTTGCCCCAGCACTTGTCCCCGTCGGAGATCCAGTACTCGGCCTCGGGGGAACTGCAGCCGACCTCTTCGAGGTCCTGCTCGGGCCATTTCGCGTGGTTGCGGATGCAGTCGCCGGCGGTGAACGTGGGCTGGGTGTGCGGAATCAGCTTCGGGACCACGACCGTGCCCAGGGCCACGACCAGGGCGGCCATGATGACCAGCGCGGGCGGCCGGGCCAGGACCCGGCGCCCCGGGGCGAGTTGGGGCCGCAGATTGCCCACCGGGTGGGGCAGGGCGCGGATCCGGGAGCGGGCGCCGATGTTCATCACCATCGTGACCGGTGCGGCGAACACCGACAGCAGACCCCACCAGCCCTGCCAGAGGGTGTCCGAGGTCATCCTGCGGTACGTGGCCGTTCCGCAGGTCCGGCAGAAGGCGCCCTCCTCGGTCAGGAAGCGCAAGGTGACGACGAGCCCGCGGTGTCCGCGCACCACGGCGTGGACCGCCGGTAGCGCACCGCAGATGTGGCACGACGCAACGGATCCGTAGGAGGTCGGCAGGTGGTGGGGCGGCGTGGACATGAGAACTCCCGGAGACGGCGTGGGCCCAGGAACCCTAACGGTTCGTGAGTTCCGCGAACTCGGCGAAGGCCTCGTGGAACCCGGGGAACGTCTTCCGTACGCAACCGGGGTCGTCGAACGTGATGCCCGGCACCCGCAGGCCGGCGACGGCGAACGACATGACGATGCGGTGGTCGCCGTGGGTGGTGATCTCGGTGGGGCGGGGTGTGCCGGGGTGGATCTCGATCCAGTCCCGGCCCGTCCCGACCGTGATGCCCATCCGCCTGAGGTTGTGGGCGCAGGCCTCCAGCCGGTCGCACTCCTTCACCCGGGTGTTGCCCACGTCCTCGATGCGTACCGGCCCCGAGGCGAAGGGGGCGATCGCCGCCAGCGTCGGCATGGTGTCGGAGATGTCGCGCATATTGACGACGAGGCCCGAGAGAGTGCCGCCGGAACTGACGGTGGTGGACCGGGCTGTGGTGTGCACCTCGGCGCCCATGCGGCGCAGCACATCGACGAACCGGAGGTCGCCCTGGAGTGCGTCCGTGCCGAGGCCGGGGACGGTGATCTCACGGCCGGTGAGGGCCGCCGCGGCGAAGAAGTAACTCGCGGTGGAGGCGTCGGGCTCGATGGCGTACGTGGTGGCCCGGTAGCCGCCGGGTGGCACGGTGAAGACGTCGTCGTGGTGGCCGCCGCGGGTCACCTCGACCCCGAAGCTGCGCATCATCGCGAGGGTGATCTCGATGTACGGGGCGGAGACCAGGTCGGTGACGGTGATCCGGAGCCCCTGAGCGGTCAGCGGTCCGAGCATCAGCAGCGCGGTGAGGTACTGGGAGGACTCCCCCGCGTCCAGGGTGAGTTCGCCGCCCCTGATTCCGGCTGCGTCGATCCGCAGCGGGTGGTGACCCTCGGCCGCGTCGTGGCGCAGGTCGACGCCGAGCGTGCGCAGGGCCTCGGTGAGCGGGGCGAGGGGGCGGCGGCGCATCTGGGCGGAGGCGTCGAAGCGGTACGTGCCGGAGGCGGCGGCCGCGGCGAGGGTCGGCAGGAAGCGTGCCGTGGTGGCGCCGTCGCGGCAGTAGACGTCGGCGTCGGTGACGGCGGGGCCGGAGGGGCGGCCCTCGATGTGCCAGCGGTCCGCTTCCTGCCCGACGCGGTAGCCGAGGCGCGTGAGGCCTTCGGTGAAGCCCTCGGTGTCGTCCGAGCGCAGGGGCCGTACGAGGGTGCTGGTGCCGTTCGCGGCGGCGGCCAGGAACAGGGCACGCGCGGTGACGGACTTGGAGCCGGGGATGTGGATGACGGTCACGGACCGTCATCCTGCCGTACCGCGCACGGCCGGGCGGGGTACGTCCGGTGAGTGGACGTGCGCCCGCCCGGTGGTCCGCGGTTCAGCGAACGGGGCGGTGGACGTTGTCCCGGACGGACGGCCCGGGAGTGGCGTCGGCGATCCACGGGCCTTCGCCGCTCGGATCGATGATGCCTTCCTCCAGCCAGGTGTACGCACCGGCCAGGACGCCGTCGACCACGCGCCGGTCCAGGTCGTCGGTGTTGGACCACAGGCGGGTGAAGAGTTCCTCGACCCGGATGCGGGACTGTCGGCAGAAGGTGTCGGCGAGCCGGTAGGCCTCGCGGCCGTGGTCGTCGGAGGAGCGCAGCAGTTCGGCGCGGACGCAGGCGGCGCTCATCGCGAAGAGTTCCGCGCCGATGTCGACGATCCTGCCGAGGAAGCCCTGCTTGGTCTCCATCCGGCCCTGCCAGCGCGACATGGCGTAGAAGGTGGAGCGCGCGAGCTTGCGGGCGGAGCGTTCGACGTAGCGCAGATGGGTGGACAGGTCCGGGTGTCCGGGTGGGTTGAATTCCCCGTACGTACGCGGGAGTTGCCCTGGACCTGCGACGAGCTTGGGCAGCCAGCGGGCATAGAAGCCGGCCGCGTTCGCGCCCGCCTTCGCCTTGGCGGAGAGGGGTTTGTCGGGGTCGATGATGTCCCCCGCGACCTTCAGATGGGCGTCGACGGCCTCACGGGCGATCAGCAGATGCATGATCTCGGTGGAGCCCTCGAAGATCCGGTTGATCCGCAGATCGCGCAGGAGTTGTTCGGCGGGGACGGCCCGTTCGCCGCGGGCGGCGAGGGACGCGGCTGTCTCGAAGCCCCGGCCGCCCCGGATCTGGACCAGTTCGTCGGCCATCAGACAGCCCATCTCGGAGCCGTACAGCTTGGCAAGGGCCGCTTCGATCCGGATGTCGTTGCGGTTCTCGTCCGCCATCTGGGAGGAGAGGTCGACCACCGCTTCGAGCGCGAAGGTGGTTGCGGCGATGAAGGAGATCTTGGCGCCGACGGCCTCGTGCCGGGCGACCGGCCTGCCCCACTGCTCACGGACCGCCGACCACTCGCGGGCGATCTTCAGACACCACTTCCCGGCGCCGACGCACATGGCGGGCAGGGAGAGCCGTCCCGTGTTGAGCGTGGTGAGGGCGATCTTGAGCCCCGCGCCTTCGGGGCCGATGCGGTTCGCGGCCGGGACCCGGACCCGGTGGAAGCGGGTGACGCCGTTCTCGAGGCCGCGCAGGCCCATGAAGGCGTTCCGGTTCTCGACGGTGATGCCCGGGGAGTCCGCCTCGACGACGAAGGCCGTGATGCCGCCCTTGTGACCTTCCGACTTCGGGACGCGGGCCATCACGACGAGGAGGTCGGCGACGACACCATTGGTCGTCCACAGCTTCACACCGTCGAGGATGTAGTCCGGTCCCTCCGGAACCGCCGAGGTGGCGAGCCTGGCCGGGTCCGAGCCGACGTCCGGTTCGGTGAGCAGGAACGCCGAGATGTCGGTGCTGGCCAACCGGGGCAGGAAGGTGTCCTTCTGTTCCTGGCTGCCGAAGAGTTTCAGCGGCTGCGGTACGCCGATGGACTGGTGGGCGGAGAGCAGTGCACCGATCGCGGGACTGGCGGAGCCGACCAGGGCGAGGGCCTTGTTGTAGTAGACCTGGGTGAGGCCGAGGCCGCCGTACTTCGGGTCGATCTTCATCCCGAGCGCGCCGAGTTCCTTGAGGCCGTTGATCACCTCGTCGGGAATCCTCGCCTCACGCTCGATGAGGGCGCTGTCGATCCTGGTTTCGCAGAAGTCGCGCAGCCGGGCGAGGAACGCCTCGCCACGCCGGACGTCGTCCGCGGCCGGCAGCGGATGCGGATGGATCAGGTCGAGCCGGAAGCGCCCGAGGAAGAGTTCCTTGGCGAAACTGGGCTTGTGCCAGTCCTGTTCGCGAGCGGCCTCGGCCACTTGGCGCGCTTCACGCTCGGTCACCTTGGGCGTGTTCTTCGGAGCGGATGGTGCGGACATGAGGAGCTCACCTCGCCGCTTTGTGGGGTGGGCGGACGCGGCCGGTCCGCGCGGAGCGCGCATGGGCGCCTGCCGAGCCGTACCAACCAGTGCTACTTGTCCTGATGTACCCGATTACTGGCACTCCCACCATCCCTCGGACGCCGATCGGGTCGGTAGCCACTCCACTGGCCAGCCCCGCAGTGACACGGCGGTCAGGCCGTGAGCGGGAAGCAGAAACGGCCGGAGCCCCCGCACCATGGGCCCCTCTCACCGCTCTGACCTGCGGTTTTCGGCCGCCACCCTCCTCGGCCCGTTTCGCGAGGCCGCCCATGACGAACCCGACCGTCTTCTCCAGCCCCGGGAATTCCTCGACCGACTCCACCGCGGCCTCCTCAGCTACAGCAACAACCGCCTCCACGACGACACCGCGGCCCTCGCCGTCTGCCACCTGCCCGACTGGAAGTGCCCGGAAGATCTTGAGGTCGAGCCCGACTTGCACCGGTTCACACCGATTGACATTTACCGGCGTTCCGGTGCGAACTTGACAGAGAGAGCAAGATCTGCATCGGTCTCGCAATCGCAGTGCGCCACCCAGGCTCCTGCCGTCTGCGCAACACGGGGCGCCCGCGCGGCGCTGCTGTGCTCAGCGATATCGGCCCACACCGCTGCGGACATCAGCGCGTACGCAAGGCGCGCCTCCGGGTCTGCAGCACGTATACCGACCCCCGGCAGGCCCAGGCGTGCCCAGACTCGGAGACATGGCCGGAGGTGGACGAGCCGGACGGCCCAGGCTGCTGTATCGAGCCAGGACGCACCGAGCGTCGCCCACCCCCGATCCCCGCATCGCCGCAGCGGCCAACACCCGCAACGCCACGAACGCCGCGCGCGGCGTTGCGGGTGTCGCCAGTGCGACACCCGCAACGCCCTTCCAGCAATACCGGTTGGCGGCGGAGGGACTTACCGCGCAGAGACTGGCGTGTCATTAAGAGCATTCATCACTGCCCCTGACACGTCCACCCATCCGCCCTTGTCGTCGTCGTTCCAGGAATCGTCGTTCCAGGAATCATCGTTCCCCGACTTGTCGTTCCAGGAATCGTCGTCCCCCGAATCGTCGTTCCAGGAGTTGTCGCTTCCCGAATCGTCGCTCCAGGAATCGTCATCCCCAGAATCATCGTTCCAGGAGTTGTCGCTTCCCGAATCGTCGCTCCAGGAATCGTCATCCCCAGAATCATCGTTCCAGGAGTTGTCGCTTCCCGAATCGTTGCTCCAGGAATCGTCATCCCCCGAATCGTCGTTCCCCGACTCGTCGTCGTAGGAATCGTCGTCGTAGGAATCGTCGTCGTCGTCGTTCCAGGAATCGTCCTGCGTTGCAGTCGTTGTCTGGTCGGGAATTCGGGGAGTCGCCATACTGACGGTCGCACCTGTTGACACAGCAAGCGCTGCAGCCAGGCAGGATGCGCCAATATAACGAGATATCCGTCGGCGCGGTTTGCTGATCATGCTAGCTCCCTTGCAGAACGAGTATGTCAGAGTGCCCATGCGGGATTTCAACCAGCGATGTGACGGAAGCCCCCGCCCACCAGGGACTCGTAGCGCGGGGCTACCAGGCACCCGTATGAACCATCCTTCACCTCACAGCAGGCAATCGCAAACGGCCAACTTCTTCCATTAAAAGGTCAACTAGCTGACGCTCCAGTCAATTGCTTGCTTCAGCTAGCGCCATCTCCTGACCGGGCTTCGAAGCCCCCCGCCCCAACACTGAATGAACCTAGAAATGGTTCAAGTGATGGTGCCGTACGACGTGTTAAGAGGTTGGCTGCTGCCGCAGTCAGCCGTCGACACCAGCGAACACGGGCTAATAGCTTGGGCTTTCACAACCAAGGTCGGATGGGAGAGACGGCCCCGGTCATCTGAAGAGAGCGACGAGACCTGTTGCCGCCCCGGCAACGCCGGGCACCGCGGCAATCGCCGGGAGCGGTCAAGCCGCGCTCCGGGGAGGCAACCGGAGGCCTCAGGTCGTCGACGGACGATCTCTCGGATGCGGAATGGACTCGGCCGCGGCCTTACTTACCCAAGAACGTGGGCAGGGCCGGGGAAAGGGGCCGCCGCCGTGCAGGCGGCGATCACCCTCCACGCCAAGGAAACCGAGCAGAGCCGGTACGAGGTCGAGCGAGAGCTGAAGCGAATCGTCCGGCACGCGGACGACGATGGCTGACCAACGGCGCGGACACCCTGTCCGGACACGACACGGACACCCAGGACAACGGCGCCGGCGCCGGCCCTGATCAGCGCGGACACTGCCCGCTGCGAGGGCGGGTAGAGGCAGTGGCCCACCAAGTCCCCCGTACTGACGATCCCCTGCCGATACCGGGGAGGTCGGCGGCGCATCCGCCCCGGCATGGCAGGCACTGCGATCGGGGTGGATACCTGCTCCCCGGCCGGGCGCAGTTCCTCGCGGACTCGACGCCGAGGCTCCGGATATGACGTGACCGGATCACGGCGCTCGACTAGGGTCCGGCCTCATGCCCGAAGCCCCCGTCTTTCACGACGCGATCATCGACTCCATACTCGGCAGCGCTCGCCGCTCCACCCTCCCGTACCAACAGGCCCACCGCGGGGACGATTTCGGTACGGCGTTCTGGTTCAACGATCTCGTCGGCAGGCAGGGCGACACGGAGACGGTCCGGCAGTACCTGGTGACCGCCGGGGCGATGACCCGTTACGACATCGCCGAGGTGCGGCTGCGGTCCGAGCTGTCCGAGTCGGCCATGAGCGCCCAAGCCATCGCGATGATCAAGTTCGAGCAGGAGTGGGCCCATCTCGGTGACTCCGGTGTGGCTGTGATGCCCACCGGCGGACTGCACGCGCTCGCCCGCCGCAAGCGGTGGGAGTGGGCTACCGACGAGATCACCGACGGGCTGGCGGCACAGCCGGAGGACGTCGCCGTCGTCGGGGGCGAGCGGGTGCCCGCGTACGTCCTGGGCCACGACGTCGGGCCGGACCGGACCGACCGGCCGCAGGTCGTGACCATCGGGAACGTCGTGCGGGACTCCGACGACGCCCGGGTGTGGTGGAACGGCGAGGTTCCCGTGGGGTGCGTCGGAGCGCCTGTCTTCGTCGGGATTGCGCTCGGCGATCAGCGGTTCAAGCTGGTTTGCCTCGGTGTCGTCCTGCCCGCGGTCGGCTCACGGCATCCGGTCGCCACATTCGACCTGATCCGTTCCGCTGTGCGGGAGTTGCCCGACCCGTCGTCACCCACGGCATCCGCCACTGCGGCAACTGCCTCCAGAAAGTGGTGGAGACGGGCGAGATAGCGGCCCGTACGGATCGGACCGAGCCACCTCCGCTTCTCGATGTCCTCCAGGCGGGCCTGTCGGGAGCCGCTGGAGATCTTTGACGGTCGGGGTTGCGGGTCTGGTGACGGGTGACACGTGGTTCGCTGTGCCGGAAGACGCGGTTCGTCGAGAAGGCGACTCGGCCCGGCCGTCCTTCGCGATCACGCCGTGACACAGCGGACCTCTGGCGCCCGGCGGCCAGGCCCGTCGGGACTGGCCCAAATCCTGCCGGCCACGGAGCGCGGGAGAGGAAGGCACGGGCCGCGTCCCCCGGGGACGGCGGGCGGACACGCCGCTTGAACTCGGCCGAAACCGTGTGAGCCATGCGCCCCGCGGCAGCCTTGTCGTCCGCGCCCACGCCTGGCGGCTGCGGCACCCTGGAGTGCTGACCTGCCACGGAGCGCCGCTGATGCCTATCGTGAAAGAGCACATGATCGACATGGCGTCGTGGGCAGGTGGCATCGTGAACGCATCCGGGATCGACTACGAGGCGGTATTCCAGGCGCTGCCGGGCGCGGTGGCTCTGTTCACCACGGACCTGGTGTACGTCGACGTCAACGAGGCGTTCCTGAGCAGCATGGGGCGTACCCGTGACCAGGTGGTAGGCCGCTACCTGTCCGATGCCTTCCCCGACGACCCCGAGGACGCCGCCGTGACCGGTATGCGCAAGCTGCAGTCATCGCTGCGGTGGGTGGCTGCCACCGGGGAGTGCGACGCCATGACGCTGCACCGCTACGACGTGGAGTACCCGGACCGGCCCGGGGTGTGGGAGGAGCGGTACTGGAGTCCGGTCAACGTCCCCGTCTTCGGCCCGGACGGGCAGGTAGCGCTGCTGCTGCACCGGGAGGAGGACATCACCGAACTGGTCCGCACACTCAGTGGCCGAGGCAGCGGAGACCGGCCGACGGTACTGGAAGCCGAGCTGTACACCCGGGCCGGGGAACTGCAGGGGGTCAACGAACGGCTGCGTGAGGCCCACGCCTGCGAACACGAAGTCGCCCTGAGCCTGCAAGAGGCAATGCTGCCCGCCCCCGGGCCTGTGAGGCATCACCGCGCAGCGGTGCGCTACCGCCCGGCGGTCGGGGGGCTGAACGTGTGCGGGGACTGGTACGACCTCGTCGACCTGCCTGGCGACCGCATCGCGGTGGCTGTCGGCGATGTCGTCGGCTGCGGCCTCGCCGCTGCCTGCGTCATGGGCCAGCTGCGCAGCGCCCTCAGCGCCGCTTCCCGCGTCGCCGACGGCCCCGCCCAGGCCCTGGAAGCCCTCGGCCTGTACGCCCGCTCGGTCGACGGCGCGGAATCGACAACGGCCGTCTTGTCCGTCATCGACGGCACCAACCGCACCATCGCCTACAGCAGCGCCGGCCACCTTCCACCAGCCCTGCTGCACCCCGACGGCACCGTGGACTTCCTCGACGAGGCCACCGATCCCCCGCTCGGCGCCCGCCCCGAGCACGCTCCCCGGCCCCAGGCCGAGACCGCGTTCACCGAGGGGGACACTCTTGTGCTGTACACCGACGGGCTGGTCGAGCGCCGCAGCGAGGACATCGATGTCGGCCTGGCCCGGCTTGCCGACTCACTCACCCGCCACCAGGACGCCGATCCCGAAACGCTCGCCGACGCACTCCTGGCCGACCTGACCCCACCTGCCGGTGCCACCGACGACACCGCCCTGGTCGTCCTACGCCTGTGACAGAGGCGGCCACCACCGCGCTCACCGCCCCGGGTCGTCGGCCGCGCCTCGCCGCCGCCGGCCTCGGGTACGGGCGTTGCCCCGCCCGCAGCTGGTCGGCGCGATCATCAGCTGCGAGCGCCGCCCTTTCAGCTCGGCAGCGGTCTCAGGCCGGCCAACCCCGGCCGCCCAGGTATCGAGGTCCGACGTCGTGGCGGTCTGCTTACCGTTCTCAGGCTTCGAGATCTTCGATGGCACCCAGCCGCACTCTGCCGCCAGGCCGCGGACAGTCAGTCCGGCCTCGGTGCGCAGCTCACGCAGCCGTGCACCGAGGGCAGTCCTGGCTTGTTGGTCATCGGTGCTCACATACGGGACGGTACCCGCGCCCTGAACTCCTCGTACCTGATGGCGAAATGCCAGGCAGCATCGCGGGCCTGGCACGCCTGGACAACCAGCTCCGGGTCAGTGCTCAGTTCCATGCGACGGCTGCTGCCCTCCCAGTTGAAGCGGGCGAGGACACAGGAGTCGAACAGCCAGAAGTCGAGGATCTGCGAGGCGGGCACGACATCCTGCACGTCACTCCTTGGGCGCAAAATTGATCAGGAGAGCTCGATCAACGACAACCATCGTCTCCCCCGAGAGCGGATTGACCATCTGAGCAATGTCCTCGGGGTCAGCGACCTTCCCTTGAACCAGTACCTCGCCAGTGTCCAGGTCCTCGTACAGAGTTGGGCATTCGCCGGTCTTGCTGTTGGTGCCGAGCATCCGCAACCTGCGGGCCATGGTGGTCTCCTCTCGGTCGTGACCCGGCCTGGTGGCCGGCTGCTGCGGCGGTAGACCTGCGGACGAGAAACACAAGAGGCCGTCCGAGCGGACGAAAGCGCCCCACAACGGCGCGGACACCCAGGACAACGGCACGGACACGCGAGGTCCAATCGGCCGTTCAACTCGGCGAACGCCGTCCGGATCTCCCCGCGCATCTCGGCCACTTCCACGGCGACACGGTCGCCACCGGACGACGACGGAGTCATGTGCGAGTCCGTACGATCTCCGCGAGCCCCGGCCCGTCACCGCTCCCGGACGCGGTGATCGCGGCGAGGGCCACCAGGACCGCGGCGCTCCCGGCGAGTGAGAGGCTCTGTTTCCACTCACCATCGAGAACACCGGCGGTGTCGAGGCCGAGCGTTGCGCTGAGGGTCTGCGCGGCGGTCCGCACAGTGCGCTACGCCGTTGCGATCCAGAACGTGGCAGTGGAGATCGATGCCATCAGGTCTCCCTGGTATTGATGTTGACGTCGATGACAGCCCGCTCGATCGCGGCCTCCACCGCGGCGACGATGGTCTCGGCGTCGGCGCCCGTGCCGACCTGACCGGCGAGCGCGGTGATCGCGGCGGTCTGGGCGGCCATCCGCTTGTCCATGGAACGGATGCGGGCCTGCATGTCCTTCAAGATGGACTGCGGCTGCCACGTGGGGTTCGTCCCGTGGTCTGCCGCGTCCGTCGGGCCGCCGATCGCATCGGTCTTCCAGACGGCGTCGAAAATGTCGCGCTTGGTGATCCCTGCCATGGGGTCCTCCTCATTCGGGTTCCAGCTCGCGGGGTGCTTCAGCCGCTCAGCCACATCGGCGCGGAGCTCGGCCATGGTGAAACCACGGGGGTCGACCTTGTCGTTCGACCACTCCAGGTGGCCGATCACGGACTTCGCCGACCAGCCGTGCGCCCGGCACAACGCCGCCTGCACCCGGACGATCGCGTCGTACTGCGCCTTGGGCCAGGGGTCCTTGCCATCGCCGAGGTTCTCGCACTCCCAGCCGTAGAAGCGCGCGTTGCCGTCGGTTCCGTTCGCGTTGCCCTTCGTGGGCGGGGTCGGCCGGCTGCCGTACGACTCGGCGATCACCTGCTCCAGAACGCGCGGGTCACCGCCGCCCGCGTGATTCGCGCGGCCCCAGCCGACCATGTGCACCCGGCCGTCCTTCGCAATCATCCCGTGGCACAACGGGCCGGGCAGGGACGCGTACCCGTCCCGGACCATGGCCACGGTCGCCGCGGTCCCCTTGGTGACCGTGTGGTGCACCATGCTGCCGTTGACCGGACCCCATGCACCTTTCGAGTTCCGGTTGTGCGTACGCCAGTTGCCGACCTCAACCACGCGCACTCCCTCGGCACGCAAAGCAGATATGACCTGAGCAGCAGACATCGGGTTTGCCATGCGATTTCCCTATCCTGCGGTGTGGATGACGCTGCGGAACACTCCCCTGGTAACCGTTCTGCCCCACGTCGGTTCCTTCTACCTTCTCCACCCGGACATACGGACCCCGCCACGTGGAATCCGCAGCGGTGGCCGTGCACTTCGTGCCGCCGCCGGTGGTGCGCGTCCACGTGATCCGCGTCGGCGTCACTGTCAGCACGTAGCTGGTGCTGATGTGGTCTCCCTGCATACAACAGCACCGACCGTGCTGCCGATCTCGGTCGCGGCTGACGTGTCAACCTGCGGCGTTCACCAGAAGCGTGCCGCCACTGCATACGGAGATGTAATGTTCACAATCGACGAGTAACTATTACTCAGCTGCTGATGGCACGGGAGGATCTGATGGTTGCGGAGTTAGTCGAGACCTGGGTGGCAGGCTGGGCCGTATCGCGGCGGACACCGCCGCCGGTCGAGATGCCCTGGGGGTTCTACATCGCGGTGGCCGACAGCCCGGTTGAAGTGGGACGCCATGTCCTGCCCGAGGCCGATGAGTTGCGGGTCCGCAGCGCCTCCGCCTCAGTGGCCGTGCCGCGAACCTGGATGAAGATGCCCCTCGAGCCAGAGGTGATCGAGCCGTGGCTGTCCCCCGGGTGGGTGGTGGCGTACGAGGACACCGGACACCTGATGGTCACCGACCTCATGGCCGCCCACCGGGTCGAGCCAGAGGGATACACCGTGACGGTGGAGACCGTCGGATCCGTCGTCTTCGCGCGGGTGCTGGACGCGGCGGGCGAGCAGGCGGCCCAGGGGCAGATGGCGGTACTCGGGGATGCGGCAGTCGTGGACCGAGTGCGGACCGAGGATGCCCACCGTCGGCGCGGGCTGGGGCAGTTGGTGATGCACACGCTCGCCGACCACGCCCTGAACGAGGGGGCCGGCCTCGGAGTCCTCGGCGCGACCGACGCCGGGCGCGCGCTGTACGAGACGCTGGGCTGGAAGAAGCACGCGACCATGGCGGAGTGCGTCTACCGGCCCTGAAGCCCGAAGCGTCAGCCGTACGCCCTCGGGCCAGGTCTTCCCCTCAGGGGATCCGCACCCATCCGGTCGGGACCATGAACGCGGTTGATCTCTGGTCGTACCGCCACCTCGCCGGCGGGTGCCCCGATAGCGCGAAGGGGCGTGTGGGTCCAGTCCTCGATGAACTCGTTCATGTGTCTAGTCCCGTGACCGGATTGGTTCGCCGGGTGGGATCCGGCAGGATCTTGTGCATGTTCGAAGAGAAGCTTGAAGCGCTCTCGCAGGTGATGGCCGAGCACTTGGCCATGCCGTTCCCGCCGGGCTTCCGCGGCCTGGACATCGAGGACCAGGACATGGTGATGCTTGATGCGGACGCGTACGGCTACGCCCTGGGCGTTCTCAAAGGCCCGCTTGACGAACAGCGCGGTGAAGGCTTGATCCGGCTGACAGCGGTGTTCGAGAAGGTTCTCCCGGCGATCGACGACGAGTACGCGACCAGGTACTACATGCACGTCCGCGACATGGCTGTGCTGGCCACCGAAGTCGAGACTCTGCGCGAGAAGTAGTCCCCCGACCGGGAAGGTTCGCCCGGCTTGTGGTCGCGGCGGTTGGATGTGTGCGGTGACGTCCGATCCGACCGTTGGAGGCGCGATGGCCGAGCCTGTCGGGGTGCGCAGGTTAACCGACCAGGAGGGACAGAAGCTGCAGCAGATCGTGCGTCGGGGCAGCACCAGTTCGGTGCGGTTCCGGCGCGCGATGATGCTGCTGGCCTCGGCCGGCGGGAACCGGGTCCCGGTGATCGCGAAGCTGGTCCAGGCCGACGAGGACACCGTCCGCGACGTGATCCACCGGTTCAACGAGATCGGCCTGGCCTGCCTGGACCCTCAGTGGGCGGGAGGCCGTCCCCGCCTGCTCAGTCCTGACGACGAGGAATTCGTCATCCGGACGGCCACCACCCGCCCCACCAGGCTCGGCCAGCCCTTCACCCGCTGGTCGATCCGCAAACTCGCCGCCTACCTGCGGGAAGTGCACGGACGTGTCATCCGCATCGGCCGTGAAGCCTTACGGTGCCTGCTCCGGCGCCGCGGCATCACCTTCCAGCGCACCAAGACATGGAAGGAATCACCCGACCCTCATCGCGACGCCAAGCTCGACCGGATCGAGCAGGTTCTGGACCGCTTCCCGGACCGGGTCTTCGCCTTCGACGAGTTCGGGCCGTTGGGGATCCGGCCCACCGCAGGCTCCTGCTGGGCGAAGCAGGGCAAGCCAAACCGGCTGCCGGCGACCTACCGCCGCACCCACGGCGTCACCTACTTCCACGGCTGCTACTCCGTGGGCGACGACCGCCTGTGGGGCGTCAACCGCCGCCGCAAGGGAACCGCCAACACCCTGGCCGCGCTGAAGTCGATCCGCGCCGCCCGACCCGACGGCGCCCCGATCTACATCATCCTGGACAACCTCTCCGCCCACACCGGCGCCGACATCCGCCGCTGGGCGAAGAAGAACAAGGTCGAGCTGTGCTTCACCCCGACCTACGCATCCTGGGCCAACCCGATCGAGGCCCACTTCGGCCCGCTGCGGCAGTTCACCCTGGCCAACTCCCACCACCGCAGCCACCCCACGCAAACCCAGGCACTGCACCGCTACCTG